>JAAZMZ010000023.1 GCA_012798535.1 Leptolinea sp.
ACATTAATTGTCAGGTCGAAGCTGCTGAAATTCTCACCGTTGGCATTGGTCAGCACCCAGCGGGTGTCGTAGGTGCCCGGCGAACTGGGGGCGGTGGCCACCACGGTCAGGTCGGCGTAAGCGCCGGGGGCCACCGTGGTGGTCAGGTTGTAACCGTTGGCTGAGGTGGGAATCTTGTTGATGGCCGAATAGAAGCGGTAGGCGTAATTCTGGTTCCAGGTGGTGGTGCCGGTATTCTGCAGCCGCCAAGTGATGTTGAAAACCTGGCCGGTCTTGACGGTGCCGTTATCCGAGGGGGACTGGGTGATATACACGGCTTTATCCGGACCGGTAAAGCCCTGTTTTGTGGCGGTGGCCAGAGCGGGCAGCGTGGCCAGCGGCGGCAGGGTGGGCAGCGCGCCGCCCAGCGGAGTGAAGGTGGGCAGCGGGGTGTTGGTGGCCACTAACGTGGGCGTCACGGTAGGCGCGTTGGCTGTCATCTGTGCCACAACCGTCTGCGCGGCCTGTGTGAACAGAGCGTTTACGTCCACAGTGGGCGTGGGGGGCGGGGTGGGAGTTCTACAGGCTGTCAACAGCAATGAGATCGCAAGCAGGGTGTTTAACCCAAATAGTCTTATCCTGGAATTCATACTATGTCCTCCATATTAAAATCAGCTACATTATAACCCGAAATAAAACCCGGTTTTGTTCGGCCAACAGGACAATGGATCGATCAGACGACAGAAGAGAAACCTGTCAACCGGCATTTTCTTTCAGCACATAGTGGATGCTGATGGCTTTCTTGCCGCAATGCGAGGAAACCACTGTGCCATTGACGGCCGGGTGGATTTCCTGAGCCGGAATGATTTTGCGGATTTCCTGAGACAGGAATTCCACATCGTCTTCGCAGTAGTTATAGGAGATGAACACACGGCGTGGATCGATGCGCGATGCGTCCGCGCGGACCTCGTCCAGCAGAGCCTGCATACCTTTTTCCCGGTTTCCGCGCACCTTTTTCTTCACCCCGAGCGCGCCGTTGGGCTGCATGTAGATCATCGGTTTGATCTGCAGCAGACTGCCCATCACGTTTTGCAATGCCGAACAGCGGCCGCCCATATACAGGTATTCGAGGGTATCCACGATGAACACCGTGCGCACCCGCGTGCGGAATTCTTCGATTTTCAAAGCGATCTCAACGGCCGTCAGTCCCTGGCGGGCAAGCAGGGCGGCTTCGATGACCTGCAGCGCCAGCCCGGAGGAGAGGCTGAGCGAATCGACCACCTGGATGCTGCGCCCGGGCAAATCCGCGGCCGCCAGGCGGGCATTCTGCACCGTGGCAGAAGAGTTTGAGGAGATGCCGATGAAAACGATGTCTTCCTTGAACTGCCGGAAGAATTCCACGAATTCACCGGGCGTGGGCGCCGAGGTCTTGGGCAGCGTGCCGGTCTTGTCGATCAGGCGGTACATCTCTTCCAGCGGCAGATCGATGCCGTCTCGAAAAACCTTTCCATCCAGGTTCACCGAAAGGGGAATGACGGCGATATCGAATTCCTGAAGGGTGGATTTTTCCAGATCACAGGTACTGTCTGTAATAATCTTTACCATGGTATATCCTCTTGTGTTTATTAATTTCTCACAGGGTGTGTAGACTATCCATAAAACTGATCAGAACCATCCCCGTTTCTTGAAGAAAAACATCATCCCGCCAACGATCAACAGAAAGATAAGCCAGAGCAATGGATAGCTGTATTGCCAGTCAAGCTCGGGGAAATACTTAAAGTTCATCCCGTACACTCCTGCCAGGAAGGTGAGCGGCAGGAAGATGGTCGAGACGATGGTAAGGGCTTTCATCACCACATTCAGGCGCAGCGAGGTGGAATTGAGATAGATATCCACGGCACCGGTGACGATATCACGGATGGAATCGCTCAGGTCCTGAATGCGAACCAGATGATCGTACACATCCCGGAAATAGATCCGGGTGATCTTATCCACCTGCGGGAACTCATCCCGGCTGAGACGGTTGATCAGCTCACGCTGCGGGCTGACCACCCGGCGCAGCGACATCACAGAATGTTTGAGCGAAAGGAGGCGCTGCAGTGTGGAGGCTTCGGGTTTCTCAAGCACAACATCTTCCAGCCATTCCACCTCTTCATCCATCTGGTCGAGGAGAGGCATATAATCATCCACAAGGGTATCCAGAATGGCATGGCAGAGAAAGTCCGCGCCACGCCGGGTGATGCGTTCATCACGGGTCATACGCTGCCAGACCGCTTCGACACAGGGCATGTGTTCATCCGTGAAACAGGTGACCAGATAATTACTGCCAAGATAGAGATTAAGCTCGACCGTTTCGAGATCCAGGAAACTTCCATTAGGCTTAAGGGCGTTGGCGATGATGAAGATATAGCTGTCGAAATCATCCACCTTGGGTGTTTGATATCCGGTACTCAGACAGTCTTCAATGGTCAACGGGTGAAAATGAAAGATGCCGCCCAGAACAGTCTCGATTTCCTCACTGGAGGCTTTTTCCAGGCTGACCCAAAGCGTACCCCCGGGGTGGACGAGATGATCCGGGATGTCTTCCGGTGCAATCACCGTGGGAGCACTGCCCGCTTCAAGACTGACGGCTTTTATCATACAGGCAAGTATAGCAAAAAAAATCAGAGCTTCGGGATGACTTAAGTTCTACTGATTGAGCATACTCTACCGGGGATATATTTTAAGGCTTTTGTTGATGATTACATGAATACCATAGTACGAGTCAACTGCCTGATCCAGCCAGTAGGTTGTGCCGGCGCCATAATCACTCAGACCGAAATGATTATGCACTTCGGGGATCTGCACACTGCTCATCCCTTCCGCCCGGGCTTCGCGGATCGTCCTGTCTGCCTGATCGAAAGCGTCGGCAAAGCGTTGATAATCCGCGCGAACAGACAAAATACCTTCCGTAATTCGGAATGTATAAAAGGCAAGAAGGAAAAAGAGCAGCCAGGCTATGACCTTTGGACAGGGCAGCGTGAGCTTTTTATATAAACGCAGGCGGATCCCAAGCAAAAATCCCCAGACAACCAGGAAAACGCACAGGATGAGCACCGGGATGATCCAGGTGCGGTCAGGGGGCAGGTTGGACATGCCGTAAGCGGCGGGAACGAAACAGGTATACAACAGGATGGCGGCTAGCAGACCGGTGAGGCTGATCACCCGCCAGAAACCGCGATACAGCGGACTTTCCGCTTTAGCGAAAAATGTAGAAGGAATATTTTCGCGACCTGCGTATAGGTACCCGGTAAGCAGTCCCGCACCCAAAAGTACACCCTGGATTATCAGCCGGTCCGGAGAATTGACCATGAAGTGAAGGAATTTACCCAGTGAAGCGGCGGAAATGGACAGGAGATCCCACAGACCGGGCGGAGTTGGGAAATAAGACTGCCTGATGCGGTTGCCCGGCGCGGCGATGATCAAAGCCATGGCCGCGAGAGAAGCCAGCAGACCGGCTAGAAGAAGCGGAAGCCGTCTGGCTCGGTATTCTTTCTGCCTGTTAAATAGAACCAGGCAGAAGGCCAGTCCAAAAACCGTGGTCTGGATGGTGACATACGTCTCACCGAAGCCGCCCGCAAAGAGGCCGAGCAGGAATACGATGAGGATAGGAATAGTCATATTTAGCAACCGCAGCCGGCGGAAAATAAGGAAAATAAAGGCAGACAGAAAAGCTGCCGGTATGAGCGGAAATATCAACGAACGCATTCCCTGTCCCCAGTAAAGGGATTGAGGGAGGTCGGGAGTCAGACCAAAAGCAGAAACAAGAACAAGCGCAGGCAGGAAGATGGACAATCCGAGCCGGAAGACGGTCGAACGCGAAGGCAGAAGCTGCCAGAGCAGGCAGGCTGACCCGGCCAGCAGAAGAACCAGAGATACACCGACCACACCACACAAGCTGGCCGGACCCAGGAAGCCAAACAGGCTGTCGAAGAAACTGGCGGAGAACCGGCCTGACCAGTTGACATACCAGTCCCAGGTGGCACCGGCAATGCCTTTATTGACAGCCAGAGTGGCGGAACTGAAGTCATCCGCTACGAACCGGCTGAAGGAACCAATATACGCGTGGGCTGCCAGTGGAATAATGGGCAATAGGAAGAAAGGCAGATATGCCTGGGAAAGGAGCCAGAGGATGAATTTTCTGCCGGCTGTCAGAAAGAAAAGTATAAGGAAACCGAAAACAGCTATGGAATAGACAATCTGCACCGGCAGACTGCGAATGGATAGTGGTGTTCCGGTAAGGATATGAAAGAGCGCATCTTTCACCGGCCAGCCGCAGATAATCCCCAGAATCAGGGCAGTCAGCAGGGTATCGAGCGGGAGAACAGACGGCAGCTTTTTTTTATCAGGCATACTCTACCAGATAAATGATGAGGCGAGATAGTGAGCGACCCTATTTTAACAAGAAACAGATTTCGACCGTAGTGAAATCTGTTCCATGAAAAAAGATAGGCGTTAGAAAAGTCCCCAGTCTCCCCCCAGACCTTCTTCCATCATGGAGAAATCCCACATTTCCATATCGAAGTCAACTCTGACCGGCATCTTCAAGGCCTCCTCGGCTTTTTGCCGGGTCATTTCCAACAACGCAGGACCGTATGGGCAAAAGGGCGTGGTCAGGATCATTTTAATCACTGCCATGCCGTTATCAATTGTCAGGTCGCGTACCAGACCAAGCTGTAGAATGTTTAAACGGATCTCCGGATCCATCACTTGCGAGAGTGACTCCTTGAGTGCGGGAAGCAGATCAGGGTGGGTCGATTCGGCCTGCCAGACAGGGCGGTTTGTGCCGGGAACAGAAGTCATGATGATTCCCTTTCGAGCACTTCATGCGAAATACAATAGACGCATTGAGAATCACCGGATAGTACACAGCTAATTTTTTCCACGGGAATATCCATCACCTTCGAAATCAGAGTCTGGTCAACAGAGCAAACCTCGGGATGCGCCTGACCAACATGATAATACGGGCAGCCGTTTTCATAGATGAAATACTGGTCGTCCTTCTTTTCCCAGCCAACCGAAAATCCCTGTTTTTGCAACAAGGTTTTTATGTAATTCAGTTTTTCCTCAATGGAAAATCCCCGGGTTTGCTCACGATAATCCCTGGCCAGACCTTCTGCCATATCGGTGAAAAAGCGGTTGATCACCGCCGGCGGCAGGCTTTCCTTCATTTGATCCAGCAGGCGGGATGTCAATTCAAAATAGCGATTGGGGAATTTTTCGAGGCCTTTCTGACTGAGAGCATAAACCAGGCGCGGACGGCCGACACCGTGGCGTTTCTCCTCGCTCTGCACCAGTCCCTCGACCATCAAACTGGTTAAATGATGACGCACTGAGATTGCGTTGATAGAAACGGCTTTCGCCAGTTCATTGATGGTGGAACCTGGATTTTCCATCAGGGTATGGAGTATCTTTTCTCTCGTACTCATGATTTGATCCTGTATTAGCAAAAAGAAATATAAGCAAGTATAGCATGGAAGAATTAATTTGGTCAATAAACATGATAAATATACAAATAATTAACAGCGCAAAAAGTATCCTCCTGGTTGCGATTGTTTTTCATCAAAGATAAAATAGAGATACTTACAGGATAGACCGTTCATTACAGTGAAAGGCAGATGTGATGATGAAAAACAATCCGTCCTCACGCGGTTTATTGCATTATCCGGCTTTATTGAGCATCTGGTTGGCTTTATCCATCACCGCGTTATTTTACACGGATGATACGACGGCTATGGCAGGAACCCTGATTCTGGCGACTTTATCTGTGGTGTCTCTTTCGGTTGTGGCTGGCGTTTTTGTCTGGGGTATAAGCCTGATCACGATACTTGTGTTCGGAGTGATGATGTACACACTGTATGGATTGCATACATCAACCATCGTCACATTTATAACTTTCAGTACTGCGGCTGTCGGAACCTCATTACTGGCCTGGAATACCAGCCGGCAATTCATGTCTGCCAATCGGCAGGTGGAGCGTGACCGCCTGTTGATTGAGGAGATGCGTGTTAATGATGAAAAAACCGGACTAATGCGCTTCCATTATGCCAGACGTACCCTGGCCAATGAAGTCTCACGCAGCCTGCGCTATGGAAAGAAAATCTCAGTACTGTTAATGAAGATCGACAAATGGGAAGAACTGGCGGAAAAGATTGGACTGGAGAGCAGGGAAAACCTGTTAATGGACATTTGCGAAGTCCTTTTTTCCAATTGCAGAAGTGTGGATACCCTGTTCATCAATATCGATAAGGTCGGCGCCATTTTGCCGGAGACCGGCCGCGAAGGCGCTGAAGTCATCTCGCGCCGGCTGGCAGAACAGGTGAAGAAGAAGACGAAGTATGCTCTGCATATTGGCATTGCTTTATTTCCGGATGATTCGATCATTGATGATGATCTGGTCAGCAAAGCGGATATTGCATTGCTGGAGGCTATAAATAACAACCGGGAAATTGTGTATTATCAGCCCGAAGGATCAGGGCAGGTAGAATGCGGCCGGGAAACCGCGGAGTCAGAAAATCCTCTGGAAGGTATGGAACTGACTGGATATGAAACGGGAAACCATAGACAAATACAAGAAGGTGAAACGGCTATACAGTTTCAAGGCGCATCAAAATTGGGTGATATCGAAAGTTTGCAGAAAGCTCTCGAAAAAGTTCCGGATATCCGCCATATTCGCCTGGTTGATTTTTCTGAAGAGGTAATCATCTTCGCGGTAGAAGCTGAAGAGGCTACTCTCGCCGAACATCTATTAACCAGGCTGGATCTTCCCAATATTTCCATAGACGCGAAAGACAATAAAATCACGGTCAAACTCGATACACCGATTCTGCACAAAGAATAATCATCAATAGATATACATAAAAACCATCCGCCATGAAGCGGCGGGATGGATTCTTTTTGAACGAAATTTATATGAATAATATTATAAATATTGACATAATTCCACTAAAATGGTAGACTTTAGGCAATCTACACAGGACATTAGGAGTATTTCCTTCATGAGTGAACTGATTATTAAAAATCTGCATGTACAAATCGAAAATCAACTCATTCTTAAAGGTGTAAATTTAACAATTCCCCGGGGTGAAGTCCATGCGATTATGGGTCCTAATGGGACGGGAAAATCAACACTAGCTTACACACTGATGGGCCATCCTTCCTACGATGTGACGGAAGGAGAGGTCCTTTTCAAAGGGAAAGATATTCTGAAGTTGTCGGCTGAGGAACGTTCTCATCTTGGCCTGTTCTTAGCCTTTCAATATCCAGTTTCCATTCCCGGCGTGACGGTAGCCAATTTCCTGCGAACGGCTGTCAACGCTCACCGCAAGGCAGCCGATCCAGAAGATAAAGGCATTCCCATTCTCGAATTTCGAAAACAGATGAAAGAGAAGATGGAACTGTTGAAGGTGGATGCCGCTTTTGCCGGCCGATATCTCAATGAAGGTTTCTCCGGCGGCGAAAAGAAGCGAGTGGAGATTTTGCAGATGGCAATGTTGAAGCCGGAGATCGCTATTCTCGATGAAACCGATTCGGGACTGGACATCGACGCGCTGCGAATTGTTTCCGAGGGAGTGAATACTCTTCGGAACTCTGAACTGGGAGTGCTGGTGATTACGCATTATCAGAGAATTCTTAATTACATCCGTCCTGATGTTGTTCATGTGATGATGGATGGACGGATTGTCGAATCGGGCGGTCCTGACCTGGCACTGGATCTGGAAGAACACGGATACACCTGGGTGCGTGAAAAACTGGAAAACAGAGAAGCGGCCTGATCCGGCACAGATGGGAGAACCTCAATGAGCAACGAACCACAGGCTCAATTCCTGGATGAATTAAGCGATTACCGATATGGCTTCAGCAACGAGGATGTAGCTGTTTTTGACACCCGCCGCGGATTGGATCGCAGGGTGGTTGAGCAGATCTCTGCCATGAAAGGCGAACCACAGTGGATGCTGGATTTTCGCCTTAAGGCTCTGGAGCATTATCAAAAACGACCCATGCCAACCTGGGGTGTGGATTTGCGCGGGTTAGACCTGGAAAATATTTACTATTATGTCAAACCAACCGATTCCGAAGGAAAGAGCTGGGATGACATTCCGGATACCATCAAAACCACATTCGAAAAACTGGGCATTCCTGAAGCCGAACGGAAATTCCTGGCCGGAGTTGGCGCCCAGTATGAATCTGAAATGGTTTATCACTCCATTCAGGAGAATCTTAAAAAGATCGGCGTGATCTTCCTGAGCATTGAAGAAGGCCTGCGCCAGTACCCGGACCTGTTCAAGGAATACTTTGGGACGGTTGTACCCATCGAAGATAATAAATTTGCTGCTCTCAACAGCGCGGTCTGGTCGGGTGGATCGTTTGTCTATGTACCGAAGGGAGTCAAGGTCGAATTGCCGCTGCAGGCGTATTTTCGCCTGAATCGCGCCAACATAGGGCAGTTCGAACGCTCGATCATCATTGCCGATGAAGGCGCGCAGGTGCATTACGTGGAAGGCTGTACCGCTCCGCAATACACCACCGATTCTCTGCACAGCGGAGTGATCGAGATTGTGGTCAAAAAAGACGCCCGCGTGCGATACACAACCATCCAGAACTGGTCGAATAACGTGTACAACCTGGTCACCCAGCGGTCTATCGTACATGAAGGCGGCACCATGGAGTGGGTGGATGCCAACCTGGGGTCAAAGGCAACCATGAAATACCCATCCTGTTATCTTGTCGGGGCCGGAGCGCATGGCGAGATATTGTCAATGGCTTTCGCCGGCAAAGGACAACAGCAGGACACCGGCGGCAAGGTGATCCATTTCGCGCCGCATACCAGCAGCAAGATGACGTCTAAATCCATCAGCAAAGGCGGAGGGCGGTCTTCCTTCCGCGGTCTGCTGAAGGTATACAAAGGCGCGGAAGATGTTAAATCAAATGTGGTATGCGATGCGCTTTTGCTCGATCCTGCATCGCGTTCGGATACCTATCCGAATATCGAGATCGACGAAGATGATGTGACCATCGGGCATGAAGCCTCGGTCAGCAAGATCGGTGAAGAACAGCTTTTTTACCTGATGAGTCGTGGTTTAAGCGAAGAACAGGCTGCCACCATGGTCGTATCCGGTTTTATCGAACCGCTGGTCAAAGAATTACCCATGGAGTACGCTGTCGAAATGAATCGCCTGATCCAATTGCAGATGGAAGGATCGATTGGATAATGAAAATTGTTAATGGTGGGATTCTATGACTGATACCCCGATAATCATCCGGCGCGGACGGCAAGTGGACGCAGAGCGATCCACAGGATTTACTTTTTGTGAGGATGATTTGCAACTAAAAGCGTTCCCGGCTGAACTGGCCGATATAAAGAAACAGGCCTGGGAAGCCTACTTGAAACACCGGCTTCCCACGACCGGTGAAGAAGCCTGGCGTAGGACTGACCTGGCAAAATTTGATCCCGGGCAGTTCCGATTCTCGGTTGCCGGTCAGCATAAAGGAATAGCGACTGTGCCGGCTGAGATGTTGGCACCACTAACAGGTAAAGAACATGCCGGGCAAATTATTCTAAATGGTGTTGATTCGTCTATTCGTGTATCACCGGAATTAAAAAAAATCGGAGTTGTTTTTGATACCTTCGAACACCTGAAGAAAGAGAATCCTGCGTTACTGGCACAGTACCTTGGAAAGATTGTGAAACCTGAGGAAGGAATATTCCCGGCCATGGTGGAAGCACTTGCCCGTGACGGCATCCTGCTCTATGTTCCGGAAAATGTGAAGGTGGAACAACCGCTGCACAGCCTGCTTTGGGGATCGACCGGGAAGATAGCCTATCTTTCGCATCTGGTAGTGGTTCTTGAAAAAAATGCTGCTCTAACCTACATCCATGAGACTGCCTCACCGGAAGAGAATGCAGACCCGGCCATGCACGCCGGTGTAGTGGAGATTCATGTGGGTGAAAACGCAGAAATGAAATTTGTCGAACTCCAATCTTTGGGAAAGAATGTGTGGAATTTCACCAATGAACGCGTTCGGGTGGAGCGAAATGGAAAAGTGGAGTGGATTTTCGGTGCCATCGGCAGCCGTTTAACCAAGAATTTCACCGATCTCGATCTGGCGGGTGAAGGAGCTACCGGAAAAATGTCCGGATTCTATTTCACCAACGGCATCCAGCATCTAGATCACGACACACAGCAGAATCACCTGGCACCGCACACGACCAGTGATTTGTTATTCAAAGGAGCGCTGCTGGATCACAGCCGCTCGGTGTGGCAGGGAATGATCTACGTGGCGCCGGAAGCTCAGAAAACCGACGGCTATCAGGCTAACCGCAATTTGATCTTGAGTAAGAACGCGCATGCCGATTCCATACCGGGATTGGAAATACTGGCCGATGATGTCCGCTGCACCCATGGAGCAACAGTTGGAAAGATCGATCCGGATGAAGTATTTTACCTGCGCAGCCGGGGTGTTCCGAGAAAAGAAGCGGAACGATTGATTGTAGAAGGTTTCTTTGATCCGATCATGCAGCGTATTCCTTTCGAAGGTGTCCGAAACCGATTTCAAGAGTACATACACGACAAAATGGCAGTCTAAAGACGGCTGTGGTATGATGGATTGGTTATTTTTTTCGATTTGCAGGAGTGAACTTTGGCATCTGTACCTTATATGAAAGATCCGACACCGGAGAATAATTTTGATGTAGGCGACACGGTCGAAGTTTTAGCTGATCATGACAAAGGTGGAGACCGTGTCAGAGGATGGGTTCGCGGGATTGTCGTGCAGGTCGATTCAAAAATGGTGGCTGTGCAATTCCGTGGAAATGTATATTTAACAGATGGTTGGATGGTTCCGGATCATATCTTATGGTTCCCCATGAATTCTTCCAATTTGCGTGCACCGGTAAAGAAAAATTCGGCCAGGTCGGTTACCAGCCGGGCTGATCTTCTGTAAATACATGAGCACCGATTTTTCGAAGATTCGTGACGATTTTCCTATCCTGAAACGGGAAGTCCATCCCGGAGTCAGACTGGTTTTTCTAGATTCAACGGCTTCCACGCAGAAACCACAGATGGTTCTGGATGCCATGGATGAGTATTACACCCATCATAACGCGAACATTCACCGCGGGGTGTATACCATCTCAGAAGAAGCCACAGAAATGTATGAATCTGCGCGCGATAAGATTGCAAAGTTCATCAACGCGCCTTCCCGCAAAAATATCGTCTTCACCCGAAACGCAACGGAATCACTCAATCTGGTGGCTTACGCCTGGGGTAGGCGGTATTTGAAAAAAGGTGACCTAATCCTGCTGACAGAAATGGAGCATCATTCCAATATCGTTCCCTGGCAGATCATCGCGGCCGAAAAGGAATTAAAGATCGAATACATTCCGGTAAATCAAGATGGACTACTAGACCTTGCGATCTACCGAAAGATGCTGGAAAAACAACCGCGGGTGGTTTCTTTCACCCATATGTCGAATGTGCTGGGAACGATAACCCCGGCAAAAAAGATTACAGCACTGGCGCATCAGGCAGGCGCTCTGGTGGTGATAGACGGAGCCCAATCCGTCCCCCATTTGCCCGTGGATATTCAAGATATCGATGCTGATTTCCTGGCTTTTTCCGCTCATAAGATGTGCGGACCAACCGGCATCGGTGCACTGTTTGGTAAATATGACATCCTGAATGAAATGCCGCCGTTTCTGGGCGGAGGTGATATGATCCGCAAAGTTACCTTTGACGGATTTACCACCAATGATGTGCCCGCGAAATTTGAAGCCGGTACACCGGCCATTGCCGAGGCCGTTGGTTTTGGCGCCGCTGTGGATTATCTTTCGGCCATAGGAATGGAAGAGGTAGCCCGCCACGAACAGGAAATTGCCCGCTATGGTCTGCAGCGATTGGAAGAAAGCGGCGGGATCAGAGTTATCGGACCGCGCGAAGACCGCGGTGGCGTACTGGCTTTTGTATTGGATGAGATTCATCCGCATGATATTGCCCAGATCTTAGACAGCGAAGGAATCGCGGTGCGTGCCGGTCATCATTGCGCTCAGCCGCTGCATATCAAGTTTGGATTACCTGCCACAACCCGCGCAAGTTTTTATCTGTATAATTCAATTCAGGATGTGGACAGTCTACTCAAAGGGTTGGATAAAGTCAAAGCAACATTTGATTAAAACTGGTGTTGAATGGACGACCTGTACAGAGAGATTATCATCGAGCATTACAAGAACCCCGGTTTTCGTGGTGAGTTGAATCCAAACGACTATTCCTACGAAGATGAAAATCCGGTTTGCGGGGATCATATCCGCATAGATTTACGGGTGGATGATAGTGGAAAGATCACCGAGGCGCTTTTCAGCGGCCAGGGGTGCGCCATTTCGCAGGCTTCCGCGGATTTGTTGATTGAATCAATCATCGGGAAGAATATCGAGGATGTCAAGAATCTGAATAAGCAGGATATTCTTGACCTTCTGGGCATTGAACTGGGAGTCGTTCGGTTGAAATGCGCATTACTCCCATTGAAAGTCATTAAAGCCAGTGTGTACGGCGTGGGCAAAGAAACCGAAGATTTGGATTGAAATATGGCACAGGAAAACCTGGAATTTATAGAAATCGCGAATACTGAAGAATTGCCGGTTAATGAACGGTTATTCATCGAATATGAGGGGGAACCGATTGTCATCCTGAACCTGGCCGGGACACTGTATGCCATCGGGGATGTCTGCACCCACGACAGTGGACCGTTGGGTGACGGTGAAGTGCTTGGGGCTGAAATAATATGCCCGCGGCATGGAGCGAGGTTTGATCTGCACAGCGGAAAAGCCACACGTGCGCCGGCTTTTCAGGACATTCCTTCTTACCCTGTGAAAATTGAAAAAGGTAAAATCTTTCTGGGAATTAAAAAGTAACCTCCCGCATCGAACGGGAGGTTACAGAATTAATCCGAAATACAGCCAAATTTACCTATTACCCGCAGAATATCAAATCCTTCGGCATACGGTCGTTCGGCAATTGCGCCGTAACGGATCAATGTCGAACGGGTGACATCCGCGTGGAAATAATACCTCGACGCGTAGGTTTTATATTCAAGCAGTGAGTCAATTTTCTTGATGACTTCCTCTTCTGATACTTCCACAAGGAAATTGGGGAAAAAACCGTAGCTAGAGCGGATGACATCAAAACCGAGGACGGTCGTCCCTCGAAAAGCCCGCAGAGCTTCTTCGGTGACGGTGCCATGATCCTGGTGAATATCTGCCCGGGTGTGTACGAAGACGATATCAGGTTGAAAAGAGCGGTTGAGCTGGATCATATACTCCAGAATTTCCTGGCGGGCATGGGGAAAGCGACGGGTTTCGAATTGACCCAGTACCACTTTATCTTTCGGCACACCCAGAACTGCCATACTGGCGTAATGCTCTTCCACTAGATTCTGCAATTCAGGATTTTTTTGATTGTCTGAAAGGGTCACACAGCGAATGTCCGCCCGATTCACTATCTGTGCAATCAAAGCGCCGCATCCTATTTCGATATCATCCGGATGTGCGCCGAGAAAACAAATCCGTTTGCCTGAGAATGTCAGAGATGTATTCATGTTTTATTTTGTCGCCAGAAACCCGCCCACGACCTTGGTCATGACCAGTTTGCCTTCCGCCTTTATGCGTGTCTCGGCAACCGCCTGGATTTTCAGCATGATATCTTCAAATTCTGATTTGTCTTTGAAAAAGCTCGTCCACAGTTTGCGATCTTCGGAAAGCGACGCGCGGGTATATTCAATGAAAGGTTCGGCGGTGTCAAAGGTCAGGGGATTCTCAAAAATGTGAACATCTACCTGCGAGAAGGTGTTGCGCATGCTGTCAAGAATCTGGCTGCTGTACCGTGAACTGCCGGGCATTGGGGGGATGGTCTTCCCGGTGGCTTCACGGATGACATCATAGAAGAGTTGTTTGTTGGATGGCATAGGTCCGCTGGAGAACAGGCGTCCGCCGGGTTTCAATACCCGATGCATTTCGCGGATGGTGAAGGGAATATCTTCTGCGTAATAGATGGCAAAGCAGCACGATTCGAAATCGAAGGTATTATCTGGAAGATTGAAAGGCTGATTGAAATTAAGGGGGATGAAGGTGATGGCATCTTTGATCTTCTTGTTTTCAAGACGTGCCTGATTCAATAATTCTTCCGATACATCACCGCCGGTGATTTTTGCCTGGCCATCAAGGTGCCTATAATAGGAAAAACACTGTTTACCGGCGCCGCAGCCTACGTCCAGAATAACGTCACCCTTTTTCAATTTGATGATGTCCAGCATCCAGGTATCTATGTCTCGACCGCCGAATTTATTGTGGATATCGATCCGCTTCAACAGATCGCTGGTAGTTTCCTGATAATCAATTTTCATGGAACCCTCTCAGAAGTGGGATAGGTGGTGTAGAACGCACCAAGTATAAATGACGAATAATTAAACTTCAAGCACAGTTCAGCAAATCCGGGGAAGCATTTCACCTGCCAGCATATCCAACAGGCGGGTACCACCGAACGGTGTACGCAGAAGAACCTGCCCAGGGTGATCCGCTTCTACCTGACCGATGACGGCCGCCTGTTCGCCGTATCGCGATGAACGCATGGCAGTCAGGGCGGATTCGGCTTCCTCATGTGGCAAGATGATGATCAGTTTCCCTTCATTAGCCATATAAAGCGGATCGAATCCCAGCATCTCACAGGCGGAACGCGTTACCGGATTTACAGGGATTGAATCCTCCTCGAGGGTGATACCCACACCGCTCTGACCGGCAATCTCATTCAGGGTCGTCGCCAGTCCTCCACGGGTTGGATCACGCAGGACATGTGTATGTGGAGCGGATTTTAAGATGGTTTCAACAAGATGGTTCAGGGGAGCCGTATCTGATGCAATATCAGCAGCGAAACCCAGTTCACCTCGAGCGGAAAGAACGGCAATTCCATGATCACCGAGTGTTCCCGAGGTCAAAACAATGTCACCCGGTCTGGCATATTGCCCGCCAATCTGCACCGTATTTTCCACCCAGCCAACCCCTGTGGTAGTGATAAAAACCTGATCCGCGCTTCCTTTTTCCACCACCTTTGTGTCACCGGCAACGATTGAGACACCGGCTTCTTCCGCCGCGTTCTTCATCGATTCAACCACACGTTGCAATGTGCCGATTTCCAGGCCTTCTTCCAGAATGAAGCCGGCTGTGATATATAAAGGTCTGGCACCGGATGCGGCCACATCGTTGACTGTTCCACAAATTGACAACCGGCCGATATCTCCTCCCGGGAAGAAAATCGGTTTAACAATATGCGAATCCACCGAGACAATCAATCGACCGGATCTTCCCTCGAAACCCGTCATCTGGAGCGAGGCAAAATCATTCCCTTCATTCAGAGCCTCGTTGGAAAAAGCGGGTTGGAATATGGAATGGATCAAATCGGATGTCATTCGGCCACCGCTGCCGTGACCCATGACAATCTGATTGCGAGTATTGATAGGCACCGGGCAGACAGGTCCTTCAAAAGATGGCAATGTATTCTTCATTTCTGCTCCATAACACCAGTGCGGGTGCGGCCATACCGCAGGTAGGCCGCGCAGGTACCTTCTGAGGAAACCATGGTTGCGCCAAGGGGGTGATCTGGATTACACAGCGTGCCAAATGCCGGGCAATCTACTGGTTTCTTTATACCCTGAAGGATTTGACCCGCGATGCAAATCTCGGATTCCTTTGTCTGAATAGAATCGATCATAAAGCGTTTCTCGGCATTGAAAGCTTCGAACTCTTTGCGAAGACCCAGACCGCTCATCGGGATTTCGCCAATCCCTCGCCAGCCGCGGTCGCAGGGTTCGAAAACCGTCTTGATCATCTTTTGGGCGGGCAGATTTCCAATTTCAGAAACCACACGTCTATAGGCATTTTCTACCTCATGGCGGCCTTCTTCCAGTTGCCTGACCGTCATCAGGATTCCTTCCACCAGATCCAGAGGTTCGAAGCCGGTCACCACAACAGGTATGCAGTATTTATCCGCGATTTCTGGGTATTCCCAGTAACCCATAACCGCACAGACATGCCCTGCGGCAAGAAATCCCTGCACCCGGTTCTGTGGGGCGCTCAAAATGGCCTGCATGGCTGGTGGAACGCAGACCTGAGAAACCAGAAGGGAGAAATTTTTTAAGCCCATTGACCGGGCCTGCAAGACACTCATGGCGTTGACCGGAGCCGTCGTCTCAAAACCAATGGCAAAGAAAACCACCTGTTTCTCAGGATTTTCTGCCGCGATACGCACGGCATCCAGCGGAGAATAAACAATTCGAACCTGGCCGCCTGCGGCTTTGATACTGAATAGATCCCTGTCAGAACCCGGAACACGCATCATATCACCAAAGGTGGTGAAAATCACCCCGGGCTGTGTGGCGATGGCCAGAGCTTTATCGATCATTTCCAGCGGGGTAACACAGACTGGACAGCCAGGGCCATGTACGAGTTCAATCTTTTCGGGGAGCAGTTCGTCCAATCCGGAGCGTAAAATTGCGTGAGTCTGCCCGCCGCATATCTCCATGATAGCCCAGTGGTGGGTGGTTATCCGATGAATTTCCGCGATACCCGCTTTGACCAGATCGGCATTACGGAACTGATTCAACACCGAAAAAGTGTCAGAACTCACTCTTCCACTCCACTGTTCAATTCACTCTCGATCTCTCCCAGTTCTCGCAGGGCATCCAGAGTTTCACGGGCTTCAGTTTCACTGAGAATATTCAACGCAAAACCAGCATGCACGATGGTGAAATCACCAACTTTGGCTTCAGGAAGAGCCTGGAGACAGGCTTCCCGAATTACACCGCCAAAATCGATCTTGCACATTCGAGTACCGGCCAAATTATAAATTTCTACTATCCTACCGGGAACAGCCAGACACATTTAGACCTCCTTAGAGACGAACCTTGCGGCAATGACAGCCTGTCCAAGTGAAATGCAGGCATCATTGGCAGGGACTTTATGATGGGTTAGAACTGCGATATCATGCTGCCGCAGCAATTCTGCTGTCTTATTGTATAAACAGGTATTTTGCCAGACACCGCCACTCAACGCGGCTGTCTTGATGCCGGTTTCTTCCTTAATAGATAAACAGACATCCAGGCATAAATGAGCGACAGCATTGTGAAAACGAGCAGAGATTCTGGAAGTGGATAGATTTCCTTCAAGATCCGAGAGTATCTGGGCGAAGACCTTTTGATGGTTGATGATCGTACCATCAAGATCAAAGGTATAGCTTTCTTTTTCTGATGGATCAACCAGAGCTTCTAATTCGATGGCAGCCTGTCCTTCGTAGGTGATCTGCTGGCGGATTCCTATCAAAGAGGATACAGCGTCAAATAGGCGGCCCATGGATGTGGTTAATGGCGTATTGATCCGGGAAAGGATTTGTGATCGAATCACCTCAAGCTCATTTTCTGAGAAGTAGCGAACTGGAGAAAGATCTTTTTGCCAGTCGAATCCATGGGATTGAAGGATAGCCAGTGCTATGCGAGCGGGAGTACGCACAGCTTTATCCCCACCTGGCAATCGAAACTCTGCCAGATGAAAGCGTCGCTGGTATCCAGTATAGCCTCCCGCCAGTACTTCGCCACCCCAGATCGTTCCATCTGTACCATAGCCGGTGCCGTCGAATATCAGGCCGATGACCGGTTCATCTGTTGCCCGGCTATTATCGAGCAAACAGGCAGCCAGATGCGCGTGGTGGTGCTGCACTTGAACCACCGGAATATTCTGCTCCCGGCTTCTGGAAAGAGTATAACGCGTAGAGAGATAATCTGGATGCAGGTCGCAGGCCAGCATTTCAGGCTGGATACGGAAAAGATTCTCAAAATGATCGACTGCCTGTTCATATGACTTAAGCGTTTCGTAATTCTCAAGGTCGCCAATGAAATGACTGTGAAAGGCGTAAGAATCGCGTGTCAGAGTGAAATGATTTTTCAGCTCCGCGCCAGCAGCGAAGATCTGGGGAAATGAAAAAGGCAGGGGAAGGGGATCAGGAGCGTACCCGCGGGAACGCCGGATGAGCACAGGCGATTTGTGAACAACACGGGCAACGGAATCATCCACACGGATGTGAATATCACGGTTGTGTGTCAGAAAAGCATCCGCCAGTGGTGACAACCGTTCCATGGCATCCGTATCTTGATAGGCGATGGGTTCTTCGCTCAGGTTCCCGCTGGTCATTACCAGCGCATCGGGAAAGCCGGCTTCCGGTTCCAGCAAAAGGTAGTGCAATGGTGTATAGGGAAGCATAAAGCCGAGGGTTTTTTGACCGGGAGCCAGATCTTCCGGCAAGGGACAATCCGGAAGTCGTTGTAATAAGACAATCGGCCTTTGCCGGCTTTTCAGCAATTCCTGTTCCTGGTCGGAGATGTGGCAATAGCGGCGGATGACATCAAGATCAAAGGCCATCAAAGCGAAAGGTTTTTCCACACGGCGCTTTCGTCGGCGCAGTTCTCTGACGGCGTCTGTATTGGATGCGTCACAGGCAAGATGATAACCGCCCAGACCTTTCACCGCCAGCACCTTCCCAACACGAAGAGTGGAACGCGCGGCGGCCAGAGCTTCCTCATGGGACGAGGTGATTTTTTTATTTTCAAGGAAAGACAGGGAAGGCCCGCAGGTTTTGCAGGCGACAGGTTGAGCGTGAAAACGGCGGTCGAGCGGGTTATCATATTCAGCCCGGCAATCCGGGCACATCGGGAATTCCGCCATGGTTGTAAAAGGGCGGTCATAGGGAATATTTTTGATGATAGTGAAACGCGGTCCACAGTTCGTGCAATTGATGAATGGATACCGATAACGATGGTTTGCCGGATCGAAAAGCTCACGCAGGCAATCAGGACAGATGGAGATATCCGGGGAGATGGGAATAAAATTGGAAGGATCAGAGCGGCTTTCGAGAATTGTAAACTGCGTATAGGCATTAGGATGAGTACTATGGGATTTAATCTCATCGATACGCGCCAGAGGTGGAGGAGAAGATGTTAAGTCATTTAGAAACAATTCGAGTGAGGTGGAATCTCCGTTGATCTCAATATCAACACCATCGGATGTGTTGCACACCCAACCTGTGAGATTGTTCTTGACGGCCAGTTGATAGACAAATGGCCTGAATCCAACTCCCTGGACAATTCCGCGAACATGAATACCCAGAGCGGAAATGCGCTTGTCTGGCATACTATCTATGACTCTTTTTCACCCTGTTTTCCAGCCAGTTCAACCAATCTGTTATCCCTTCGCCGGTCACACAGGAAACGGGAAAAGTGGTCAATCCCGGATTTAGCATCTCCACACCCTGTTTGAAATAATCCGGGCGGAATTTAATGTAGGGAAGAAGATCCATTTTATTCAAGATTAATACATCAATTCCGCGGTAGATCGCAGGATATTTATACGGTTTATCGTCCCCTTCAGGTACGGAAGCGATCAGGATATTTATATCTGTACCCAGATCAAACGCAGCCGGACACACCAGGTTACCCACATTTTCAATAATCATCAAATCGATGGTTTCCAAAGGGAGCTGCTGTAAACCACCGGCCACCATTACCGCATCAAGATGGCAGTCGCCACCGGTATTAATTTGAACAGCAGGTACACCGGCATCAGAGACCTTATCGGCATCAATGGTGACCGCTGCCGTATCTCCTTCAATGACACCGATCTTTAACCGGTTCTTCAAACCATCGATCGTCTGAAGAATAAAGCTGGTTTTTCCAGCACCCGGAGAAGCCATCATATTGATCGAAAAGACACCTTTGCTTTTCAAAAACTGCCGATTCTGAAATGCCAGTTGGTCATTGGCACTCAGTATCTTTTCAACGACAGGAACACGGATGGAATTCATTCAAGCTCACTTTTCTATTTCAATGCTGTCAATATAAAATTCTTCACCTGCCAGAATGGTAATATCTGGACTGCCACATTGCGGACAGGGCTGAAGAGAGGAATCGATCTGATACTCCTTCGAACACTGATTGCACTTGAGAACAGCCTGACGACGTTCAAAATGCAATATAGCACCCATGCAAACACTATCTTTACTGATGATATCCCAGTAGAACTGAACAGAATCATCCACAATACTGGACAGCTTTCCAATTACCAGATTGATACCGGTAACTTTTTGGGCGCTTGATTCATGCGCGTATTTCTCGGAAATCTGCAAGATCGATTCGGTTACGGCTAATTCATGCACGCGATTATTATATCTTCATTCGTCTTGTTAAAGATACCAAAAAGATCAATAATGTATAAAAGCATTATGTTTTTCTCTACTTAATTTGTTTACGATTTCTTATTAACAACACAGCGGAAACCAAGGCAATGGAAGGTGCCTGTGCCACCACAATTTCTGGATGTGACCAGCTGAGGGGCGCCAAATGCTTCATCCCATGCACCTCCACGAAGTACATGGCACGGATAAGGTAGGCTCGAATTCGGTGGGACCGGTGTTTGTGGGCCAGTAGGATTCTCGTATGGTGATTCGGAATAATAGGTATCCAATTTCCAATCAAGGATATATTCATATACGTTACCAGCCATATCCAACACACCATATGGACTGATACCCTGAGGGAAGGAACCAACAGGTGAGGTTTCCGGATAACCATCATCGATTGAATGATCTGTGCTGGCTCCATTTATACAATGTTTGTCACAGGTGTTTGCCTTTAATGGGTTCATATCGTTGCCCCAGGGAAATAGCCTTCCATCTGTTCCCCGGGCTGCCTTTTCCCATTGGGCTTCCGTTGGAAGCGATCCGCCTGCCCACTTACAATAATCACTTGCCTGTTGCCAGGTTAGTAAAACAACTGGATAATTATTAAATTTCTTATTCCCGTACCATTGTGGATGATCTGGATCCACGAACTTTCCCGGTGCTTTACAGGCTTTTGCGGCCACACATTTTGCAAACATGGCATTTGTCACTTCGGTTTGGTCTATCCAGAAAGCATCAAGATACACTTTATGCTGTGGCTTTTCTTCATTTAATTTTGATTTTTTACATGGGTCATTTTTACAGAGGTCAGATTTCAAAATAAAATCTATATTCTCATCGGTCAAACCCATCAGAAATTCACCTTCTGGAACATACATCATTGTCATTTGATCGGCATCTCGTACCAGTGTGGAACCGATGCCAAGACTTGGAGTTGGAGTAAATGTTTCAGTAGGAGTAGGTGTAATAGTTGCGGTTAATGATGGGATCAATGTCAAAGTGGCTGTAGCAGTAGATGTCAAGGTTTCGGTAGGTTTGACCTCCTCTTCTGATGCAAGTGGACGAGGCGTATTTTCTATTTCAGATGATCCTACGGCAGTACAAGCAGATAAAAGAACAAAAATAACAGGATAAATAAATATGAAAATTATTTTTTGCCGTGTATACATAATTCCCTCCAAATTGTACTGGCCAATATTTTGAGTAATTATATTATCTGTCTAATAGTCTTTTATTGTGATTATTAACCTAGTTATGAGGCTAATTCTTTTATCCAATCGACAGCTCTATTAGTGGCAATTGCCGTAAGAAAAGCAGATTGAGGTGATAACTCCTGAGAGAAGCCAAATGAATACCCGCGAACAGAAAGCAAAAAGGCGCGCGGTCTCGCCTTGTAAAGAGAATTGGTCAGCGCGAGGCAGGCTTCAGCCGTCATGTGGTGGGTGAATGGCGATGTTTGAAATCCCCCGGCAACCTCTCCAAACTGAATATCGTTGGGTATATCTCCGGTATGCGCGTCGACGAAACAGATATTTTCATATTGAGAGAGAGTTTCTGATATTTCAGGGGTCAATTGAAGTTGAAACACCAGATGAGGGAAATCCCCTGAATTTAGAAACGGTTCTTCCCAGGTGGCGGGAACAGTGCGCCCCAGTTTCTGGGCGATACCGGCAAGAATGTGCCAGGCTAAACCGTCATCCTGGCGGTCTGGATTCCCATAGCCGATGAATATTGTGGATGGGATTTTCATAGGTAAGAAGGAAAAGGGCGATGCCTTAGCATCAGTCACCGCCCCTTATTTCTGGAAAATTGATTAATCTCGGCGCAAAGTCTGGACAGTGGAACCCTGCGGATCGACAATATCAATGATCATGGGCATCTGTCCTACGGCATGCGTGGAACAGGATAGACAGGGATCATGAGCACGCACGGCTGCTTCAACACGATTGAGCAACCCTTCGCGGACTTTTTGGCCGGAGATATATGTCTTGGCTACGCTGTCTACGGCATTACTCATTGCCCAGTTGTTGTGACCTGTGGAAACGATCAGATTGACTTTTTCCAACTGGCCGTTCTCGTTTGCCCAGTAATGGTGGATTAATGTGCCGCGCGGAGCTTCAATTACGCCAACACCAACACCCTGGAAATCCTTACGGGTATTCAAAATGTCAGTGCTCAGAATATCCGGATTATCCAGCAGAATCTTAACTCTTTCAATGGCAAACAGAGTCTCGATCAGACGGGCATAATGATAGTGCAGGGTGTTCTCCACCGGTTTACCGTCATTAAGTTGCTTGAAAATTTTAAACTCTTCATTGGCCATCGGTGTTTCGATAAGATCGGAGGCGTTCAGGCGGCCAAGGGGACCAACACGGTACACACCTTCTGGATAACCCAATTTCTTATAATACGGGAACTTGAGGTAAGACCAGTTTTCGACATGTTCGGCGATGTAATCTAGATAATTCTTGCCTTCGAATAATTCCAGTTGTTTACCATTGCGATCGATCAGTCGTATCTTGCCATCGAATAATTCCAGACCATTGCGCGGTGTTACCAGACCAAAATAACCGGTGGGGAACACACCAAATTTATCGATGTCTTCTTTATTGGCAGCAGCCCAATCTTTAATAATCTGCAGCCCGATTTTCGTTGTGGCGATCTGAGCGTCAATATCTTTGAGAATGGCATCGCGTTCTGCCGGCAGCAATGATTTATTCACGCCTCCGGGAACCGCAAATAGGGGATGAATCCGGCGGCCGCCCAGAATGGCGATGATCTCCTGTCCCCATTTCCGCAGGTTTACGGCTTTCAATGCCAGTTCCGGGTTGGCACCAATCACACCTACTACATTACGCACGGCGGGATCCGCATCAAAGCCAAGGAGTAAATCTGGACCGGCCAGTTCAAAGAAGTGCATTCCGTGGCTCTGCACGATCTGCCCCATATGCATCAGTTCACGTAAAAGATTGGCCGGACGCGGAGGCGGAGTTCCCATTACAGCATCACCCGCTTTTGCCGAAGCCAGATGATGACTGACCGGACAGATACCGCAGATACGGGGGGTGATGTAGGGCATTTCAAAGACCATGCGGCCTTCACAGAATTTTTCGAAACCGCGAAATTCATTGACATGCAAGTAAGCCCGAGAAACATCTCCTTTATCATCGAGATGAATAGTCACTTTGGCGTGCCCTTCGATTCGGGTTACCGGTTCAATGGTGATTTTTTGAGCAGGCATATTCTGATCTCCTCTCTTAACCTTTAATGCCAGTCCAGCAAGTCGCCCTTGATTTCCGGGCGGCGTCCCTGAGCCAGTTCGCTCAGAACATGGAAGATGACTTCAGGACTGGGAGGGCACCCGGGAACAAAGATATCCACGGGTACCACATCCTGCAAGGCGCGTACTTTCGTCGGTTTGCAGAGTTCTGGATCAGAAGGGATGGCACCGCTGGAATCCGTCGATTCGGTTTCCACATAGGCGCGGCGCAGGGTTTCTTCCAGAGTGAAGAAATTCCGCATGGCTGGAACACCGCCAAAAACGGCACAATCACCCAGCGCAACTAGCAGACCGCAGCGGCTGCGCATGCGGTGAGCGACTTCTTCATTGAATGAATTGTTGACACCACCTTCAAGAATGCCCACATCGACACCACTTTCATCGGGCTCTTTTAAATCGGTAATGGGTGTGGCGCGCAAATCAGTCAATTCGGCGACTTTTACGATCTTTTCATCGATATCCAGTAAAGACATATGACAACCGGCGCAACCAGCCAGCCAGTCTGATGCAATTTTTGGTTTTGCCATGATTACTCCTTAATTTATCCCAGAATATCAGGCTTCCACGATATTGGTGGGGGATACACGTGATTTTACCGTCTCTTTCCAGGCATCTGTTGTTTTGATTCCCAGGCCGGCGGCAATCTTTTTAAAAGCTTCTACGCTACTGAGAACTCCCGCGGGAGCTTTCAAAGCGCTAACCGATTCCTGGATTCGACCATCCAGATTCAGATAGTGCCCTGAAACTTCCGCCCACATCTCAACCGGAATGACAACATCCGCTTTTGCGGTCAATTTGGAATGATAGGCGGCAGCCACACCGAGGAAGGGAACGCCATCCAGATTCTTCAACAAACGTTCTGAGGGTTCCTCATCACCGAGAGCGATAAAGAATGCCTGATGTTTCCCGGCTTCGAAAGGCTGGTCAAGCTTCAACTGAGATGCAGCCAGGCTGTTGGCTTTTCCGCGGGTACTGATCACTGATCCGTTCTTCACAGAGGATGCCAGATCAAGCAGAGCCGCTACAGCCGCTTTGCCATCTTTGGCAGAGAGCGCGCGTCCGTAAATAAAGACCGGATGTTCGGCAGATGTCAGTATATCTGCTGCAGATTGAAGATCGGCTTCCTTCAAACCGCATGCGGCAGCCAGATCGGTTGATTTCTCTTTCTTGATTGCTGCCTTCAACGCTTTGAGTGTATCAAGGCGGGTACCTTTGGCGGCTTTGATCTTAACTTCTGCGAATGGATCAAATCCGTTCTCTTCCGGGTCAATGACGATCAGTTTTGTCCCACCGGGGAGCAGTCTCTTGACCATAAATCCAAGAACCTGATGATTATTCGCCAGATCTGCATCCAGGACGACTACACAATCTGCAAGGTCAAGAACTTCCATCTTGGCTTCAAACGGTTTCCTCAAGTCATCGGCCAGGGAGGCGGCCGCTGTTGTCGGCCAACCCTCTTCACTCGTGGTGACCATCGAGCACTTCATTCCGTCAGAAAAGATCTGTTTGAAGAGAGAAAGTGACTCAATTGACAACCGGGTTGAGGCAAGAGCCGCAACGCCGTTACCATTCTTTCCGGCCAGTGGTTTCAGTGCAACACTAAGGGCAGTGATAGCTTCGTCCAGCGTGGCTGCCTTCAAAGAACCATTTTTTCGAACCATAGGGGTTAAAATACGTTCACGTTTTTCTTCCAGTGGAAGAAAACGACCGGTCTTGCAGAGAATACCGCTGCTAACGCCTTCACTCCAGCGGCCTTCAATGCGCACAAGCTGATTATCCTTGACATTCACATCAATGGCGCAGCCTACCGAACAACCTGTACAAATCGATGCAACTTTGGTAACCTGGGAGTCCTTTCCGCGGTAGGCTGATTGACGGTCTATCAAAGCACCGGTCGGGCAGATCTGCACACAGGTTCCGCATGACACACAGGAGGATTCTCCGAGGGGGATTCCATAATCGGCCACCAAGTAACTCTTAGCACCGCGTTCCTCAAATCCCAGAGTGAAATTGCCTACCAGATCACCACAGGCGCGTACACAGCGGCGGCAAAGAATGCAACGGTTATTATCAAGTACGAAATAAGGACTGGAAGCATCCACACCAAAAGCAGAGAAATTCGGTGAAAGCGGCCAGTTGGTCATGCCTTCGGCATAGGCGGCATTCTGCAATTCGCAATCTCCACCAGATTCCTGGCAGAATGGGCAGAAATGATTACGCTCGCTGAACAGAAGTGTCAAAACAAATTTACGGGCTTCTTTGACACGATCAGTGGTGGTCTTGACGACCATTTTCTCACTGACCGGCAGCGTGCACGAAGGCTGCAGAGTCCGTGCACCTTCGACTTCCACCAGACATAAACGGCAGCCGCCATAAGGGGTTAATTCCGAGTGATCACACAGCGTCGGGATTTCAATCCCGGCAGCCTGGGCAGCTCGAAGTACCGTTGTCCCTTCTTTTACTTCAATGTTCTTGCCGTCAATGGTTAAGTTGACCATAAGAAAACCTCTCTTTTTCGAGATTATACGTGAACCTTATGTCCACTCATGGAACAGATTCCAGATGGACACACTTTGAGGCGGATATGAGCCTCTACTTCAGCTCTAAAATACTTTAATACATCTTTGATCGGAGTGCCGGATGTCTGTCCTAATCCACAATTGGAAAGCTGGAACAGATTATCACTGATCAACTCAAGATCATCCAGATCATGAAGGGTGCCTACACCCTCAGAGATTTGATCAAGGATCTCATACGCCCTTTGATTGCCAATTCGGCAGGGTGAGCACTTTCCACAACTCTCTACACGGAAAAAATTCATCAATACTTTTGCCAGATCTACGACACAAGTGTCTTCGTTGCAGATTAAAAGTGCTCCCGAACCAAGAGCGACACCGGCTTTGGCAAAGGAATCAAAATCCATCGGAGTATCCTGCAGGCTGGCAGGAATGATGGATCCGCTGGATCCGCCGGTCTGGGCCAGTTTAAGACTGGAGCCATTCTTCATCCCTTTGCCGTAGATCGCGATGACTTCCCGCAGGGTAATTCCCATTGGGACTTCGATCAAACCGGTAACATTCACATTACCCAGAATGGTATAGACTTTGGTACCCGGACTGCTGGGAGTACCGATGGATTTGAACCAGGCTGAACCTTCGCGGATTATTGGAGGGATATTTGCAAGTGTTTCGACGTTGTTGATCAACGTGGGTTTATCCCAAAGACCGTTGGTAGTCGGGTAAGGTGGACGTGCCCGCGGTTCACCACGATTACCTTCGATGGATTCCAACAGGGCGGTTTCCTCGCCGCAGATGTAAGCTCCGGCGCCCGAATGGAGATGGATTTCGAATGAGAAATTCGAGTTGAAAATGTTTTTCCCAAGAAAGCCCATTTCTTTGGCGGCGATAATGGCGGTTTCCAATCGCTGCCGAGCCAGGGCATACTCGCCGCGGATGTAGATATACCCTTCCGAGGCTCCAACCGCATACCCGGCAATTGTCATAGCTTCCAAAATTGAGAATGGATCGCCTTCAAGAATCAACCGGTCTTTGAAGGTTCCGGGTTCGCTTTCATCCGCGTTGCAGACCACATACTTCTTTTCACCTTTGGCCTGAGCAACGAATTTCCATTTGAGGCCGGTTGGGAAACCGGCTCCACCTCGGCCGCGTAATCCGGATTTCATGATCTCATCGATCACCTCAGCAGGTTTCATACCCGCTATGATCTTACCCAGGGCATCATATCCATCGTGAATTATGTAATCTTCAATATTTGTCGGATCGATCAAACCTGCACGCTGCAACACTACCCGATTCTCTGCCGGCAGGGTGCCTTTGCGGGCACTCAACCAGGCAATTCTTCCGGTGAGTTCGCGGCTGGATGCCAGCATTTCACTGGCTAGCCGACCTTTGTAAAGGTGCTCTTCAACAAGGTGGTGAACATCTTCAGGTTTCACCGGACCGTAGATGGCTGCTTCAGGATAGATAATGACAAGCGGGAGGGCATCATGCCTGCCAACGTCTCCAACCATCGTAAGAGAAACCTCGTCTGTAATACCGAAAGTATCCAATTCTTTTTGAATTCGATCGTATATTTGCTGGGCTCCCCGTTCCATTGAGAGCGGGTCGCTGGAAACCAATACCATTGATCGGTAGGCTTTCATCTTTCGCTCCTAATCGTAACGCGCTAGTATGGATTGAAGTTCACCGGGAGTGATATTGCCATAGACTTCGTCATCGACAGTCATTACCGGGCCGACACCACATATACCCAGGCAGGAAGTTGTCAACAGTGTCCACTTCCCATCCGGACTTGTTTCGCCGGATTTCAGATGAACCAGCGATTGCAATTCTTCCCAAACTTCCTTTCCACCAACCACATGACACGGTGCGCTTTCGCAAAATTGGATCACATGCCGGCCGTGAGGTTTAGTCGAAAGCATCCGATAAAAACTGGCTACCGAATATAGCTGGCTTTTTGGAGCTTTCAAGAGCTTGCTCACTTCGTCCAACGCCTCTGGAGGAATATACCCGAGCCTTCGATTTATTTCGTTCAGGATCGGTATCATTTCTTCGCGCTTGGCGCCGAAGGCATCCACGGATGCCTTTACTGCTACTATGACTGGATTTGTCACATCACTTTGTTTGGTATTTTGAACCATACTTCCTCCATTATGTAGGAACGATGCGAACAGCATAGAAAGCGTTATGTAATACGAAGATCCCAGCAATTATTTAATTACGGATGATTGCTATTTCACCTCCACTGCATTGAAATTGCATACCTGTGCGCAGATGCCGCAGCGGATACAGATATCCGGATCGATGACATGCGTCTGGCGTCTTTCACCCGAAATGGCACTCACCGGACAGTTGCGGGCACATACTGTACAACCGGTGCACACTCCATCCTTAATGGAATAAGTGATCAAGGCTTTACATACTTTTGCCGGGCAGCGTTTCTCATAAATATGAGCTTCAAATTCGCTCCGGAAATGTTTCAGTATGCTGATAACCGGATTGGGAGCACCCTGACCGAGACCGCATAGAGAGGCTGCGTTGATCTCTTTACAGAGATATTCCAGAGCTTCGATGTCGCCGTCTTTACCTTTTCCGGCGCAGATGTTCTCCAGGATTTCAAGAATTCGACGGGTACCGACCCGGCAGGGAGTGCATTTTCCACAGCTTTCATCTTGGGTAAAATCCATGAAATAGCGAGCCATATCCACCATGCAGGTCTCATCATCCAGCACAATTAAACCGCCGGAACCCATCATGGCACCTGCCGAGACCAAGGATTCATAATCGACTGGCAGATCAAGGAATTTTGCCGGCAGACAACCGCCCATAGGGCCGCCGATCTGAGCTGCCTTGTATCCCTTATCGTCCTTGATCCCTCCAGCGACATCATAAACCAGTTCACGAAGGGTGATTCCAAGAGGAACTTCAACCAGACCGGGTTTTTTCAGGTCGCCAGCCAGAGCGAATGTTTTTGTACCCTTGCTTTTTTCTGTACCAATGCTGGAATACCATTCCGCGCCCTTCAGCATGATCTGCGGTACGTTGGCGTAGCTTTCCACATTGTTGATGTTGGTTGGTTTGCCAAAGACACCTTTTACAGCCGGGAAGGGAGGACGGGGGCGAGGTTCACCGCGTTTTCCTTCAATAGAGGCCATAAGCGCGGTTTCTTCGCCGCACACAAATGCGCCGGCGCCCATGCGGACCTCCAGATCGAAATCAAAACCGGATCCCAGAATATTCTTACCAAGCAGACCCAGTGAGCGGGCCTGTTCAATGGCAATATTCAAGGTATGCACTGCAACAGGATATTCGGCACGGCAGTATATAAATCCCTGACTGGCTCCGATTGTATAACCGGCAATGATCATCCCTTCAAGGACCGAATGCGGATCTCCTTCGAGAACACGACGGTTCATGAACGCGCCAGGGTCACCTTCATCTGCATTACAGACAATATATTTCTGTTCACCGATACTGTCACGTGCCAGCATCCATTTCTTGCCGGTGGGAAATCCGGCGCCACCGCGACCGCGAAGTCCTGATTTTAAAATCTCTTCAATGACATCATCCGGTTTCATTGACAGCAAAACTTTTGCCAGAGCCTGATATCCGTCTTCTGCAATGTAATCTTCGATATTTTCAGGGTCTATCTTGCCGCAATTGCGAAGGACGACGCGCATTTCTTTGGGGGTAGGAGCAGAGAGTTCTTCATCGACAGCTTTTTCTGTTTCGATAACGAACTTTTTCGCGATACGGCCTTTGAGAAAATGTTCCTCAACCAGATAAGGTACATCATCAACGGTAAGACCGCCGTAATGTACCGCATCCGGGTAGACCATCAATTCAGGACCCTGCGAACAATCACCGATACGGGATGTCTCCAGAACCTGAATTTCGTCGATCAATCCCTGTGCCACAAGTTCATCCTGGAGGGCATCCATCACTTCATGTGCACCCTTTTTGAGACAATCAGGGTCTACGCACACCAAAACATGAGAACGAAAATACTTCATTGGGAAAACCTTCGATAAGTAGATTGAATAACCGGACTTAAATTACTACGCTTGAACGACATGATCTTTGATTACTTTGCCCTGGCCAATGTGCTCTTTCATAATACGGCGGGCAATCTCAGGGGTTACCTTTCCATAAGTGACTTTTGGTTCTGAACCGATGGTCACCTGAACAATGGGTTCTTTTTCACAAAGACCGATACAACCGGTCTGAGAAACGATTATGCCGCTGATATTTTCTTTTTCGATAATATCCAAAACGGCCTTCATTGTTTCACGAGCGCCGGCCGCAATACCGCACGTTCCCATGGCCACGGTAACCAGGGCTTTACCTTCCGCGGTTTTTACCTTGCGTTTTTCCAGAGCCTCTTCACGAATTTTCTTCAGATCTTCCAGTGATTTTATTGTGGTCATTGTTTCTCTCCTGAAAAGAGGTTTCTATCAGGCGGCGGATTGAATACTGTTTACACCTGATTCAAAAAAGTTGCGCAAAAAATTTAAAACAACAGGTTCAGTTAATGACACTCCCTGTAATTCTTTCTTTATTGACACATCATCCAGGTAGAATTCTTCTTTACCGACAATATAGTGGAATATGAAGTGGATGGTAGGGTGGGCAATTAACAGATTTAGAAATGTGGTCGCCAGGTCTCCCAGAGGCATTCGGTCGATATGACTGCGTTGGAAATCAACCGCTACTTTTGTGCCAATTCCCAATTTTGAGGTGATTGTAAACGACCCATTACAGGCTTCCGCTGCTTCCTTGAGCAGTGGAATACCCAGTCCCACCTTGCGCGTTGTTCTGGAAGTCACAAATGGATCTGTGACCTGCTTTACCATATCTTCAGACATACCTTTGCCATCATCTTCGATACTTAATGATAAACGGTCATCTTTTATGTTTTCAATAATCTCTATGCGGATTGTCTTTGCATCGGCAGCCGCGCTGTTCTCGGCAATATCCAGCAGATGAAGTGCCAATTCGCGCATGAGATTTCTATCTCACTCCTGATCTGGATGGATGTTCTTGATCAATTGCGGGAATTTGTTGGGACGAACACGTCCGTGCAAGTCTTCATCTATCACCACAACAGGAGCCTGACTGCAGGCACCCACACACCGGCATACTTCAAGGGTAATCTCGCCATCTTCAGTCGTCTGTCCCGGTTCAACTCCCAGAATTTGTTTGGCCTTTTCGATGACCTGTGGAATACCACCCACATAACAGGCAGTGCCAAGGCAAAATTTCACAGTGTGCTTCCCTCGTGGACCTGTGGTAAAAAAGGAATAGAAAGAGACAACCCCGTGAATCTGACTTACAGGAATACCCATACGATTGGCAACATAGACCTGCATGGCCGGAGAAATGAAACCAATCTTGCTCTGAAGTTCATTCAGAACGACCATGGTCGCACCGTTTAAATGATTGTTACGGTCAATGATTTCGTCGATTATCTTTTTTGATTCAGGATTCGTTGTTGGATCATTCTTGGTAATATTTGTTTTTGTTCCTGCCATAACCGGCTCCAATGATAGAAAAATTTCCTCAAAAAATTTATAACCTTACCAATATTCTCCGAATTATGTACTTACAGTTTACGTCTGCAATCCACTCGTAAAAAAGTACAAATGTCATTGAATAATTGGAAGGATAATCCTTTAAATTGTTTACAAACTGCGAAAGATTTCTGATCTTTCGCAATGTTGATTTTACCTCAACCTGTGATTTCTGTCACAAATTTGGATTAGATATCTCAAATAATCTCCCGTCACTTTTTAGCAATGCCTTTCTTAACTCTAAAATACAGGGTTTTTCAATCCTGATGTAGTTCACTCCGAGGAATTCCTCCAATCTATGAACGTCTCCACTCTGAATCAGGGTTTTATCTACCAGTTGGGGAAATACCTCAGCCGCCTTTAGCGGATTAATATGTCTGGATACTTCAAAAGCTACGGCATCTGATAATTCATCAGGTATCAGGCCAAGCACCGGTAGAAGGCCGAATGCCTGTCGATCAACATGCGCCGGGATAAGCAATCCGCCGAGATCGTTAACATGCCGGCAGGCTTCTTTGATTGTCAGGGAACAGGAAGTTAATAACAACTTTTCTTCACGGCAAACAAAATCTCCGGTTGAATCCACCACAAATTGTTCTCCGAAATAATCCGGTCGATTTTTCAAATCTGGCATATTCTGATCAACATGTTTCTGCATTTCTCGCAGTTGATCCAGTGTATCAAACAGGCAGAGAAGATGTACTTCTTCTTGAGTTTGTAATTCAATACCGGGCAGTACATGAATACCACTGCCTTTCGCAGCTATCATTACGGATTCAACATTGGCCGAAGCGTTGTGATCCGTAATTCCCAGCAGATTTACCCCCAGGTCGGTTGCCTCCTGGATGATCAGAGGTGGAATCATCTCCACTTCGGCACAGGGAGACAGCACTGTATGAATGTGCAATTCTGCACGATAAACCCGGATTGCACTCACGGATTACGCAGGCCCATCTCCCATAAATGACCGATGATGTCGAAACTCGATCGGGTGGAGGAGAGAAGGATTACACCTTCGTCATTCGCTTTCTGAATAGTATTTTCATCCGGCATGGCACCTTCGGTGATGATCACAGCAGCCAGTTCCAAAAGAGCTGCCACAGCAACGATGTTCCCGTGAGCCTGGAGTGTTACCCAGATGCCATGCCTGGGCGCGCCTGCCATCACACAACTCAATAGATCCGACGAGTATCCATAGGTGGGTTCGATGGATGAAAAATCTTTCTGGTCAGTTAAAACCTTCAAGTCCAGCGCATTTATCAAGTCTTGAATATTCATTTTATTGTTTCTCCACCGTGTTTGGATTGGATTCTCCAAGAGTATCTTGTTTCTCAAGATTGATCTTCATTTTCAATCTTGTGCCTTTTCCCATAACCGATTCGAGTTTCATGTTATCAACGCAGCGGGCTATATTTGCCAGCCCCATACCGGCTCCAAATCCGAGTTCGCGAATTTCCTCACTGGCTGTGGAATAGCCGGGCCGCATGGCCTGCTCAACATCCGCAATACCCGGTCCATCATCTGTCACATCAATGGTGATCTGATGAGGTTCGATTTCTACCCGGATGATACCGCCGTTGTTCGTGTGAATGATCAGGTTGATCTCGGCTTCATATATGGCGATGGAACAACGCCGGGCGATTTGTGGGCTGGCGCCCAGACGTAAAAGTGCTCGTTTGATATTGCTAGAAGCCGCGCCGCCATGAACAAAATCGTGCTGTTTAATGTTGTAGCGTAGAATCAGGCTGGTACGATCAGATTCAATGTCTTCAAAAAGATGAGATGCGCGATAACGGCGCATCTCTTCTTCCTGAGTTTTTGATTGGAGAACTTTCAGCAAACCCCGGGTGATATCTCCCTTGGTAATAATACCGGCCAGTCTTCCCTCTGTATCAACGACCGGTAGGCGGCCAACGCCTGTGGCCACAAAGACCTTAAGAGCTTCAACCAGTAGATCGACATCCTTGACAGTATAAGGATTGGGAGTCATATACTGCGTGGTGGTCGCGTTTAAATCACCTTCCAGCAGGCAGTGGAAAATATCTTCCATGCTGATGATGCCGATAAGGTGATCGTTTTCAGTGACAGGCATTCCAGAAATACCCGTTTTTCTGAATATCTCAACCACATCCTTCATCTGCATATCCGGTGAAGCCGCGCGGACATCGCGCGTCATCACTTCATTGATACGCAGTTCATACGCCAATTCTTCCGAACGGGTAATGCTCTCGGCCTGTTGGTCAGTCAGCACTACGGTTGAACGAATGGAATTTGCGCTCATGTTATGATGGTGGCTAAATTGGTTCGCAATTGCAATCGCCGTCGGCAACAGACGATTCGAAGCTTTTTAATCCACTTTGGTATAGACGTCCGCATAATTCAAACATCCCAAAGGGACTGGTGATCAATGGAATACGTTCTTTATTAGCCAGATCAATGGTTTCTTTGGGAGGTAGTTTCCCCCGGACGAGAACGATTGCGGCAACATCCGCCATCTGTGCGGTACGAACTACTTGTGGATTGCACAGGCCGGTCAAGAGAACCGCTTCTGGCTGAATGGATGCCAGAACATCGCTCATCAGATCTGCTCCACATCCGCCCTTGATTTCCCGGGAAAGGTCGGCATCAGGATTGATCAATGTTCCATCAATAGTTTTGATTAATTCAATTACTTTCATTGACTTCTCAAAAAAGCCTTTTCCTGTATTTCTGACAATTGTACACAAGTTTTCGATTTCGATGCGGATTTCAGCCTATGAATTTCGAGAATAAGGGTATGAATATCTAATTTTCAATGATTTGCAGAAATCATGGTTTAATAAGGTTCAATTGAATCTTACGGAGATAAAGATGAAAGCCATTATTCAGCCAGTTAAAGGAACGAGAGATTTTTACCCGGAGGAAATGGCGATTCGAACCTGGCTGTATGACCAGATAAAAGCTGTCAGCTCATCTTTCGGATATGAAGAGTGGGAAGGTCCCATCCTTGAAAGATTGGAACTGTACGCGGCGAAATCAGGAGAAGAGCTGGTTAAAGAACAATCGTTTGTATTTTCAGACCGCAGTGGAGACCAGATCACACTCAGACCCGAATTGACACCGACTCTGGCAAGAATGATTGCTCAAAAACAAAACGAACTGGTCTATCCGGTTCGTTGGTGGTCTTTTGGACCATTCTGGCGATATGAAAAGCCGCAAAAAGGACGTACCCGTGAGTTCTTTCAGTGGAATATCGATATGCTGGGGATCGATTCGCCGGAAGCTGATGCCGAACTGGTGGCTGTGGCGGCCAGTTTCTTTCAAAGGGTTGGTTTGACGGCAGAGGAAGTAAAAATTTTCATTAACAACCGCTGTCTCATGGATTCTGTTCTGGCTGAACTGGGGGTTGCACACGAAAACAGAAAGAAGGTATTCCATGTGATCGACCGCAGAGACAAGATGTCGCCGGCTGATTGGAAAGAATATGCAATGGAAAATGGCCTGAACAGTTCACAATTCGACCAGCTTTGCCTGGCGTTGTCAGATAAAGAACTGTGGAAGAAATCACCGGAATTGGTGCGGTTCTTCGAAGTGCTGAAGGCCATGGGATTGCGTGAATTTGTGGTATTCGATCCCCAGGTTATTCGGGGACTTGAATATTACACCGGAACAGTTTTCGAAGGTCGTGACGCGACAGGAGAGGGACGCGCGATTTTCGGCGGTGGGCGATATGATAATCTGGTAAATGATGTGGGCGGGGAACCGTTGTCAGCCGTCGGGTTTGCCATGGGAGATGTGATGATCTCTGTGCTGTTGGAAAAATACGGAAAACTGGTAAAGAAGAACCGAAAGGAGCAAACTGTGCTTGTGACAGTTTTTGATTCTGGAATGCTTCCATCCTCTTTCGCGCTGGCGGCGGACCTGCGGAAGGCAGGAATCACGACTGTCGTTTATCCAGAAGCTGCCAAATTACCGAAGCAATTGAAATTCGCCGACCGCAAGGGGATACGTTTTGCATTGATCCAGGGACCGGACGAGGCCGCCTCAAAATCGGTAACGATCAAGGATCTGTTAAACCGCGAGCAGAAAACAATCCCCGTCGTGGAAGCCGGAGGGATGTTAAAGAAGATGATGGATTGAAATCTTGCCCGGGCTAAATGCCTGTGATAAAATAGCATTCGCTTACGGTGGCTGTAGCTCAACGGCAGAGCGCTTCACTGTGGATGAAGATGTTGTGGGTTCGAAACCCATCAGCCACCCCAATAAACTACCTAGACATTCATGAAGTATTACTGTCAATAAGTCAAAGGGAACACTACAGTGTGTTCTCCTCTTGAACTATTGTGTTTTTTGATTCAATTTCCATCGATAATTCAGAAAATGAATAACCCAATTTCATCGAGCCGTACACGCCCAGCAATGTCATGGTGATCCAGTTTGTAAAATGCAAACACAGGGCAAACGCCAGAGATTGAGATGGAACAATCTGGAATAGCGATAGTACCGCGACGAAGGATGCCTCATACACACCAATACTGCCAGGAGCAGCCGGTACTGCGATTCCAAGAGCAACAGCTCCGGAAAGAAAAATCAATAACCAGACAGGGTGAAAGTCAATAAACGAAATGAGAAATAAATATGTAGCATTAAGATAGATCCCCCACGCAAGGATTATCCAAAAAATACTTAGCAGTAATAATTTCAAAGAAGTTAATGCTTCCAATCCTAATAATAGTGAATTGATTGGAGGAATCAGATATTTCGCGAGAAATTTGTTTTTTATCCCCACTCTATTGATGAATTTTGATACGGGAGAGATATTTCGGGCAATTATGAAAAGACATATTAATGCAAAAATTACAGCCACCATAACAACTATGGCCAATGAGCGGGCCCAATCAGCATTGACAACAAATGGCAATGTAGTCAAGATAAAGCAGGCTGCCATCACAAGATCAAAAGAACGTTCGATAACAATGGATGATAGAACACGAAACGTTCCTAATTTGCTTGCTTTCCCCATTAATAGAGCCCGGCCGATTTCACCGGTTCTCAGGGGGAACAAATTATTCAGCATGAAGCCAATGTTCAGAATATGAAATGATTTTTCAAAACTGACCCGAGATACCAGGAGTGTTCTCCAGGCTTGAGTTCGAGCCATTGAAGAAAGGATGGTAAGTATCACGCCTGCGACTATTACCAGTGGATTCAATAATGAAAATGCGGATACCAGTTTCGTGAAATCAGTCATTTTTGAGAGAACAAATATCGCAATTATGCTGATGATAAAACCGGGTAATAGACGGAGGATTTTCTTCCAATTGATTGATTTCATTCTATAAAAATTCCTCTGGGATGAATTTTAACGCAATATCTTCCCAACATTTGTGATCGATGGTTTTTCAAATAGTAGATATAAGGGATAAAAAAAGTGCAATCAGTGATAATTGAGAAAGCCTGGGTGAGTAAAATTGTTGATTTTTCAAAAAATGACAAGAAAAATCATCAAACTGAAAAAAGCGATCATTAGAGAATTCAAGTAGCAATTCTCTCTAAATTTATATATTGAATTGATAATCATGAAACTGAATTGTTTTGGAATGATACCATAGGAAAATTATGGAAGGATTATTATTACCTGTGCAGCTCCACTTTTCCCATATTTTCTATTCTTCCAACATTAGGTAAGCGGGCATATCCTGGTATTTGATTGACAGCTTCCTGTATCTTGAAGATAATTGTCGACTGTCACCACAATCAGGGAAAATCAGTTTCAGAATGGAATCATAAAATGAGGCGTTTTTTCAAAGACAACTGGAAAACCATCTATTTCTTGCTGTTACTCATTAATTTATTCCTCGGATTTTATGATTTTCTCCCGAACCTTAGTGAAATCAATGGATGGGATGAAGCAAAGTACATCAACCAGGGACGTTTCCTCATGGAAGGCCGGTTGCCCACATTTGCAGACAATCCATTTCTATCCCTGTTCTATGGAATCCTGTATCTCCCATTAATAAAATCACCGTTCTGGCTAATCCAGTGTTGTTCTCTCGGGCGGTTTGTTTTATTTTTTCTAAACTGGCTGGCAACATACTTGATTGCCAGAGAACTCGAAGAATTCGCCCATCCGCTGATCATGTTGGGCCTTTTTCTCATATCTCCACTTTCAACCCTCTTACTTAATAACCCCAGCGACGGATTGTTTGCCGCGCTCTCTGGACTTGCTTTCTGGCAAATCCTGAGATATTTTAAATCTCGCCAACCTCGAAATCTAATAATTTGTTCAACGATCATTGGCCTTTCCGCTCTCTCTCGCAACGATGGTGTTGTTTTATGGGCAATTCTCCTCGCACTGGTTTTATTTATCACCGGCTTTAATAGACAGCTTACTCGCATACTACTTTATTCAGCGATACCCTTTATCGTATTGACGGGTGGATATGTATTGATCTATGGCTCGATCACAGGTGACTACTCCCTTCATATCCAGGAACGCAGTTACACGGCGTTCGAGCAAGGCCATGAATTGGCCTTTGATAGTCCCGGAATTAATTCACCCACCATCAATGCCATGCTTGATTCCCGGGCTACTTACGGCACCGGGGAAGAGAATCATTATTCACCAATCCTCGCCATCCTGCGGAATCCGCCGGCATATTTCGAACGCCTTAAAATTATCGTCGCCGGTTTGCCACCCAAGTTTCTTGATGTCTACAACAAAAAAATGGCGGTGCTACTCTTACTTCTGGCCATCCGCGGTATTTGGGAGTTGGTGCAGCAAAGAAAGGGGAGGCTGCTGGTTTTACTGCTGGTTTGGCCGGCCTATCTATTCACCTATTTTTTGACCTTCTTCCGGACCGGTTATTTACGCACCCCGTTTTTCATACTATTTGCTCTGGCTGCCATTGGCCTGACGGCTTTAATTAATCACCTGGAAAAACGCCGTGAAACTGGCCTCTGGTCAGGAGCGTTAGCTTTAGCCATATTATTCGGAATTATTGACAATAAACTCGCCATTTTCTATGGTGCCGGACTCTTCCTGATCGCGATCTGGTTTGTATATTGGTTAAGGAAGCATTTTCTCGATGCCAGACGGTCTGCTGCAGTCAGCCTGTTGCTGTTTCTATGTGTCGGATTGATCCTCAGAGGTAATTTCGCATCACCCCGCTTTCATATTCCGGGAAGTGCTCCCGATGAACAGGCAGCGAAATATATGATCGATAATTTTGCTCCGGGTACCGTTGTGCTTGCCGGAGGACCCGGAGCCGTATGGGAAGCAAAAATGGAATTCGCCAGTCTGGTTGGTACGGATATTCCTGATATTCAGACCGGTGAACAGTTTATCGATTGGTTAAATGAGAATAATTTCCAGGCAATCTACCTGGATTTCTCCATATCGCGTGATCTGCCGCATTTCTGGGACATGATCCAGGAGCAGGACGGAAAAGGACTGCGTGAGGTTTTTTCGGTTGATAATGGGAGCATCAGGATCTACCTGGTCAATCCAGTATAGATTCATGATGTTTTAGCTTTCATGCCAAATATTAAGTAAAAAAAGACCAGGTTAAATTCTTTTTATGTGCTGTCCTGTACAGGAGAATTAACAAAAAATTCTGCTTTAGGACGTGACAAAACCATCGGTATTGGCGGTGGCGCTGGTGATCACACTGCACTTGCAGGGGCGAAGCATCCGGAGGTGATCCAGTCTTTACTGGATGATTCTGTGCAGGAAGCTTCACCCGTACGTATATCGAACAATGCGCATAGAATTCTATATTCAAGAATCCCGACTAAGCAGTACTTCTGCACCTTTGTTTCACCGGCCGCGACCTCTTTGTTGAAATGCCCACTTCTGCTGCGCTCCAGACGCGCTACGCTACCGTCTTATCAATATCGTGCCGCCTTCAATCCATGCGGTTCTGGTTTTGAAGAGGAAGGATATGGAAAGATCGAATAAAACCACACTCAAAATCTTGCACCGGCCTGATATAACTTGTTGACATATCCACCCCTTGATAAAATACATTCACAGTTCTCTATATTTATTATTACCCAATTATAAATAGAATACGCCCGTCCGGTCTAAAGCAAAGGAAACCTGCCTGAATGACTATGTCTAAGTATTTGCTTGAGACGCGTAATGTATGCAAACTGTTCCCCGGTGTACAGGCTTTGATTGATGTTGATTTCACTGTGCGTTCCGGGGAGGTACATGTCATTCTGGGGGAAAACGGAGCCGGCAAATCGACGCTGATAAAAATATTAAGCGGAGTTTTCCAACCCGACTCCGGCTGTATTTATTTCAATGGGCAGGAAGTCCACTTTTCTGATCCGGGAAATTCTCTGCGTCTGGGCGTCAGCGTTCTTTACCAGGAACCGAATCTGGTTCCCCATATGACCCTTTCAGAGAATATCCATCTGGGGAATGAGCGACATAAGAGTGTGCTTTCACCAGCCATTGATGAACAGCGGCAAATAAAAAACACCATCGATCTGTTCGATGAATTGAATCTGGCTCTGGACCCCTATGAGCTGGTTTCAGAACTGTCTCTGGCGGAACAACAAATGGTTGCGATTGCGCGGGCGCTGCATCTGTCTGCCAACCTGTTGATCCTGGATGAACCCACTGCCATGCTGTCACAACGCGAAGTATCGCAATTGTTCAGCGTGATCCGAAAACTTCGCGCCCGCGGAATGGGGATTGTCTATGTTACCCATCGGCTTGAAGAAGCCATGCAGATCGGGGATCGCGCTTCCATATTGCGTGATGGGCATAAAATTGCCACCCTGTCGATCGATGAAACCACACGGACTGATCTGATCCGATTGATCGTCGGGCATGGCATTTCCGATTCGGTCGACCGGCAGGAAAACACTTCGATGCGAGAAGTCCTTCGATTGGAGCACGTATCCTCAATGAAAGGGATCAAAGATATTTCATTAAATCTGAATTCCGGTGAGATTCTGGGCATTACAGGATTGATCGGTTCTGGTGGCACAAACCTTCTGCAAACAATTTTTGGTGTGAATCCAATTTCCTCGGGACAGATATATTTCGAAGGTGAACCTGTAAAGATCAACTCACCACAGGAAGCCATCACCAGAGGAATCGGATTCCTCACTGAAAACCGGCAGGAACAGGGGTTGGTGCTGGAGATGAATACCCAGGAAAATATGTCCATGTCGGCTCTAGATGAGGTCAGCATCGGGCCGTTAATTGACCGTCTGGCAGAAAATCGACTGGTAAAACACTATGCCCGGCGTTTGAATATCAATTCAGGTCTGTTGGAGAGTAAAACCCGATACCTGTCTGGAGGAACGCAGCAAAAAGTTCTCCTGTCACGCTGGCTGGCCAGCCGCTGCCGGGTTCTGCTGTTGGACGAGCCATCCAGAGGAATTGACGTGGGGGCTAGAGCCGAACTATATGGGTTGTTGAATGAGCTTACCAGAAGAGGTATGAGCATGATCATGGTGAGTTCCAATTTACCCGAGATATTCACCCTGTCTGATCGGATTGCCGTTCTGCGCTTTGGGCAGATCGCTGAGATCCTAAGCCGATCTGAAGCATCTCCTGCCCGTGTTCTGGCAGTGATGAATGGGGGATCCATACAATGAGGGAGAAATCCTGGAAAGAGCCCCTGAAGCCCTTAATGGTTCACCTGCATTCCCTGGGTGAGCGATGTCGCAATTTGACGGCCATGGGAAATATTGGCGCCATACTGGGATTGATCCTTCTGGTCATAGGCTTCTCTTTTCTGTCCGAATCTTTTCGCCAGGCAAGCAACCTGATTCTATTGGTCAAGAGCGCGGCTATAACCATTGGCATTGTGGCGGTTGGCCAAACCGTAGTTATGATCGCGGGAGGAATCGATCTTTCGGTTAGTTCTGTTATCGCCATTACCGGCCTGATTTCTGCCAGCCTGATGAAGTATGGATATGGACCCATTTCACCGCTCGAAGGCAACTGGTGCTACCTGGCCATTCTTGTCGGCTGGATCACCGGAATACTCATCGGCATCCTGCAGGGTTTTATGATCACCCGGTATCAAATGCCGGCTTTTATTGTCACCCTGGGAACAATGGTGGGATTGAGGGGACTCTCGGTGGCTATTTCCAACAGCGCGCCGATCAACGCGCTGCCAGATCAATTCAAATGGTTTTCTGACGGGCAGATCGGTATCATTCCGGCGCCAGTAATGATTCTGATGATCGTATACGTTGCGACGGGTTTGATATTGCGATACACAAAAATCGGGCGATACTGTCATGCCATTGGCGGCAATGAAACGGCGGCAAGGTTGGCAGGGATCGCCGTTGACCGTTACAGAATATTATTCTATGCCTACAGTGGTCTGTTATCGGCGTTGACAGGTACTATTCTGATTTCCTATATCGACGCCGCGGTATACACCAATGGAGATGGTTTCCAATTCAACTCCGTGGCGGCGGCCATTATTGGTGGAACAAGTCTGACAGGGGGTGTTGGCGGTCTCTGGGGAACATTGATCGGCTCTTTGATCCTGGCAACCATACCGAGCGGGATGGTCATGCTGAATGTGCCTTCCTGGTGGCGTGATTCTGTGACCGGCGCCGTCATTCTGCTGGCGGTATTTATTGATGTGAACCGGCAGCATTCGCGTAAGAATGCCATCCGTCTGGATGCTGTCCAATCGACTCTGACCGGACATTATCTGAGCGAATTACTTGGCGAATTATCTCATGCGATCAAGAAACAAACCGGCACTTCCCTGTGTCGAATCTACCTGGTAGACAGGGAAACCGGAGATGTGGTACCACAGGAAATGACTTCTTACGAACCCGGATCTTCACGGATGTCAACTTTACCCGGACGAAGCCGTATCGTTATCGAAGCAAAAGAAACGGGCAGTGCGGTTCTGATCCAGGATCTGGCGCGAGCCGGATACCAGAGTGTTGTACCGATCCAACCCAATGTGCAATGTGCGCTGGCTTTGCCGTTGATTCATCAAGACAGGTGCATTGGAGTGATTGAACTGCAAAGCCCGGGTGTGGCGGTTTTAAAAGAATCAACCATCGAAATGCTTCATTCGATTTCACAACCGATCATTGTGCCTCTGGAGGATGCCTGGTTGTTCGAAAGCGGCTGGCTGGTGAGACAGGTGCGCGAATCTCTGAGGCACCTCTGGGATGATCTTTATCTTGGAAGAATGCCACTGGCGGAATGGTCTCTTTCAGAACAGGATGTTCGATATGAACGCACTCCGGGTGCCCGGGGAGAAGCTCTCCGAAACCTGTTGATCAAGACAATCGAAAGCCTGAAAACTAATGAAGATGGAGATAACCACGGAAGCCGGTGCTATCAGCTATTAAATCTAACTTACATTCAGGAACAGGCTGTAGAACAGATCGTCCGCAGTTCGCATATCAGCCGCAGGCAGTATTTTTATGAAATCAAGAATTCAATTGAAGTATTCACGGATATGCTGATTCGGAACCATGGAAAAAGCAGTCGTTGAGCGAACGAGGTATTATGGTAAGTGGAAAAAAGCGGTTCTTTACAATCAAAAGACATATATCATTACTCAACATATTGATCTGTTGCGTATTATGCGTTGCCGGCTGCATATCAACATCGCCTCGAGAAAATGCGAAAGAAAATGGGCTAAATAAGACCGGAGAGCAAAAAAGATCTCTTGTGGCCATTGTACCTCCAGGCTTTACCAGTCCATTCCACAGCGCGTTGAAAAGCGGTGCCGTGAAAGCAGCAGAGAGTATTGGCTGGAATATTGACACCGTTTCCGCCGAAAACGAAGGTGATTTTGCCGGACAGGTGGCCGTGGTGGAACAGGAATTGCAGAAAGGAATATCGGCTGTTTCGATCAATCCTATTGACGCAAAAGCCATTGTAACGGCTGTACGGGAAGCGAACAAAGCCGGAATACCGGTATTTATGCATAACCTCATCACTCCAGTCGGTGAAGGCAGGGTCATCGAATATATTGGGTATGACCAGTGGAATGGTGCGGCCAAGTTGGCTGAATATACCTGCCAATTAATGAAGAATCAGGGAAATGTATACATTCTCACCGGGATATCCGGTTTTCATGCCAATCGACGTACACAGGGATACCGATGGGGAATTGAAAAGAATTGCCCGGATATCCAGATCACAGGCGAACAAACGGCCGAATGGGATCGAACAAAGGCTATTGAAGTGGCTACCATGGCACTGCAGCAGCATCCTGAAATCGATGTGTTCTATGGCAATTCTGATGAAATGGCTATTGGCGCCTGCATTGCAGCACAAAAGATAGGCCGAAGCGTCAACAAAGATATCTGGTGTTTGGGAATTGACGGCAATGCTGTCACACTGGACTTGATAAAGAATAACAAAATGACAGCAACATTGGGCGTCTATCCAGATCGAATCGGTGCAACAGTGATCTATCAGATGCAAAAATTCCTTAACGGTGAAAACATTCCCTATATCTTGCAGACCCCTTCCATTGTGGTTGACAGAAATAATGTGCTCAACTATGAGGAAGGAAGCACCTGGATCATGCCAGAATCCGGTTCTCCGGAATTGGATAATGGCAAACCCACCGGTATTCAATAATCGCTTAAACATATACCGGCGGATCAGATGAACCGCCGGTATATGGTGAAACAAGAAGAAAGGATTATCGGATGCCCTGTTCGATCAGCGGCGCGATTTCTTTGATATTGGCAGGCGTAACTGTGCCAACGCCGGTGTTGATATGCAATCCGGGGATCAGATAGCTCTTGGTCAACCAGACCTGCTGAACAGGGTAATAACCCTGCAGGTACAGGACCTGATCAAAACTGACACTTATGAATCCCTTTTCGATACCGGAAATGGTAGCCGGGGAAAGATCGATGCCGCCCACAATAATGTCGCCCGGTTTCTTGCCGGCTGATTCCAGTACCTTGGGCAGCGTGGCGGTAATATTGCCGTGTTGAGTGCCAATGGCTTTCAGATTCGGGTGCTTTTGAATGTAGGCTGTCAGCACTGGAATGGCCAGTGAGGCGTCTTTATCGATGTCGTCGGTCACATCCAATTTATCTACCTTAACACCTGCGGCTTCCAAAGCGTCCACAACACCCTGTGAACTGACACTGCGGCCTTCCTGATGCCAGATGTCATAGACCAGAGCTTCGTCACCTTTCTTAAGTCCGGCAGCTACCATAGCGGTACCGGTCAAGAAACCACCATCGTGCAGATCAGCGCCGGCATAACCAAAACCTTTTGTCTGGTATTTGGCTTCGATATTCTTAAGAGGATTGTTACCACTGGTGACAACAATACCCATGCCAACAGCCTGGTCCACCAACGGTCCCATGGCATCTTCTCCGGGGTGTCCCATTATGACAATGCCATCCGGTTTCGCGGCGATGGCTTCTTTGAATTGATCGATCATCTTCTGGGAATCCCAACCAGAATATTGTTCAACCAGTTTGATATTGAGAGCGGCTGCCGCCGCCTTTGCACCGTTCGTGCGCGCCAGGGTAGAGGGATCTCCCTGATTGCCCCCCATTTGCATATAGACTACAAGCTGTTTGTCAGCTTTGGCTGGTGCGAATGGAGCGAAAGCGGATAGAACGAGCGTGAGTATCATCATCACTGTCAGAAGACTAAAAAATCTTTTCATTTTTTCTCTCCTTTTTCTGAAAAATACCATTTGTTTCTTTTTCAAGTTCGAGCGAATGAGTATTTATGAAGTACATCCCTCCTTTCAAAAAATGTGAAAATGTTTATCAGGGTTTCCCGGATAGATTCCCCTCACCGGAGTTGAGTATCAGAGTTGGATGATTTGAATAGTCCCCATCGGCTGAAGGCAGAAGTAATTTCACCCATCCGGCCTTCACCGATCAATACGTTGATAACCACCGCTAGTACCATGATCAATCCCATTACGGATTGCACCCAGTAACTGGTGACGCCGGTTGCCACCACACCTGCCTGCAGCGATCCGATGATATAAGCCCCGAACAGGGTACCGAAAACGCTTCCCTGTCCACCGGAGATCAGAGTTCCACCTATAAAAACCGCCGCCATGACACCCAGCATGAAACCGGAACCCTGGGTTGGGAAGAAAACATTGATCTCAATCGTCAAAAGAAGCCCGGCGAAGGCTGAAATCACTCCCATTAATGTGAATAATTTGATCTTGGCGGCTTCGACATTAATTCCCATTACCTGTGCCACATTTGGATTGTCACCAATGAACATGATCGCCTCGCCGAATACATGGCGGTTGAGAATGAACCAGAGAAGAATGGCCAGTCCAAACGACCAGAGTGCCTGGGCGGGGATGATATTAAACAGGCGGCCGGTGAAAATGGCATGAATCGGCGTATCTTCGACCTTTCCGATATCTACCTGCAACCCACCGGCCAGAAGAATCGTGATTCCATACCAGAAAAACTGTGAAGCCAGTGTGGCCATGATAGATGGCACTCGAAGACGGGCGACCAAAAAGCCATTTAAATAACCAACCAGTGCGCCTGCACCCAGAGCCAGAATGAATCCCACCCAGGGTGAGAAGGGGGAATCCCAGTGTTTGAAGAACCATGAAAAAACAAATCCGGAAAGAGCCACCACCGCCGGAAAGCTGAGATCCATTTCACCGGCAGTGATGATCAGAGTCAATCCAAGAGCAAGTACGAGCTGCGGAGGAACGGTCTGTAGAAAGGACATATAGATCAAATAATGAGTGAATACGTCAGGTGCAGTGATAAGGAAAACCAAGAGAAGTATCAGAAGTACACCCAAAACCGGCAAGCCTTCGATTCGTAAAAGGAATTTCAGGAAGGAGTTCTGTGATTTCATGGTTATTCCCTGTCTTTCAATCCATGTGCGTAATCAAGGAGGAAGGCATCTAGTGCAGAGAGAGAAATATCCTTTTTTTCAATACTTGACACTATCTCACCGCGATCTATGATGATGAAACGGTCAGATATCTCATAGACATCCTGCATGTCATGGGAGATATAGATACAGGCTTTCCCACCTTCTTTGATCTGGTGAACAAAATTTAAAACCTTGCGGACTTCTTTCAAAGAAAGCGCAACAGTGGGCTCATCCAGGATGATCAGCTCCGCATCGAAATGCATGGCGCGGCCAATAGCGACACCCTGACGTTCACCACCCGATAGCTTACTGACTTTTGAATCAACCGTAATTCCTTTGCCTCGAAATCCTATTGTGTTGATCATGATTTCGTTGGCAATTTCTTTTTCCTTGTTCACATTGATAAATCCGAAAGGGTAGGTCACTTCACGGCCCACAAAGAAATTCCGCCAGAGGGCCTGTTTTTCGCCAAGGGATTTATCCTGATAGACTGTCTCTATTCCCATATCGTGGGCACGTTGAACACTGTAGGTATGAAAATCGACCGGATTACCGGCAATAAACATCTGCCCGCTGCTGGGAGGAAATACACCCGTGAGTATCTTTACCAGGGTGGATTTTCCCGCTCCGTTATCTCCGATCAGCCCGACAATTTCATTTTTGCCCACCGTAAGATTGATATCCTTCAGAGCGTTGACAAGCCCGAAGTACTTCTCGATATTCACCATCTGCACAGCCGGTTGCTGGACAGGTTCACCTGACATTGAAGTCCTCCTGTGGTGATCAAGTGATATGGTTCCATGAAAATCATAGAACCTGCTATTTTTCTGAACAATATGTTGCATGCAAAGTTGGTGCAAATGAAACGCATAAATGGTGCACGGTTGTGCAACAGTAGTGCAGTGGTAATAAATGGATAAATTGGAATGAAATGAAAAAGGGGCTAAGGATTTATATCCTCAGCCCCGTACTATATAGCCCTATCAACTGTTTACTCTTTTATCCAGCCCAGACTGATACGGCCGCGTTCTTGGTCGATTGCCAGAATTTCAATATTGATGATATCGCCAACTTTCAATAGAGTACCAAACGGAATTTGTGATTTATGCAGAAGACCATCTTGCTTCACTCCAATATCAACGAAAGCGCCAAAATCCACCACATTCCTGACAGTACCCATCAATGTCATTCCGGTCAATAGATCTTCCATTTTCATTACATCTGAACGAAGAATTGGAGCCGGCGCGTCAGTACGAGGGTCGCGGCCCGGACGTACCAATTGTTCAAGAATATCTTCCAGAGTGGGTACACCGCAGCCCAATTCAACCGCCAACTTATCCAATGAAGTGTTCTTTACAAGGTAGTCAAGTGCGGATTTACGTTCTTCCAGCGTGGATGAGGTGGACAGGCCGGCGTGAGAAAGAAGCGCTTCAGCGATGACATAGGATTCAGGATGAATGGCGGAACTATCCAGAGGATTCTTTCCATCCCTTATTCGTAAAAAACCGGCAGCCTGTTCAAAGGCTTTCGGTCCAAGACCGGAGACTTTATTCAGGTCTTCACGGGATAGAAATGCACCGTTTGTGTCGCGGTACGCAACTATACTGGAAGCCAGTTTTGGACCTACCCCGGAAACATGTGTAAGGAGAGCAGCCGAAGCTGTATTAACATCAACTCCAACACTGTTCACAACAGACTCAACGACACCATCCAGTGAATGACTTAAGGCAGTCTGGTCGACATCATGTTGATAAAGACCCACCCCGATTGATTTTGGGTCGATCTTTACCAGTTCTGCCAGTGGATCCTGGGCACGCCTGGCAATGGAAACCGCCCCGCGGATAGAGACATCCAGGTCAGGGAATTCCTGCCGGGCCAGGGACGACGCGGAATAGACCGACGCGCCGGCTTCATTGACGATCAAGTATTTGACACTGGGCGCGTTGCGGGTCAATTCGGCTACCAGCTTCTCTGTCTCCCGGGACGCGGTACCATTACCGATGGTGACCAGTGTGACATGATGCCGGTTGATCATCTCTTCGAGTATGGCAAGAGAACCATCCCAGTCATTTTTGGGTTGATGTGGATAGATGGTTCCGGTATCCAGCAATTTGCCGGTTGGATCAACAACAGCGACCTTGCATCCGGTACGAACACCGGGATCGATTCCCAGGACTATTTGACCGGTTAGGGGCGGAAGGGATAATAGAGACCTAAGATTGGTCGCGAAAACATTAATGGCATGGCTGTCCGCTTTTTCACTCAATTCACGGCGAACATCACGCTCGATGGAGGGAAGGAGCAGGCGCTCCGCCGCATCCATGATGGATAATGTCAACTGATCTGAGAAAGGAGAAAAAAGGTCCTCCTGAAATTCGTCGTAGATTGATGAACGCCAATCGCGTTCATCGATATTAATACGAACTTTCAATACTCCGTCTTTTTCACCGCGATTCAACGCCAGTATTTGATGCGGTTGGAGGCGGTCTACCCGGCCTTCAAAACTGTAATATGATTCATAAACACGTTTTTCGTCTGGTGCGTCTTCGATTTTTTCTGCGGTCAATTTGGCGAACTTTAGTGCTTTTTCCCGTGTGCTCTGACGCACAAGCGCGTTATCACTGATCGTTTCAGCGACAATATCTCGCGCGCCCTGCAGAGCTTCTTCAACACAGGAAACTTGCTCGTTCAGGTATGCTTCTGACACAATATCTTCAATTGACCTGTCGGTTATTAGCTGGCCAAGGATGATATCTGCCAGTCCCTGCAGACCTTTTTCGCGAGCAACCATCGCACGCGTCCGGCGTTTGGGTTTATATGGTGCATATAAGTCTTCGAGGGCCGTCAGGGTTTGCGCCGATTCGATACTGGCTTTCAGCTCATCGGTTAATTTTCCCTGTTCTTCGATCGATTTGAGTATGGCAGTACGGCGTTCATCGATGGCACGTAATCTGGTAACTTCATCCGCAACGATGCGGACTTGCTCATCATCCAGCGTTCCGGTCATTTCTTTACGATAACGGGCAATAAAGGGGACTGTGTTGCCTTCATCCAGTAAGCCGATAGTGGCTTCAACCTGGGATGGTTTTACTTTTAATTGTGATGCGATGATTTCTGAATAAGTCATTATTACCTGCACTATGGTGAGAGATAGAAGCGAAAAATTTTACCATGCCAGTGGCAGTGACTGTCAATAATTGTAGATCTCTCTACAAATGTTAATTGTCTGATATCTCTGTTGGATAATTTACAGGGAAAGCTTCTGTTCCAACTCGCTGATAGATTGGTCGATAATCTGTATCATCTCGGATATCTGGTCGGCAGATATGATCAACGGTGGTGCCAGCATGATCATATCTCCCATTACGCCATCCACAGAACCGGTGCAGGGGTAAGTCACCAGGCCATTATTCAAGGCTATCTTTTCGAATAAATCAGAGACTTTCATTCTTGGCGGGAATGTCTCGCGAGATTTTGCCTCTTTCACAAATTCAAATCCGACCATCAATCCTTTACCCCGTACATCTCCAATTATCCCATGTTTCTTTTGCAGGTTCTTGAGCCCAGTCTGCAATTCTCTACCGCGGATATCCGCATTTTCCACCAATTTCAGTTCCTGGATTATGTGGATCACAGCCAGAGCGGCAGAGCAGGAAACGGCATTGGCATTCAATGTATGGCCGGCTTTAAATGGGGAGTGGTTTTCACGCAATACGGACCAGATAGATTCTCGCGCAATGATGGCGGAAAAAGGCGAATACCCGCCGGAGATCCCTTTTGCAGTGGTGACAATATCCGGTGTTGTATCCCAATGATCGATCCCCCAGAGTTTACCGGTGCGGCCCCAACCGGTCATCACTTCATCTGTTATGAAAAGGACATCATATCGTGTGCATATTTCACGAATTTTTTGAAAGTACCCTTCCGGAGCAGGGACACAGCCGAGTGCCGCTCCAACCACTGGTTCAGCAATAAAAGCCGCCACGGTTTCCGGTCCCAGCTGACGGATTATACTCTCCAGGGCTCTTGCGCATAGCAATTTACAGGCCGGATAAGTTTGTTCAAAACTGCAGCGGTAACAAAAAGCGGGAGGTATATGGGGAGAATCCACATACATGGGCTGGAAGAGGCTTCTTCTTCCTGTGATCCCGGATATTCCGGCTGCGGATATCGTATTCCCGTGAAAACTCCGCCAGCGGCCGATAATTTGATATTTGGAGGATTTTCCAGATTCAACAAAATACTGCCGTGTCAGACGAACAGCGTCATCATTGGCATCAGAACCGGTACATGCAAACCAGGTGAGACTGCGGTTACGCAATTCACCGGGAGCCAGATCAACTAACAGGTCGCCCAGGTCAAGCTGAGGCTGGTTGGTAAAACCATGCGCTGGAATGAACGAAAACTTCTCGGCCTGCTTTGTCATGAACTCCAGTACGTATTTATTACCATGTCCTATTGATGTAACAACCGATGAACCTCCGGATCCATCGATATATCTTTTTCCGGTATTATCATAGAGATAGATACCTTCTGCTTTTTCAACCACCGGAAATTCCCGATCCCAACTGCGATGAACAACATGAATATTTGGTTTGGTCATGGATACTCTCTTTAGTTCAGCAAAACCTATTTTCATCATTATATATATTTGGCTGAAGGTGGGTGTTTCCCCCATTCATTTTATGATTGATTCGCCGCTAGGGCATTTTTTATTATAAAATTCGTGAGGTAATATCATGGATATCAGGATAGATCATGGTTGACCAGATCCGTTTAAACCTGCTTTCAAAAGTAGCCCGCCTCTATTATGAGGATGGGTATAAACAGGCGGATATCGCGAAGATGTTGAATACTTCTCATTCCACGATATCCAGAATGTTGAATGAAGCGATGGAGAGTAAGATTGTCGAGGTGACAATCCGTTACCCGTACTCAACAATTCCGGCTCTGGGGAAGAGTTTACGTGCGAAATTTGGTTTGAAAGAAGCCTATGTATTCCCGTCACCCGGGAATACGGGAGAGGAACTTGTACAAAGCCTGGGGCAGTTAGGTGCCTATGTTCTGGACAAGAATCTGGAAGACCGGATGACACTTGGTATATCACTGGGCCAGGCGGTAGCCTCTACTACCAGAGCCTTCAAACCCTCCACATTTATGCATTGCCGGGTAGTCCGTATGCAGGGTGCCATGGACAATGAATTAATGGAAGGCACCAATCTGGCACAGATACTCTCATCACAATTGGGTGGTGAGTTTGTGATCATTCCCGCTCCAATGATTATGAAGAGCCCCGAAGCCTGTAAATTGATCATGCAGGAACCCAGTGTTATTGAAACATTGCGGATTGCCGAAAACGCGGATATCGCGCTGGTTGGAATGGGTTCAATGGATCCTGCCTATTCCACAACTTACCGCAACAAATTGATTACTCTGGAAGAATTGATAAGCGTTCGAGAAGCTGGCGGAGTCGGGGAAGTTTTTGGTAAATATTTTGATAAAAATGGAAAAACACTGGATGTGCCATTTAACCACAGATCCGTTTCCATTCCTCTGGAAAAATTGAGAGACTATAAGACAGTCATTGTGGTGGCTGCTGGCAATAATAAGACAGCCGGCCTGATGGGGATGATCAAAGGTAAATTATTGAATGCTCTTGTAACAGATTCCGATACAGCCACACAGCTTTTGCAGACTGAAATCGAATAAATCTTGAATCATAAGTGGATCACTCCAGGATGATTGACATACCCCCCCAGATCAGTTTTGTTTTCTTCTTTGTTTGGATGATATTCTTCCTTTCGGGTAAGTATCAATTCAATAAGATAAAGGCATTTACCCTGAATTTTGTAGAAGATAAGATCAGAGAAGTTTACGCGCATAACCCGAAGATCACGGTAAATGAATTCTACAAAATGATGTATCCGCTGTGGAGAGATTCAATAACCGGTAAGTACTGGTTCATACCTCACAAGACGGAATTATTCCCAATAAAAGCATCTCCCGAGAATATTGCCAAAAGGTTGAATCTCTCCCCTGAATGGCTGGGAGCCTATCTTGAAATCAAAGGGTATAAGCTCAAGAGAAGCAGGCAGCAAGAACAGCGTATCCAGGAAATTATTGCATTAACACCGAAGAGATAATCATTTCTGCGAACTAGTGTGGTCTGGGAAGGGTAAAACCAGAATAGCAACTGATTCGGCTATTGACACCGGATATTGAATTTGTTATTATAGAAATGCAACTATGTGCATATAATGCACAAAATTGCACAGCAGGGGTCTATTTTTATTTTTTCCCTAAGAAGAATGTCATATGTAGATCAGGAGGTGGAAGGAGAGAATGCGTTTTAAGAAAGCAGAAGTACTAACGCTTTAGTCATGCTTTTAACCTTCGGGAGGAAATATGGATCTTGATGCAATTCTTCAACAAGTTAGCAACGTATTCAACACATTTGGATCAGCTGTATTTGTTCCGGTGATCATCTTTTTCATCTGCCTGATCCTTGGTGTTGAAGTAAAGAAATCTTTCTTCTCAGGCATTAATGCCGGTATTGGCCTGACTGGATTTGGTTGGTTGATCAATTCCTATATTCCCATCATCGTTCCTGCTGTCAATAATTTTGTAAAAACCACCGGCTTGAATTTGCCCATCGTGGATATTGGCTGGCAGGCAACCTCTGTTATCGCCTATGCCACCAGAGCAGGCATGATCTTCCTCGGTTTCGGGTTGCTATTTCAGATCATCCTCTTCTTGATCAAATGGACAAACGTGTTCATTCCGGGAGATTTGTGGAATAACTACTCCTACATGTTCTGGGGATCTTTGATCTATGTGGCAACTAACGATATCTGGCTTTCCATTGCGACTATGTTCATTCTGGTTCTCTACAATGTCATCTTCATTGAGATGAACTCCAAACGTTGGTCAACATATTACGGATATGCCAACTGCACCGTGCCGGCTCTGCACATCGCTCCGGGAACACCACTGGCTGTGGTCGGCAATTGGCTCTTGAACAAATGCGGAGCGTACAAAATTCGCTGGCGCCCGGAAGATATCCGTAAGCAGATGGGTTTCCTCGGAGAACCGATCTTCCTTGGTTTGATCCTCGGGCTTGTGCTGGGAATCCTTGGCCATCTCGGTGATATAGGTACCCTGGCTGCCTGGGGAAATATCATGACCATCGCCATTTCAACTTCGGCTGTCATGGCAATTTTCCCAAGAGTGGCAAATATCTTTGCTTCAGCCTTCATGCCCATCACTGAAGCAGCCCGTAAACGGACCACCAAGAATGTGAAGAAAGGTGAAGAATTCTTCATTGGAATCAACGATGCCACGGGATATGGCGAACCAGCCACCCTGATCTCAGGCATCATCCTGATCCCGATTATGCTGCTGCTGTGCGCCATTCTGCCCGGGAACAAGACCCTGCTTCTGGTGGATTTGATAGCCATATCCTTCATCATCCAACCATTTGTGGCGGCTTCCAACGGCAATATTTTCAAAACCGTAATTCTCAGTGCGATCGAATTCTCGATCGGTCTATATATCTGCACCTGGACGGCTCCTTTGTTCACTCAGGTATACGCTCAATTCGCCAAAGAACCGCTGCAGCAGGGAATCATGGTCACTTCCGGCATGATCGCGAACAAACCAATCGCCGGTGGATTGATCTTTATGCCCATTCTGAATATGGGCTGGACGGCTATTATCGGTCTGCTGGTCATCTACTTCCCGTTGTACTATCTTTGGAAAAAGAACAAAGTAAAAATTCAAGATTTCATGGAAACCCAGGCAGCCCTCGACGTTATGGAGTAATTTATATATTTGAAAGGGGACTGGTCTACTCCAGTCCCCTGAAAAAGAGAGAACAGAGTAATGGGAAAAATTATCATTAGTGAAAAGCTGATCGAATTGGGGATCGACACACCGGAAAAAGGGAAAGCTATCAAGATTCTGGCGGATAAGTTGAAAGCCATGGATTTTGTGAAGGAAGGTTTTTACGAGAACGTCATGAAACGCGAAGAAACTTACCCCACCGGATTACCAACTATTATCCCGATTGCACTCTGTCACACCGAAGCACAGTATGTAAAGCAAAGTGCATTAACGATTGGCATATTAAAGACACCCATTCAGTTCCATGAGATGGGAACACCTGAGAATCTGCTTAATGTAAATATGATTTTCTTGATGGCGTTGAATGATCCGAAAGATCAGATCGCCTGGCTGCAAAAAATGGTAGTTGCTTTCAAAAGCAAAGAGACTCTGGAACACATACAGTTCGCGACGAACAAGAGAAAACTGTGCAAGTACTTGAAAACACTATTTCAATCAGAATGAAATTGCACACGAAGAAAAAACTTTCAAAAATGGATACATTCTGCAATAATCTAGACAGAAATTAAAATTGCAGCGGAGGCGAACTTCAATGGCAAAGAAATCATTAACAATTTTGGCTGTATGCGGTTCTGGTGTTGTTAGTTCTTCCATGATTCAACAGAAGGTGAAAGAAATCCTGGCTCCTATGGGAGTGGATGCGAATGTCATAGGATTGCTTCCCCAATCGGTACAATCGTATGTCGAACGTGGAGGAATTGACTTTGTCATATCCACGAGCCCAATCCCCGGGAAGATCGATGTCCCGATCATCAAGGGTGTAGCCCTGTTGACCGGTTTTGGCGAAGATGAATGCATTGAAGAAATCACCAATGTAGCCAAAGATATTCTGGCGAAGAAATAATCGCCAGAAGAAAGACACAAAACTTAATGGGCAAGAAAAAACCGAACGAATTCGGTTCTATTAAGTGTGTCTGCAGGGAGAATGAATATACATGGACCTAGGTATCATTCAACTTGACAAACCTGACCAGATAGGAATAGTGGTAAGAAGTGTGGACCAGTTTGTCGACAGGTTTAAGGCATTATTCAACATTACTGGTTTTGAGATCATCGACTGGCCGATCCCCGGAACTGATCCAGATTCAACTTATCATGGTGTGAAAGCTGTCTGGAAAATGCGGACAGCTTTTATTACTCTCGGAAGTCTACAAATTGAAATAGTTGAACCTCTTGAAGGAAACAGTATCTACAAGGATTTTCTCTCAAAAAATGGCCCTGGTTTGCATCACATCCGTTTTACGGTAACAGATTTTGAAAACAAAATTGTCAGCCTTCAAAAGGCTGGAATTGAAATGATATCCAGCGGGAAGGGAATGCGGACAAATTCAAGATGGGCTTATTTCGACACGTTTGACTTGCTTGATGGTGTCTATATTGAATTACGAACCGTCTAGTGGAGATATTTCAATATTTGGGTTTAGGTTATGAAGATTCCTGAAGGAATTCAACTGGATTTATCAGGGCAAAGATTTTCTGTGGACTATTCCATATTCTGCCTGACAGAAAAGGAAGCGATGTCGCGTGCCAGGGAAGTGTGCGTGGAGGAGACTGTTGAATTCCCGGAAAAACTTATCCCGGAAGGAGATATCAAGAATAATATCGTCGGTAAGGTTGAGCATATTCAGAAAGTAAACGACGGCCATTATCTCGCCTCCATCAGCTTCGCAGTGGAAACCAGTTCAAATGACCTCGTGCAATTATTAAATATTCTTTATGGAAATATCAGTATGGCTCCAGGAATCAGGGTGGAATCCGTTACTCTTCCTGATGCCCTTTTGAAAAGATTTAACGGCCCGCGTTTTGGTATGAACGGAATCAGGGAGTTGCTAGGGGTGCGAGAACGCCCAATTCTCAGTACGGCCATCAAACCCATGGGTTTAAGCCCCGTAAGACTGGGGGAGATGGCTTATGAAATGGCCATTGGGGGAATTGATATCATAAAAGACGATCACGGACTGGCGAATCAGTCGTTCTGTCCTTTTGAAGAAAGAATTGATCGCGTTACTGAAGCGATTGCCAAAGCCAATCATGAAACAGGAAGAAAGAGTCTTTATCTGCCAAATATAACAGCACCTACAGATCTGATCCTGAAACGGGCGCAGTACGCGAAAAAAACCGGAGCAGATGGATTTCTATTGATTTCTTCGTTGGTAGGCTGGGATACCATGCGGTGGCTGGCCGATATTGACGAGCTTCAATTACCCATCATGTGCCATCCTGCCTTTTATGGAATTTATTACCAGAGCAAGAAAATGGGGTTTTCTGCAAAAGCCATATATGGACAGATACCCAGACTGGCCGGTGCGGATGCCGTGATCTTCCCCAACTATATCGGCAGGTTTCCATCCACCAAAGCAGACTGCCTGAGTGTTATCCATTCTGCCACACAACCCATGGGAAAAATATTGCCCACTTTTCCCTGTCCCGGAGGCGGGCTTACTCTCGACCGTTTCCCTGAATATAAAGACGTCTATGGCAAGGATGTGATCTACCTTATGGGGGGCGGATTACATCATGGGGAATCACTGGTGGATACCTGCCGGCAATTCAGAAAAATGGTGGAGAATATTAGGTAAGCCCATAGAATAGATGGTTTTCAGCAACAGACAGATAAAAGCCCAGTTATTGTGCTTATAGCGAGACAGGTGCGGGATTTGACTGAATGGCGCGTAAGGCCTGATATTTTTCCGCCTCAGAAACCGCGAATTCAACGATCAATCCGGGGATGTCGACGCCGGTGAGAGGTACCGTAGAATGAAATTCCATGGTGTGGTTGACCTCATTGACCAGGAATCCGCGTTCCGGATCTTCCAATAGGTCAACTGCAATGGCCCCACCGCCCACCGCCTGTGCTACAGCCAGGCTGATCTGATCAATATCAGGAGTGACCGGGCAGATTTCCGCCAGCCCGCCGCGAGCTGTGTTGGTGATCCAATGGGGGGAATTGCGGTAAATGGCGCAGACAGTTTTACCTCCAATGACAAAAGAGCGGATATCACGGCCGGGTTTATTGATGAATTCCTGCATATAGAATACCGAATGTTGGAAGGAACCAAGTTGTTCTTTATGCTCCAGAATGGCTTCAGCCGCGTCGCGATCATTGATTTTTGCCAGCAAGCGTCCCCATGAACCTACCACCGGTTTCAATACGATTGGAAATCCAATCCGCTCCATGGTTTCAAGCGCGGCTTCAGGGGTGAAAGCCACCCATACTCTCGGTTGTGGAATGCCGGCATTATTCAGCGCCACGGAGGTTGTCAGTTTATCACCACAGGTGGCTGCTACCTGATACATATTCACAGTTGGAATACCCCACGAATTTAATACCTGGGTCAGATAGAGCCCGTTTTTAAAGGACAGACAGCGTTCAATAACAACGTCATATTGTTCCCACTGACCCGGATCTGAAAGCAATAACACGGCCTGTCGATCATCAATTTTGTCATACGGAATTCCTCGTTTTTCAAGCGCTTCAAATATCCAGCGTTCTTCAACGCGTACTCTGGAATATAGAACGGCAACTTTCATCGTATATCTCCTTATAAATCAGTGCAATCTCTTCAGGATTGCCTGTGTAATAGCTTCAGTCCGGGTAGTGAGATCGATCTTTCGATCCTTTACGGGTATATCTTCCGATAGAGCTTGATAGACGGCGTTCTCAATCCTGTTTGCAGCCGGATCATCGTCCCAGAAATAGCGCAGTAAAAGAGCGCTACTCAGGATAGCCGCGATGGGATTGGCAATACCCTTACCGGCAATATCCGGAGCCGAACCGTGTACAGGCTCCGCCACCGCGATCCCATCACCAAGGTTTATAGAAGGTGCCAGACCCATCCCGCCTCCCCAGTATGCGGCTTCATCGGAGAGGATATCTCCAAACAGATTCGTTGTAACAAGGACATCCAGTTTCTCCGGTTCACTGATGATCTTCATGGCGGCCGTATCCACCAGAATTTCATCGACGACCCAGTTTTCACCGGCGTGAAATTCCAGGTCTGCCACTTCACGGACTGTGTCGCGAAACAGACCATCCGAAACTGGCAGGATATTGGCTTTGTGGATGATGGATAATCGAGACCGGCCTCCGGATTTGACCAGCGATACAGCCCTTTGCGCGATTCTCCGGGAAGCATTACGGGTGATCACCCTCTCGGCAATACTGATCTCACCGTCGGATTGTTCACGACCGGAATAAAGTCCTTCTGTGTTTTCTCGTACGATGATCAAATCGACATCCGGACGAGGAGACAGGCCGGGCAGACTTTTGACAGGTCGGATATTCGAATACAGGTCAAGTTCCTGGCGCAAGGTGATAATGGCACTGCGATAACCATCCACTTTACGTGCCGGAGAAGACACAGCTCCAAATAAGGCGGCACCACAATCGCGTATGCATTGCAATGTTTTATCCGGAACGGATTTGCCTGTCTTCTGGAAACACTCCCAACCGGCTTCAGCCGACTCAAACTGAAGATCAGGTACGGCGACTTGCAGCACTTGAACCGCTGCCGGAATCACTTCTTTTCCAATGCCATCCCCATCGATAACACACAGTCTGGGCATGATTACTGCTCTCCCGGAAAATGACCGTTCTGGCGGACGTACTCGACCACACCACCGGCCGATATGATTTGCCGGGCAAAATCCGGCATTGGGGGAAGAACGAACATCTGTCCCTGCCAGCCAATTTTTCCCGCCAGAAAATCAAAAACTACGCTGTCACCATCCTGCACGCTGGTAACCACCTGCGGCGCTTCGAACAGGGGAATACCCAGATTAATTGCGTTTCGATAAAAGATGCGGGCAAAGCTGAGCGCGATTATGGCGCCGACTTTTCGACGGCGAAGTGCCTCAACCGCATATTCACGCGAGGAACCGCAGCCAAAGTTCTCAAGAGCCACGATAATATCCCCGGGCCGGGCATTCTTCGCGAAATCCGGGCGGGCTTCAATGAACGCCGCCTCCGCTACGTCCGCATCGGGGCGCATATATGGGGCGTAACGACCCGGTACGATTTGATCGGTATCAACATCAGCTCCAAATTTCCAGATTCTTGCCATTTTGTCCTCCTATATTTCCCGTGGATCAGTGATCTGGCCGCATAAGGCGGTGGCAGCCGCCACAGCGGGTGATGCGAGATAAATCCTGGAAGTAGGTGCACCCATGCGTCCTTTGAAGTTACGGTTAGCCGTGGAAAGGCAGACATCCCCATCGCCAAGCGTTCCATTGTGCCGTCCCATACACATTCCACATCCGGGGGAGGTGATCAGCGCGCCGGCTTCTATAAGGGTGGCCAGAGTGCCGTCAGATGCCGCTTTGCTCATCTCTCTACTGGACGCAGGAGTAACGATCATACGCACTCCCTTTGAAACATGTTTTCCTCGTAACAACCCTGCCGCCAGTGCCAGATCGTCATACCGGCCGTTCGTGCATGTACCCAGGAACACGGTATCCACGTGGGTACCTGCAACTTCCGATATGTCCTGCACATGGTCAACCGCATGGGGAACAGCCACCTGCGGGCAGACTTGAGTAAGGTCAATTTCTACGGTTCTCGCGTACTCAGCAGCCGGATCAATATACAACCACTCAGGGTTTTCAAAGGTAGCTGGCAGATTGCCAGTTGGCGGAATGATCCCCACCTTGGCGCCCATTTCGACGGCCATACTTGCCAGAGTCTGGCGGCCGGGCAGGGAAAGCCAATCCAGGCCGTGGTATTCCAATGCCATATAATTGGCGCCGGATATGGTCAAGATCTTGCCGACATTCAATGCCATATCTTTCACATCCACAAGTGGGGAAAGCATTCCGGAAAAAATGATCCGGATCGTCTCGGGGACGCGCAGCCAGGTTTTACCTGTCGCCCAGATCAAGGCCACATCGGTGGAACCCATACCAGTTCCAAAGGCGCCAACCGCGCCGTAGCTAGTCGAGTGGGAATCCGCACCGATGACTACTGCGCCTGGTGATGCAATGCCTTCTTCAACCAGAACCTGATGGCAGATACCCCGACCTACATCGAACAGGCGAATATTTTGTTCGTGGGCGAAACGGCGCACCAAATTTTGCAAGTCTGCTGTTCCGACGGTGGAAGCCGGAGAAACGTGATCGAACACAAAAACCAGGCGGTCAGGATATTTCACTTTTGACACGCCGAGTTCCTCTTTCAGAATTTTGATGATCGAGGGTGTGAGAGAGTCGTGACTCATCACAGCATCGGGTTCGATGACCACAAATTCACCCGGTTTTACATCTTTTCCCGCTTTGTGCGAGAGTATTTGTTCGGATAATGTCTGTGCCATTATAGATTTCCTTGTCTTTAGAGATATTTCAAGCGGCTTCGGGTATAGCCTCAGATTCAATTTGCTTGTTGCGCATAGCATAAAGCAGACTGTCGACTTCATCCAGTGTCAATGGATGCAGATCCGCGAGTGTCTTGACCTCTTCCGTGATGCGTTTGATCTCATCATCCGATAATTCCAGGCCGAGTTGATCGGCGCGATACCGAATGGCATTCCAACCGGTCAACCGGTGTGCAATGTGGATATAGCGGGTGAGACCGAAATCTTCAGGCTTTAATACTTCATATGTCGAAGGATTGTTCAAGACAGCTTTTGTGTGTATGCCTGCTTTATGTGTGAAAGCAGAGAAACCCGTTATGTAATTATTGAAAGGAATATCCACATTGACCAGTTGAGCAATCACTTGATCCAGATGCATCAGAAGGGGAAGCTGGTATTTGGTGACATAAGCCGGATTGACAGAATAGACCCGGGCAACCAGACCACCCAGCGAAGTTATACCGTTGCGTTCACCAATGCCCAGAATGGTTGTGTCGATATGTGTGGCGCCGGCTTCCAACGCGGCAAAGGCGTTGGCAATCGCGCAGCCGGTATCGTTATGCCCGTGAAATTCGATATCGGCTTTGATACGCTTTCGCAGCCTGGAAACCAGATCATAGATTTGCCTGGGATTCCCAATACCAACCGTATCAGCAATACCAACGCGGTGCACGCCGATCTTATCGACAGCTTCATATACCTTGAAAAGGTCATCCGGTTCAGACCGCAGGGTATCTTCCGTACTAAAGCGCATTTCTACATTCTGCTTTTTCAAGTATTCAAAAACATTCTGCGCAAGATCGATGATCTCGTTGATGCTTTTCCCATGGCTGAAATCCCGCAATTTGGATGAGGTGCCAATGACCACGTCGACACCGTTAACTCCGGTTTCAACTGCCATTTTGACATCATCGAGATTGCATCGCGTGTGAGTGAGTGTCTTGGTTTTCAAACCCAGCCGGGCAATGGCAGCGCAGTCTTTTTCACTCTGGGGAGAGGCACAGGGCGTGGTGAGCTCGATATATTCCACACCGAACGCATCCAGAAGAGACGCGATGCGAATCTTCTGCTCAGTAGTAAAAAACGCGTTTACAAACTGCTCTCCCTCCCGCAATGTTGATTCAATGATTGAAAATTTCTCCAAACTCATTTCTTCCTCCTTGTGTTGTAGAAAAAATTGAGCGGATTTGCCATTTTCTGGTAAATCCGCTCATTAACCAAATTCCCGGTTTACAATCGCGAATTACCAGAGTACCTCTGGCTTCTTACCCTTGGCGAGCTGCTTAGCATTGGAAATTTCACACGATATAAATGCAAATGAATTCATAAACAATCCTTTCCACGGATTAAAGACACTGGATTCGTTCCAATGCCGTAGTCAACACCTGGATTCCTTTCAAAAATTCAGAGAGCACAATGTGCTCATTTGCCGTATGATCCAGATTCGAATCTCCGGCTCCGTAAGCGATCATCGGGCAATTCCATACAGGTCCAACCAGATTCATATCAGATGTCCCGGTTTTCAGTTTGAATCCGGGTGCACCGCCGTTAGCACGAATGGCATGAAGGAAACTTTTTACCAATGTTGTGTTCTTTTCACCCTGATAGGCTGGCATGTAATCGACAGTCTTAAAAACAGGTTGATTTCCGGCTTTTTCAGCAGCCTTTGATAAGAGTCCCTCCAATAATGGCAGATCGACTTCTCTGGGAAGACGAATATTGATATCCAGAATGGCATTGTCTTCAAAGCCATCCGAGGTAGATCTCATTCCACGGATGGATGGGGATAGCCGGTCAAAAACCCTGGTTTTACCGGCGTTCAACTCTTCAATATCATTTGTCAGTTGATTCCAGAAACGAAATATCTGGTCACAAGCACTGGTGATACCGGAAGCCGTATGGGATGAAGGTTGCACGATGGAGGCTTCCGACCAGAAGCTGCCTTTGTACCCAAGGGTGATCGATTCCCAGCCGCTGGGTTCACCAATAACCACCATCTCAGGAGCAGGATAAGTTTTACACAGATGACGGGCGCCGAGTGAATCTCCCTCTTCACCCACCGCACCGATTACCGTGATCCGCCAGTCTGAAGTTAGTGATGCCTGTGCGCCCGCAAAAATAAAAGAGGCGAGTGGACCTTTCGCGTCCACAGCGCCTCTTCCATATAGAATTTCGTTTTCCATTCGGACGGCAATTTTCCCCGGGACTGTATCAATATGCCCCAGTAAAAGGATTTCACGAGAGCCGCTGCCAATGGTGCCGACCGCGTTGCCTGCCTCATCCCGATGAGCCTGAAAACCAAACTGCCGCATGCTTTCAATCATGAAGCTGACCGCATCGGTTTCATACCCCGTAGGGCTGAAACGCTGCAACAGTTCGGTCAACAGGCGGATGGCATCCATCATTATTCACAACCTTCAATGGATGAATTGAGTACCTTTTTTACCACGGAAACGACTAGGGAGAGTTCATCCTGCGTGATAACAAGCGGCGGCAGGAAGCGCATCACGGTCAAACCGGCCGGCAGTGCCATCACACCGTTCTCCATCAATTTCTGTAAATAGGGTGTCACTTTCTGTTTCAATTCAATTCCGACCATCAAACCTTTGCCGCGCACTTCACGGATTAATGGCGATTGAATGTTTGAGAGCTGTTCCATGAACCAGGCACCAAGTTCGGCGGCGCGCTCGGGAAGTTGATTCTCCTGAATGTAATCCAACGTGGCCAGGGAAGCGGCGCAGGCCAAAGGATTTCCTCCGAACGTGGAACCATGCACCTGCGGCTGCAGATTGCCCATTCTGGATGAGAGCAAAGCTGCACCCATGGGGATGCCGCCGCCAATGGATTTTGCAAGGCATAGAATATCCGGTTCAAGACCATCATGTTGGAACGCAAACATCTTTCCGGTACGGCCAAAACCGGTTTGGACTTCATCCAGGATCAACAGACTACCTTTTTCGCGGCAGATGGATTGAACGCCTTTCAGAAATTCGGATTTACCAGGATTCACGCCTCCTTCGCCCTGGACTACTTCAAGAAGCACAGCAGCAGTCTGATCATTGACTGCGGCTTCAAGTGCAGAAAGGTCATTATAGGGAATATGTTTGTATCCTGGAACGAGAGGTTCAAAGGGAGAGCGGTACTTCTTTTCCCAGGTGGCGGAAAGCGCACCAAAAGTCCTTCCGTGAAAACCGCGCATGGCTGCTACAACTTCGGTGCGTCCGGTCAACAGACGGGCAAACTTGATCCCGGCTTCAATGGCTTCCGTACCGGAATTGCATAAAAAGACGCGCGACATCCCGGTCAGAGAGCACAATTTTTCTTCCAATTCGGCACGCTGATTGTTATAGAACATCTCCGGGCAACTGATCAGTATCTGTGCCTGAGAGTAAAGTGCCTGAGCAATCACCGGATTGGCATGGCCGATATTGGCCGCACCCTGACCACCCACACAATCAATATATTCGCGGCCGTCGGCGTCCCACAGATGTGCGCCCTTTCCACGGACTATGGCAACCGGGCGTTTGCTGTAAACACCTGAGGTAAATAGTGCTTCCTTTTCCTGGATTTTTTCAGAGGTTAAAGGTTCAAGATTCATTTCAATATGAGACAACAGGTAATCTGTTTGCATGGTTTGTTTTCTCCAGAGTTATGAAATCACTGTTCCAGAACCGGCTAGCGCATTGTGAAGCGGATGCTCCACTCTGCCATCTGCAAAGATGACCCTGGGCACACCAATGTCAAGAGCTTCGCTGGCACTCAGAACTTTCTTCTTCATCCGGCCTTCAGCCAGTGAAAGCGCCTGCTCCAACCCATTACGGGGTATGTGTGGAATGACTGTACTTTCATCAGGAAAATTGCGCATCAACCCGGGCACATTGGTTAAAATGATCAACTCGTCCGCATTGACCGCACCGGCCACCATGGCGGCAGCCCGGTCGGCATCCACATTTAGAGCAATTCCGTCAGGTGACATAGCCAGGGGGGAGATAACCGGAGTCAGACCGGATTCGACCAGTGTGGAAAGAAAACTACCATTTACATTTTCAATTTTCCCGGTGTAATCATCCCGGAGAATCCGCTGGCGGCCATTTTCTACGATCCGGATGGCATCTTTTCTTTTCGCGATCATCAGGCGCGCGTCCAACCCGGACAGTCCTATGGCGTTCACTCCGGATTTTTGGAGACGTTCAACCAGCAGTGTGTTTATCCGCCCATTGGTAACCATGGCGAATATTTCCAGTGTATTGCGGTCGGTATAGCGGCTGGAAAAACCAGATTGATTGGTGACAAAACGGGGCGGAAAGCCTAGTTTTTCCGAGATTTCGTTGGTTTCTGCAGAACCGCCGTGGACGACCACCACGGGCTGCATTTTTGAAACGAGATCGGCAATATCGGCGCACACCGCATCCAGACCAACACCCTGAGAACCGCCAATTTTTACCACAAGCATGATGTTTTCTTTTACTCCGATGATCTAAATGGGATGTAGTCCGCAAAAATCAAGGCCGGCGGTCTCTTTGAAGCCGCACATGATATTCATCGCCTGAACCGCGGAACCTGCCGCGCCTTTCATCAGGTTATCAATGGCCGCCATCCCGACAAGATGACCAGTTTCCGGGTCGAGATCAAAACCGACATCCACGAAGTTGGTGCCGGCCAGTATCTTGGGTTCGGGAACACGGTAGATACCACGGCGGTCTTTTACAAGACGGATAAAAGGCTCGGCTTCGGACCATTCGCGGTAAGCTTTCCAGAGGTCTTTTTCGGTAACTCCCGGTTTCACAAACGCATGAGCTGTGGCAAGAGCGCCTCTGATCAAATCTACAGAGGTCATGGTAAGGTGAACGTTGGGCAGTCCAAGTTCTTGCATAACCTCAGCCGTGTGGCGGTGGCCGTAAGGGGCGAATGTCCGCACCACATTGCTTCTCTCCGGATGATGCGATCCGGGATTGACGGAAGCTCCGCCTTCCGACGATCCGACTTTGATCTCGATAAAAATCGGCTGTGAGGGATCGACGAAACCATATTTAACACCGACGTATAACGACATGATAGAAGCCGTGGCATTGCAGCCCACTCCACTGATATAGGAAGCGGTTTTCATTTCCTCGCGGTGCAATTCTGGAAGGCCGTAAATAAACCTTTCGATCCATTGAGCCGCTTGATGGTCACTTTCATAAAATTTTTTGTATAAAGATAAGTCTCTAAGGCGAAAATCTGCCGAGAGATCAATGATCTTGGGAGCGATCTTTGCATACTGGTCAATATTCTTTTGAGTTTCACCGTGAGGCAGTGCCAGAAAAAGCACATCACATGGCTCCATGACCGTGCGCGAGGTGAATTTCAATTTGGTCTGTTTTCGCAGATTGGGATGCTGCTGATAGACATATTCACCAAGATGACTCTCGGAAGTGGCCTGGTTGACCTCAACATCTGGATGATTGAGCAACAGCCGGAGTAGTTCGCCCCCTGCGTAACCAGAGCCGCCAATAATGGATACTCTCATCTCATGCACCTACCGTATGAAGAGGATATGCCGCAAGGTTGAGCGGTAAATGTTTTTCCAGGGAAGGAAGCTGCCCGGAAGAATGCTCCATACCACGGGCGGCTTCCAGGGTGTAATCAATGATCACTCCCGCGATGTCGATACCGGTCACCGGTGCCAGGGTATGAAATTCCATTGTATGGTTGACTTCATTCACCAGCAAACCATTCTCCTCATCTTCAAGGACATCCACAGCCAACACACCACCCCCCACGGCTTTTGCAGCCGCCTGGCAAATGGCATGCAGTTCGGGTGTAACCGGGCAGACCTCGCCCTGACCACCGCGGGCGGTATTGGTGATCCAGTGGGAGGATGTGCGATAAATCGCACAGATCGTCTGATCGCCAACCACCATAGCGCGGATATCCCGTCCGGGTTTTTTCACATATTCTTGAATATAGAACACGGAATGTTGGAAAGATCCCAGTGTGTCTTTGTGTTCCAAAACGGCTTCAGCGGCGTCGCGGTCGTTTATCTTAGATAACAGACGTCCCCAGGAACCAACCACCGGTTTCAACACAACGGGATACCCCATTTCTTCAATCGCTTCCAGTGCTGATTCGGGTGTGAAAGCCACTTTAACTCTGGGCTGCGGAATGCCGGCACGAGCCAGGGCGCTGGTAGTAGCCAGTTTGTCTCCGCAAACCTGGGCAACCGAAGCCATATTCACCGTCGGAATACCCCAGGAATTCAAGATGGATGTGGCATACAGACCGCGGGTGAAAGAAAGAGAACGTTCCAACACCACGTCATATTTCAACCAGGCGTCCGGATGAGTCACATCCATTTGGATATTACCGTCTTCAATTCGATCAAAATCAACGCCTCGATGTTCCAGATTGGAAAGTAGCCATTTTTCTTCCACACGGATTCGAGAAAGTAATACACCGATTTTCGTTGATTTTGAGAATTTAGACGGTTTCATGATTATTCTCCCCAGTCTTCCTGTTCCATGGGAGCCAGTTGCAGGGTGAGCGGGTCAAGACTGATCAGCTCAAGATCTACTCCACAATCGGAACAAACAATAATCTCGCCTTCCATCACATCCATGAGGGTGAGTTCAGCATCACATTCCGGGCACTTCGCGATAATTTCTTCAGGCATTTCAAATCTCCTCTGTTGCATTAGTAAATAAAAATCCCTCCGGGTTCGGAGGGATTTTGGTCATTTATGAGTGTTCTACTGCTTCACCCTAACGCAAAATTACCTCTCTCCCGAGGGTTTGGTCTTTTTCGCTTCGCTTCTTCAGCGGGATGAAGATAAATAATTTTGTGAACATATTAGTTGATAGTATACACGTAAAAATTTATATGTCAATAGTTTTCAAGAAATTTTGTCTTTTTTAATAATCTCCCTATAATATGGATCAATATGAGCATAGAAAGAAGTCGTTTAACAGACTTCACAAAATGATTATTAAAAAATGGAAAAAGCAAACTCAATGTATAAAATAATGGAGTGGCAATTATAAATAACGAATATGACCTCTACGCGTTATTATTCGTACAATAAATCAAAACCACTTAGGTTTAATCCGCATGCAAACGAATATTCAACTACATTCAGAAGAGGCATTTAGAATACTGGGAGATCCCCAGCGGGTAGAAATTATGCGCCGACTGATCCAAAAACCAGCAACGATTTCGCAACTTGGACAGATTTTAGGACATCATCCCGCTCAAATCCGTTACCACATTTCCCAGTTGGAGAAGATTGGGCTTGTTGAACTGGTATTCGTGAGGAAAAATAAAAACTATAAAGAGAAATATTATCAAGCGACCACAAATTCAGTATTCCTTAATAAAGCCATATTCCCCTGGCCATCTGATAAGGGACAGATTGTAATACTGGGCGGGGATGGCCCTGCACTAAATTTGCTTATTGATCGAACAAATGAGAGTATTGGATCACATGTGTTTATGACAATCCCCACAGGCAGCCTGGATAGCCTGATTTATTTGCGGGAGGGTTATTGCCAGATAGCAGGATGTCATCTCTTGGACCTAGAAACAGGAGATTTTAATATTTCGTATATCCGCCATTTGTTTTCAATAAAAAATATTACAGTGGTGACTGTTGCGTATCGCGATCTGGGTTTAATGTACGCCGAAGGAAATCCTCACAATATCAGCAGCGTTTCAGATGCTGTGAAAAAGAAACTTAAATTTGTAAATCGAAAACTCGGATCAGGAACACGCCTGAGATTTGACGGGATTCTTTCAGATTCAAGAATTGAATCAAAAGAAGTAATCGGATACGATCTGGAAGCCCAGACTCACAACGAAGTTGGTGAATATATACAAAAGGGAATGGTGGATGTTGGGCTGGGTATTGCCTCAGTGGCGCGGCAAATGCATCTTGGATTTCATTATTTGTTTTCTGAACGTTACGATCTGGTAATGTCAACTGAAACGTATCAATCCGATTTTGTTCAAATTCTTGTCGAAAATTTGAAATCAAAGAAAACCCGAGAAGAAATCAAAAACCTGGGTGGATATGACCTTTCCCACGGAGGCCAGGTCCTGACATTCTAAACAATTTGCCCATTCGAAGCTATTCATATTCAGTCCTGTTTGGTCTGGGTTAATTGGGCAAGCGGAAATAGCTGTGGACTGTATTGAAAACGGACAATGGATCTCCCCGCAGGGATGGCGACCGATTTAAATGTATCAAATACTTTCAATAATACGGCAGGCTGCCCATTTATCTGAACGGTCCAGAAAGGATCCCAATTGTCAATAAAACTCAAGTAGCTATCCTGAGAGGATGAAACATCCAATTCCAATATGTCTCCGTTGTATTTCAGAAGATTATATGAAGCATCTACTGTCAGAGAATCTTCAACAAATTCTTTAATAGTGGTCTGATCGATTCTATTGGAAAAGAAAATGCGTTTTGCGGATTTGTCCTGGCCCAGAAGGATGTCGCGATATTCATATTCGAAGGCATGATCTTGAAAGAATTGAACATAACTTCTGAAATACCAGTCAGGCGAAGGACCTACTGAAAATCTGGGAGTAATTGATATATTCGTTTTCCCAATTGTCCTTGCAAAGTAAAAAGACTGCGGATCGATTTGTTCGGCAATATTGATCCTTCCCGGCGGATTCTCCTCCGGTATGATATCGATCAACCATTGATAGGCACCAATTGGGAATAAATCGATTATAGAAATTGCAAAAAAAACAATCCCAAAGATGGGAATTTGAAACCGGGAAAAAAATTTACCAGATTTAAGAATAAAAAAGGAGATTAGCAAGAACAGGCATGCAATAATCAGGGAAAGATAGTACATCCAGATTCTAGAATCAACAAGATAAAAACTCACATCCCATTGTCCGTTAACGGGAATGGTATGCGCAAATAACGATGCTCCGATAACCAGGATTACTATTGCTCCAATTTTGAAAAAGCTCTTAAGGTGTTTTGGGGTAAATCCATTTGACGTAATCTCATGAAGTTGGATAGTTGCTGTATTTATACCTGCTGCCAGTACAAAACTTATCAAAGGCAAAAACATGAGCGTAAAACGTCCCCAGTATCTGAAACCATAAAAGAACGGAAAATACTTCCAACAAATGACAAAGAGAGGTGAATCTTTTCCAATAGAGATGGATGCGAAGAAGAATAATAAAACGCCAAGGAAAATCTTGACTTCTTTTGACAGGTACCAGGGATTGACATAACCTCCTGATTCAAGGTCTCTTTTGCTGATCGCAAAGTAATAGAAAAAGAAGATCAATGGAAGAATACCGAAGTAGTACCAACCCTCGGGAGCAGCAACTGGTGGATAAACGAGAGACCCAAGATGATCAATCCAGGAAAAGGAATGTTCAGTGGAATAAAAGAAATCCCGCGTTCCTCTCCGATAAACGCTATTCAATAGAACCATCATATTCAGAAAATAAGGGATTAGCAAAATTACAGGAATCACCACGCTACAAAAAGGTTTGAAAAGCAGCGAAAAATTAAATTTCCATTTAGAAAAATCAATTTTCTTTCTGGATCGATTTATCAACAGAACAAATAGGTAAGGGAGAAGAAGAAAAATCGAATAGTATTGATAATAGAGATAGCCAGCCGTCAGAAAGGAAAAGATAGAAAAAGAAAATCCAAAATAGAAAAGGAGAGGTTTCTTTACAGAAGGATCCTTAAATTCTCTTGTGACAAAATATAGAATCCATGGAAGCCAGCAAATGGACTCAACGGCTTTGGTGAAACGGATGATCTCTGTCGTCTGGTAGCTTACACTGATGATAAGAGCGGCTAATAGAGCACTGGTCTTTTTCCAGTGGAATTCGCTTAACCACATGAAGAGGCCTACACAATAGATCGAAAGTCCTGCAACAGTCCACCAGACGTGGTCGATCAAGCCGTAACTGCCTTTCCACCAGTACACTACGGCGAGTGGGATGTTCAGGGGGTATAACGCGCCTGTTTGTGGAGACACCAAAAATGGAAATCCTGCCGCCTCGGAAGGAGACCATAAAGGCAAACGAAAATGAACAAGGAAATCCAGAATGTAAACTTTATAGTAATAGGAAAATGGAACAAAATCGTTCCCTATGGACAATTGATGACCATTGAAGACCCACAAACGCGGAGTCATATATATGAATGGGAAAAGTAAACAAAATATCCAGGCGTAATTAGATTTAAGTTTGAGATACAGCGGGTAAAAAAAACCGCGTAAACCGACCTCATTTGCTCTCTTAAAACTAAAAAGCACGAGATACTGAATACCGATTAATAATACAAAAAGAAAAGTATAAAAGAGGCGTTGAAAATAAGCAAAATTATCCGTGCGAACAACTATTGGTGGAAATAGCAGGAAGAATATCAGGAGAAGAGAAAAAATCAGAATAAGTTTATATTTTTGTTGAAGAAATCGTAAGACCTTTGCCCTCAAATACGTAGATAATTTTAAATTTGAGGAGAGTAACAAGAAAGCAACTGAGACTAGCGCTATGAATAAAACAAGTGAAATTCGAAGAGGAGAAACGGCGAACCCTGATGCAGCGCTGGTCTCACCAGGAATTCGATATGTTAAGAAGCTCGCAATAAACCCTTCTAGAGAAATAATGAAAAACAGGATACGATGTGCAACATCTTGCACATCTATGTGGGATAAAGGATGATCGCTGGAGGTCATATTTAAAAATGTATTTCACTGGATCCGACGAGCCTGTGATAACGCCAGACTTTGCAGCATTTCTTTTTCTCGGCAATCGGGAAGTGGCGTGAGTGCCCTAATACCGCGATTGATAAAACTTTCTGCCATCTCATACGACTTTTCGATCACGCTATTATGATGAATGTCTTCGATCAACTGACTTATATCTGAAGGATCAGTAAGGCAACCGTCTGTAAGTATCTTCTTTACCAGAACATGATCAGGATTGGCTTCAAAGAAAAGTTCAGTGGGAAGGGTGATCAATCCCTGTCTGAGGTCGCTGCCGATCGGTTTGCCCAGAATCGACTCATCGCCTGTGAAATCCAGAATGTCATCTGCGATTTGAAAAGCCATGCCTATTTCTCTACCAAAAAGAGAAAGAGATTGAATGATATCCTGGCCGGCCTCGCTGATGATTCCCGTGGCTGTCGCGGAAGTTTCAAATAATGAAGCGGTTTTGGCATAAATACGCTTGTAGTACTCGTCAATACCCGGTTTACAGCGAGGAGAAAACATCTGGCTGATCTCACCGTTGACAATCGTACTTAATGTATCAGAAAAAAGCTTCATTACTTCATTTGATTTAGTCTCAGAAGCCAACTTCGCAGCGGCTGCGAAGAGAAAATCACCTGTTAGAACGGTTGCACCTGCCGACCATTTTGAGTTCAACGTTGGAGATCCGCGCCTGAGTATGGAACCGTCGATCAAATCATCATGGACCAGTGTGGCGGTGTGCAATAATTCAATTGAAGCTGCCAGTGTGATGAGTCGATCATAGTCTGTATTCAAACATTTTCCGAGAAGAATAATAATGGTGGGGCGGATTCTTTTTCCACCGGCAGATAGAAGTAAATCTAGCGCAATGGCCAAATCAGTGTGAAAATTCTTTACCTGCCGACGGATAAGTTCCTCCATTACCAGAAGATCAGGTTTTACTTCGGAAAAGACAGATTTGATATTGATCAATTCAGATGAGTCCATTGAAAAATCCTGGCAGCGTTACTGGTGGTGATCTCATGCACCCTGGCAAGGGGAACTTCCCAAAGACGGGCAACCTCTTCCGCGATGATGGCTATGTTGGCTGGTTCGTTCCGTTTTCCTCTGAAAGGATGAGGAGTGAGGAATGGAGCGTCAGTTTCTAGAACAATTTTATTACAATCAAATGATTTTAATGCATCTCGTTTATTGCCAACATTCTTATAGGTGATTGGACCGGCAATTCCTAGATAAAATCCAAGTGAAATTACACGCTGGGCGAATTCAGATGAAGAACTGAAGGCGTGGATAATCCCGGCTGGAATCAGGGTTTGAATTTGTTGCTCATTGTGCGGGAGAAACCATCTGGCAAGTATGGTTTCAATCTCACGATCTGCATCCCGGTTATGAACAAGAACCGGCAGTTTCAGGGTACTGGCCAGATCAAGTTGAGCTTCCAGCGCAACGATTTGTTCAGATAACGGTACATCATCATGGTATTTGTCTAATCCGATCTCACCTATCGCGACGATCTTTGGATTATTGGCCAGTTGATGTAACCTGTCGATATCTTTAAGAGTGAAACCGGCGCAGTCATTAGGATGTATGCCGATGGCGGCATAAATCTCAGGTATCCGGCTGCTGAGTTCCAGAACTTCTTCACTGGTGGTTGAATCGATTGCCGGAACTACAATTCGTGTAATTCCGGCTGATCTTGCCCGGTTTAAAACATCATCCAGATCTTCTTTAAAAGAATCGAAGTTGAGATGACAATGGGTATCAATGATCACAAAAACCTACGAGAGACCGGCAATTTTCAATCCATCCTGTAAAATCGCCTGTACTTTTTCTTTGTGCGTGGTTTCCGTATAGACCCGCATTATCGGTTCTGTTCCTGAGAACCGGATCAGCATCCAACCACCATCATCCAGAACGAATTTATACCCATCAGATGTATCCAATCGAACCACACCCAACCCGCCGATTGTCTTTGGTTTCGCGTTCAGGATCATTGTCTCCCGATTCTTTCGATCCCCGGAAAAACTGCGATCCACACGATCGTAATAATGTGGTCCAACAATGGAATACAACTCGTCAATTAATTCCGTCGGTTTTTTCCCGGTTTTTACCATCAGATCAAGAAAATACAGGCCGGCTAAAATCCCATCACGTTCGGGAACATTACCGCGAAAAGCGAAACCGCCTGATTCCTCTCCACCGATCATGGCATCTGTTTCGGTCATTTTTGGTGCGACGTATTTGAACCCAACACCGGTTTCATAAACTGGGACGTCATATTTCTTCCCCAGCTTGTCCAACATGCAGGTTGTAGAAAGTGTCCGGACAATGGCTCCGCGTTCCCCCCGAATTTCAAGCAGATAATAGGCTAAAAGAGCATAGACCTGAAGCTGATTGACAAAGTTTCCTTTTTCATCTCCGATGCCAACTCTATCTGCGTCTCCATCCGTTATGACCAAAACATCGGCTTTTCGGTCAACTGTTGTTTGAAGCCCTACATTTATGTTGGGTGGGATAGGTTCCGGTCGTTTCATCTCAGGGAATGAAGGGTTGCGGGTGTTATGTATCTCTGTGATCGTGGTTTTTCCACCATTTAGAATTTGAGTAAACCAACCGGCACCATTACCCCACATCGTATCGACGATTATCTTGAGGCCGGCTTTTTTTATAGGTTCGACGTCGATAAGATCCTTTAGATGCTCAAGATAATCTGGAGCAGGATCGAATTTCACAAGTACACCTTTTTCGTATGCCTCATCGGCCGGCATGCGTTTTACGTCTGTCATTGAATCGGGTATGCCTTTTTCGATCTGGATCAATCCCTGTGGATCGATAGCTCCACCGGTGAAATTTCGAACCTTGAATCCGTTATCTGTCGGAGGGTTATGAGAGGCCGTTATATTGATTGCTCCGGCTGCTTTGCGGTGAACAACTGAGTAAGCGATAACCGGAGTGGGCGTGGCATCGTTTGTGAGATAGACTTTCAATCCATTTCCGGCGAGTATTTCAGCGGCCGCCAGAGCGAAATTTTCAGACCCAAATCTTTTATCATGTCCAACAATAAACCATTTGCCTTTATTTCCGGTGGTGATCATATAATTCGCGTAGCCCTGGGCGCAGCGGCGAACATTATCGAATGTGTAGTCTTCTGCAATAACTCCACGCCATCCATCGGTACCAAAATGAATTTGAAAAGTCATAGTGACCTCTTTTATATTAAGGATAGATAAAAAGATTATATCAGTCAGGTGATGTGAGCGAAAGTTAGCCGCATGCTATAATCCGAGTTTATTGGTGAAGAATGAACAAACCTGTATATTTTGATTACGCTGCTACAACCCCTGTGGATGAAAATGTGTTGAAAACAATGCTTCCGTTCTTTTCCACGGATTTTGGGAATCCATCCTCTGTGCACGTGTGGGGTCAAAAAGCGGAAGCAGCCCTGGAACTATCACGACAGGTTTGCGCAGAACTCCTGAATACAACTATTAATAATATACTCTTTACCTCAGGCGGATCAGAGAGTGACAATCTGGCTTTGCGCGGAAGTGCTTTCCATCGACGTAAAACGAGAGATGCCGACGAGATCATCACTACACCGGTGGAACATCCCGCTATTGGAAATACTGCCAGGCAGTTACGGGATGAATTTGGTTTCAAATTGATCCTCCTTCCGGTGGACAAATATGGAATGGTTGATCCGGAGGATGTAAAGAGACACCTGACAAAAAAGACCGCAATTGTTTCCATCATTTATGGGAATAACGAGATAGGAACTGTCAATCCAATTAAAGAAATTGGAAAAAGGTGTCAGGAGATGGGGATACCTTTCCACAGTGATGCTGTACAGGCCGCTGCACATTTACACATGGATATGCAAAGAGATAAATTGAATCTTATCTCCATTGGGGCTCATAAAATGTACGGACCTAAGGGCACAGGCCTGCTGGGAATGAATGCCACGGATGAGCTCTTGCCGGCACAGACCGGTGGGGGGCAGGAATTTCACTTGCGAGCTGGGACTCAGAATATCCCTTTGATCATTGGATTAAGCGAGGCTTTGAGTAACGCTCAGAAAACAGTCGATCAGAGAAATGCGAAGAGTATTGCTCTGCGAAATCGTTTAATTGAGCAGGTGTTGGATGAGATACCGAATGCCTATTTGACAGGTCACCCCGTAAACCGTCTACCCAATCATGCCAGCTTTGTTTTTGATGCTATTGATGGAAACCGATTATTAATGCTGCTGGATACGCGGGGATTTGCCTGTTCGTCCGGCTCGGCATGCAAAGTTGGCTCACCAAATCCATCTGAAGTACTGCTGGCCATGGGATATAAACCCGAATTGGCACTTGGTTCACTGCGCATCACACTTGGCAAAGAATCCACCGTAGAACAGGTGGATGATCTGGTGCTTGCCATAATTGAATCGATAAAACGAATTCGCAAATGAAGAATATCTCCTCAAAAAAGGTCGTTATTGCCATGAGCGGCGGGGTAGACAGTTCCGTGGCGGCGCTGGTACTAAAACAGCAGGGATATGATATAACAGGCGTCTTACTGCGTACATGGACCGAACCTGAAAAGGAATGCCTGAATAGCTGTTGTACGCCAGAATCAATGGCAGCGGCAAGAAATGTTGCGGCGATTCTGAATATTCCGTTTTATGTGATCGATGCGAGAGATATATTTCATACCGAGATCGTAGATTTTTTCATTGATGGTTATCGCAGGGGAATAACACCCAATCCTTGCGTGCGCTGCAATCAGGTGATCCGTTGGGGATATCTGTTGGAAGAAGCCCATAATATGGGTGCTTCGCATCTGGCGACAGGCCATTATGCCCGCATTGTGTTCGGTGATACCGGGAGTGTAATTTTAAAAAAGGGATTGGATGAGGGGAAGGACCAATCCTATGTCCTATCAGGATTATCACCGGAACAGTTAAGATGTACCATTTTGCCAATTGGAGAAATGAAGAAATCAGAAGTTAGGGAGATTGCCCGGCAATCTGGTTTAACAACAGCGGAAAAGAAAGACAGTCAGGATCTCTGCTTCCTGGCCGGTGATGATTATCGACATTTTTTACGAAGAAATGCCGCTGATATTTTCAAATCGGGAGAAATTTTGGATACATCCGGACGAACAATTGGCAGACACAACGGCTTGCCCGATTTTACAATTGGACAACGCAAAGGATTGGGAGCGATTCAAGAGCCTTATTATGTGATTCACAAAGACATCGAAAAAAATGTCCTGATAGCAGGAAAAGCAGAAGAATTAGGCGCCAATGCCTGTTTTGTTGAAAATATGAATTGGATCACCGATCCAGACACTATTGCCTTCAATTCAATACAGGTGAAAATACGATATAAAGCACCGGCTGTTCCGGCAACCATAGAGTTACCCGGAAATGGGTCTGTTTGTGTAAAATTCAATAGAGATCTTCGCGACATTACCCCGGGCCAACAGGCGGCATTTTACGATAAGGATAATTGCCTGGGGGGAGGTCAGATCTCACAGGTATTTTCACTATGACGCTCCCGGCTTTTCTCTTTGGTGTATTGGTCTCCACCTTTTTAGGCGCGGCTTTCCATTTATGGAAGGGCGGTAATTTATCCACTCTGTTGTTGGATATATTGGTGAGCTGGATTGGATTCTGGCTTGGACATATTGCCGGGGTATTTGCCGGTCTGGCGATTGGGACTCTGGGTCCGCTTCGTCTGGGCTCGGCTGTGGTTGGTGCCATTATTTTCCTTTCACTGGGATACTGGTTATTCCAGGAAGAGCAGACGGGAAAAAAGTAAAAAAAAACCTCCTCTATAATAGAGAAGGTTTCGTTATTTCATTACATTTTATTTATACAATTTTAACGTGGACAGCCTGTAAACCTTTCGGGCTTTTCTCAATGGAGAATTCCACTTTTTGACCTTCTTCAAGGTTTTTAAAACCCTCGGCATCGATCGCCGAGTAGTGGACAAACACATCGGGAGCTCCATTACGCTGAATAAAGCCATATCCCTTGCTCGTGTTGAACCACTTTACTGTGCCGGTTTCGCTATCGCTCATTGGAATACACTCCTGAAACTAAGAACGGATGATGGATTGGCCTCGGTGTCTGAATTAAAAGTCAAGGATGCGGCAGGCTTAAAACAAAAACCCCGGCCTGCCGTTCGGTTTAACAGACCGGTTCCCTCGTCTTTGATGCAAGTACACACGCGCCATACTTTAAATATTCTATGAAATTGAAAACATTCTGTCAATAGCCACTTTTTAAGAAATGACTATTAAATACGCATACAGTGTGTCTCCGACTCTTTGAAGACTTGTCACGCTGACGTTTTCAATATCATCAAATATCGTATGCCAGTTTGGATCAATAATATCAATTAAATCGACAGATGGCACACCTGCTTCTAAAAATGGGACATGGTCATCGATGATGCTGTACGTAGAAGGATTTAGAAAATGATCATCATACTCAAATTGATCTGCCGTGGATTGGATCTGTTGATAGATGAATTGATCCGAATTTGAAGGGGGCTGGATGGTTTGGTTGTAGCCTCCCACCATATCCAACAAGATCAATAGCTCAGGATGATAACTTTCCTGCCGTGAGAATTCTCTGCTGCCAAGTATCCAATCCCAGCCGGGAATATCTCCCTGATCTTCGATATCAAAAAATAACAATCCGATATTTGAGGATTGTGCATCAGTCAGTACACGGGACAATTCAAGCAGCACGACGGTGCTGGAACCGCCGTCGTTGGCTCCCGGTACTGGTAAATAACGCCTGTCAGGATCTGGATCACGATCAGCATGCATTCTGGAGTCATAATGTGATGCCAGAAGAATTTTTGGCTGGCCATTACCTCTTGTTGCGAGAATGTTGATACAGGGATGGCCTTCAACAATCCCTGGAAGCTGTTGGACGATCCAGCCGTTCTTGATCAACTGATGAGTAATAAAACCTACAGCCTGAGAATGACTCTCAGTACTGGGAACTCTTGCACCTGATCCTTGCAACCTGACAAGAAGAGAAAAAGCCCGCTGTCCATCGAACGCAGTTTTTCTTAAAAAGGTTTTCGCAAAACATATCAATAGAAGGAGGCATATAAAAATAAGACTGAGTTTCTCGAAAATCCTGGTTTTTTGATTCATTTGGTTTTAATTAAATCCATGTTCTCATTCAGGAAATCGTCCATTGCGCGTATGGCCGTCTGAATATGCCTGGCAGCTCTCTCCTGACGAATGACAAACCGGTTCTCCAGTTCGGGAAGAATTCCAAAGCTGGCTTTTATGGGTTGAAATCTCTCGGCAGGAGTCTCCGTAATATAACGATATAACGCACCGATCATGGTTGCAGAAGGAAAGATAAGCATCTTCCGGCCGGATATAAAATTGGCTGCATTTATTCCCGCCAATAGGCCGGATGCAATATTCCCCAGATAACCTTCAATACCGGTGATTTGTCCGGCAAGAAACAGATCTGAGCGTGTCTTTGTTTGAGATGTGGTTTGAAGAAGAGATGGAGAGGAAATATATGTGTTTCGGTGCATTTGCCCAAAGCGAGAAAACTCTGCACCCGCCAAACCTGGAACCATGCGAAAGACAAGTTTTTGAGAGGGAATCGTCAGGTTGGTTTGAAATCCCACCATATTGTAAAGTGAACCGGAATGATTATCCTGACGAAGCTGTAAAACCGCATACGGCCGCTGTCCAGTTCGGGAATCCATCAACCCAATTGGGCGCATCGGACCAAAGCAAAGCGATTGATGCCCCCGGGCAGCGATCACTTCAACAGGCAGGCAGCCTTCAAAGAATTTGCCTTTTCCGGCATTAACACCGGTGTGGATTTCATTTTCAAAATTTTGCAATGGAGTGCGTTCTGCCGATATCAATGCATCGACAAAACAATCATATTCCTCTTTTGTGAACGGACAATTTATATAATCAGACGAATGCCCTTTTTCCGCCTCAAAACGAGATGCATAGAAGGCCACCGAAAAATCAATGCTCTCTTTATAGATTATTGGAGCAACAGCATCATAGAAAAAGAGGTTATTCTTTCCCGAAAACCGGATCAAAGCATCTGAAAGGCCTGGAGAGGTGAGCGGCCCGGAGGCTATGATCGTCGGTGAATCCGGAATTTCTCTGATTTCTTTTCGGATAACACGAATTTTTGGATGGTTAAGAATGACCTGTTCGACACTGGCAGAAAATAAATCCCGATCAACGGAAAGGGAACTGCCTGATGGTACACATGTTTCCAGAGCAATTCGCACGAGTAATGAGTTTAATCTGCTCAATTCGGCAAATAACAAACCCGTAGCTCTATCCGGCAAACGGGAGCCCAGAGAATTGGAACAGACCAGTTCCGCCAGCCGCGAAGAGATATGCGCTGGTGAAGTAACTTTCGGGCGCATTTCGTATAGCACCACATCGATACCTCGTTCAGCTGCCTGAAAAGCCGCTTCACAGCCTGCTAACCCGCCTCCAATTATGATCAATTCTGCCATGTGCTGAGTTTCCCTGATGCTGATTTTACTTGAAAAAGTTTGGCACAGAACTTGCACTTATAAACCTTAACGGATATACTGATCGGAAGGTTAGGGATGCTATGTTTCAAACACACCAACAATCTCTTCGACCATTAACGACGGCGCATCTCGCCCAGACCATGACTCTTTTGAGTCTTACGGCGGATGAACTAAGGGAACAGATTGAATCAGAATTGGCGTCAAATCCGGCGCTGGAATTACTAGAAGAACGCCGCTGTCCAACCTGTCACCGCCTGCTTCCTCCCAGAGGTGCCTGTCCAACCTGTAGTTCACCAAAATCAGAAGAAATCGAAGAACCGATTGTATTTGTTTCACCAAGAGAAGATTTTAACTTCAGTGGCGGAATGACCGGTGAGGATATGCCTGAGGATAATTATTCCTCAACAGTTGAAGACCTTCCTACATTTGTTCTGCGACAGATCGCCTCTGAATTGGATAATTCGGAACGAACCATAGCGGCGTACTTTCTCACACATCTGGATGATGATGGATTATTGACGATTCCACTGATAGAAATCGCACGTTATTTCCATGTACCACTTTCAAAAGTGGAAGAAATACAGAAGAAAATCCAGAGAGCCGAACCCTACGGAGTAGGTTCCTGCTCACCCCAGGAAGCTTTACTGGCACAACTCGATCTTCTTGAAGAAAGTCGTGAAATACCTCCTCTGGCACGCTCTATCATCGAAAAGGAAATGAGTTTGCTATCGCGTCATCAATACGCCGAACTGGCAAGGGCATTCAAGGTTAGTTTGCGAACAATTCATCAAACTGTAGCTTTCATCACCGAAAACCTTAATCCATTCCCGGCCAGATCGCACTGGGGTGATATGCGGCAATCTACGGAGATGCCTCCACAGGTTTACCATCGTCCAGATATTTTGATGAGTTTTCTCAATGATGATCCATCAAAACCACTGGTAATAGAAATTATCATGCCTTTAAATGGTACTTTACGAGTAAATCCGATGTTCAGATCTGCGATCCATGAAGCCGACCAGGACAAGAAAGATGATTGGAAAAATGATCTTGAGCGGGCTTCTTTGTTTGTTAAATGTTTGCAGCAACGAAATCATACAATTACACGATTAATGCATCGGGTGGCTGCGTTACAACGCAATTTCATCTGCAGAGGCGAGAAATATCTTAAACCTGTAACCCGAGCCCAGTTATCCACAGAATTAGGTGTGCATGAATCAACAATTTCACGCGCCGTCGCCAACAAAGCCGTTCAATTACCCAATGGTCGGATCATCCCTCTGGCAATGTTTTTTGACCGCTCATTGAATGTAAGACAGGTTTTAAAGGAAATCATTGAGAAAGAAGCTCATTCACTTAGCGACACTGAGATTTCTGAGTTATTATCAGAACAGGGCTATCAAGTCGCACGGAGAACTGTAGCCAAGTATCGAGCGATGGAAGGAATCTTGCCCGCACACCTAAGGAGACCTGCACCCGGCGTGGGATGAGTGATGCCAATTTCAACAATCCGTTAAATCCTGCGATCAGTCGTTTACGAATTCCAGGCATTCAAGAATTTTCATTTTTATTGAATGCCTTCAGTGAAGCGGCGATAGTTTTGGATTTAAGGACTTTATTTATCTATCAATCAAACCCGGCTTTTATTCAACTTACGGCTTTTTCACAAATTGAATTGGCCGGATTATCCGTGGTAGATATTCTCCCTGATTTCTCACAGGAATTCTTTATTTCCGGAGAACCACTAACCGCCAGCCTGATGCGCCGGAAGAGAAATCCGATCCCGGTGATCGTTCAGGGTACAATTTTGAATGCAGAGAGAACCTGGGGGTTATTGACTTTTATTCCCGAGGCAAAACACGCCGAATCGCAGGGCGCCTGGCAATCCGACCTGTTCTCAGGATTAATGGATCTGGCGACAATACGCGAAGAACCGGATCTTGAAAAGTCGTTACTGAAAGGTTTTGGGATAACGAAACTGATCACCCGGGCTAAGAAGATCTGTATCTACAAAGCTGACAGCCAGCAACCTCGCCTAATCCGTATCTCTTTCGACAAACAATCCGAGATATTTCCTGAAATATTGCCATCAAGTGACCTTGTTCAGCTATCCACAGCCTCCATGTGGATTCCAGGCAGGAAAGTGGTTGCAGAGGTACAGCGCGCAGCCCTAGTTGCCAATCTCAGCTACGTGGCAACCATCCCGCTGGGACAGAAAAATGCCCTGTTCGGATTACTTGTTGTGGGTGATCAGGAAGGCCAACCGTCTGAACGGCTGGAAAATATTCTATATGTCCTTTCTGCTCACCTGACGGCGGCATTACAGCATTTTATTCTGATCGATAATCTCCGCAAAGAAGTGCAAAACCAAAAACTGACAGCGGATATTCGTGGAACAGTTTTTGAACACAGCCAGGAAGGCATCCTTTTCATTTCACGTGAATTGCATATTCTCGAAATCAATCCCGCTGCCGAATGGATGCTGCAGTACGCCGCCTGGGAAGTGAAAAATCAACCGGTGGCAAACGTGATAATTGGACCAGATCGGATGATGACCGTACTAGAATCATGCTTACAAGGTATACCCACGCATAATATGGGTAATGTATCCGTGCACCGGCGAAACGGGCAATCGTTCCCGGCGCATATCCAGGTCATTCCGGTGATGAAAGAAAAGGAACTAATCGGAATTGTTATGTTCATCCGGGATATCAGCGAACATGAACAGATACGTCTGCGCAGCCAGCAGCTGGAACAACGGGCACTACTGGGAGAATTCACAGCGATCTTTGCCCACGAGGTACGTAATCCAATCAACAATATTTCCACAGGGCTGCAGTTGATTTCCGCTCGCTTGCCGGAAGAAGATGTCAATCTGGATGTTTTGAATCGTATGCTCGGCGATTGCACACGGTTGGATCATTTGATGGAATCCATTCTCGCTTTTTCGAAACCGCAGGAATTACGGCTCGAAAAAATCGAGATCGATAAATTTCTACAACGGATCCTTGACCGGTGGCGTCCCAGATTGGCCCGGGTAAACGTGCAACCGTTCTTTTCGGCTGCGCAGGATCTGCCATCGATCAATGGAGATCCAAGAGCTTTGGAACAGGTTTTTACTAATCTCATTTCCAATGCCATTGATGCTATGAGCCAAAATGGCGGCACATTGGCTGTTCATGTCAATCCGGATCATTCATTACCTAACCGGCCGCAGGTTGAGGTAAGCGTATCGGATAATGGCCCTGGAATTCCCGATGAAATAAAAGAGAGGATGTTCGAACCGTTCGTGACGACAAAATCACACGGTACCGGTCTCGGATTGGCCATTACAAAAAGGATAATAACTGCCCATCAGGGAAATATCACGGTAAAATCCTTCCCGGGGGGAACTATTTTCCACGTTTATTTACCTGCCAGCAGCGGAGAATGAAGAATGAGCACAAACGTTTTAATTGTCGATGATGAAGAGAACGCGAGAAGGAATATCGGTGAATATCTTTCTGCAAAAGGCTATGAGGTAACCGGCGCCGGCACTTTGAAAGAAGCACGGGATATGATCATGAATGGAGTGGGGGATGTCATTCTGCTGGACGTTCAATTGCCTGATGGATATGGTCCTAATCTGTTATATGAGGTAGATTCACTACCGGCGAGACCGCCGATCATTGTGATCACGGGGTATGGTGATATCGAAACGGCTGTGGATGCCATGAAAAATGGTGCACATGATTTTCTAACAAAACCTGTGAATATGTCTCAATTGGAACAGTCCATCCTCAGAGCGCAGGAGATAGTCTCCATGCGTCGAGAGCTGGCTTATCTGCGGCAGAAACAGAAGAATATAGATTTTGTTGTAGGAAATAATCCAAAAGTCAAAACAGTCATTGAACATGCTCACCGGGCTGCACAGGCTTCCGTTTCTGTTCTGATCACAGGAGAGACGGGCACTGGAAAAGAAGTGTTGGCGCAATTCATCCATAAATCTGGACCTCGTGCGAACAAGCAGTTTGTTGCCATCAATTGCGCTGCCATCCAACCCACCGTGCTTGAATCTGAATTGTTCGGTTACGAAAAAGGCGCGTTCACAGGCGCGGATGTAAGGAAACACGGTCTGATGGAAATAGCTGACGGGGGTGTATTGTTCCTGGATGAAATATCAAAGATGCCACTGGAGATCCAATCAAAACTGCTGCGAGCTGTAGAAGATAAAGCCATTCGCCGGGTTGGAGGAACGACAACGAACAAGGTGGATATTCAGGTAATATCGGCGTCTAATCGAGACCTATTAAAAATGATGAAGGATGGGGAGTTCAGAGAAGATCTGTATTACAGGCTAAAAGTTGTCGATCTTGATCTTCCGCCATTGCGTGAGAGAAAAGAAGATATTCCTGAACTCGTCGGTTTTTTCATGAGAGAGCAAAACGCACGGCAAGGCTTGAATATCACCGATATAACTCCAAGAGCCATGCAGGCATTGATGGCATACGATTGGCCGGGTAACATTCGCGAGCTTAATCACGATATTGAACGCGCCATGTTATTTTGTGATGATCCGGTATTAGATATCAACCATCTGCCTTTGGATCTTCAAACAGTAAAATAAAATCCGTGGCATGTAAATTGCAACAATCCTCCTGTAGATAGTATTCAGGAGGATTGTTATGTCCATATTCTCTGTCAATGATATTTTCCTGGCGATGGCAGTTTTCCTTTTCATCATCGGGATTTTTTCGATTGCATCAGGGATTTTTGTGCTGGTAGCCAAAATCGCGGGCGGTGATCTGCGAACGATTGCAAGGCAGACAACAGCTCTAGCCCAAAAAGGATTAACAGAGGAGATCAGCGGTCTGGTGGGGAATGCCACGGCATTAATCGTGGCGATCAATGATCTGGTTAAAACGGCCTCAGGAATAGGTGTGTTTCTCATCATGGTGGGAATTGTTGCGATCGGAGTCGCTCTTGGAATTCTTACCCAGCTATAAATAATTCTCTGAAGATAACGGAGATAACATGCAACCTGCGGATTTGGTTACGAAGATTAACCGTATATTTGGTGAAGAAGATGCTGCTTTATTGATCTCGGCTCTACGACAAGATGCGCTGGTTTGGAATGCCATTCAAGATGAAACCCTGGCGGTGGGTTTAACGCAAGAATCAAAAGCACGATTGAATGAGTGGACTCCCGCGGCGATATTTTGTCTGTCTGAGAATATCCCGTCACCGGCTGATTTAAAGAATCTGAGCCTGGGACTAGATGGAAATATCCGTCAGTTATCCATACAAAACTATGAGACTGTTTGCCGTGGAAATAAACCTCCAAAAGATTTGAAACAGGCAGGCTATGCCGCCCTGGCATTACGTGAGCGGCGAAAGCTGGTAAAAAGCTGGGATGGCTTGGCTGAAGAAATGGAATCCAATCAGGCAATATCCGAGCAGGAAGTCATCAGTGTATGGGGCACTGTGATTTCAATTCTGGCTGGCATCATTTCCGATGAAAATGGACTGTTCGAGGAAATTCTTGGATTACCGGGTAAAGTAGGCAGAGAACTTGTGAGCCATGCGATATTGTCACTACCGGTTTCGTTGAAAGAAAAGATCAATGTACTATCCGGCCTGATGATCAAACTTGATCTGGCAGGTCAAATCGACTGGCTGCAAGCCCTGGCTTTACGGGGTGAAATTCGATTAAGCGAGCAATTGGCAAAATTGCTGATTGCCAATTCCGCATCCAATCTGTTAAATGGATTTCTGGCAACTGAATTATCCTCTTTGGATTTACCCCAGGTCGCAGCGAAAGCTGTACGACTGCAACAGGCTGCGACGCTGTATCAACTTGCCGGTAAAGAAATTGAAGCCAATCGATTTCTTAATTCTGCGGCAGATACAATCTCTTACCTCAACACGGGTATTCGACTGCAGCAGGCCGGAATACAAAATGTTCTTCCGGAAAAAGAGGGAACAGGGAAAAGAGTATCCGGAGAAGAAATCACTGATAACGTAGCCGGATTGCAGGGAGAATTGTTACTGGCTGCGGCTGCCGGGAGCAGTAGAATTTCGTCAAAAGGTCTGCCGGGAAAATTCGGCAGATGTTTTCAAGAACTACGAGAAGCGGGAAAACTTGTCCTATCAGGGGAGTTGGATCGCGCCAGGGGACTGGCGTACCCGGCAATCGAAGCCTTTATGCAATTCATATCTTCGGCAAATTCAAACTACAGTCCGAAGTTCCTGATCAATTGGCAGCCGGAAGAATTTGTTGAACTACTGGTTAATTTGAATTACCTGAAAGAAGCGGCTGTGGCGGCAGAGTGGTTCTTGCGTTATCAACCAACAAATGCTAGATTGCTGGGATTGCTCGGGGATCTTTTCACACGAGAAAATCAGCCGGAGCGGGCAGCAAAATCACTATCTCTGGCCGTTTCGTTAAATCCGAACGATTCATCGAATCGAAGACTACTGGCAAGGCTGCATGAAACAAACGGAAATTATTCCGGAGCCATGGATGAGTGGAAGAGGATTGTTGATGTAACCGAGAATTCAAATATCGATGATCAGATGAATCTGGCAAAAACCGCTTATCGCGCTGAAGAGTATAAACAAACCTTCAACATCTGCAAAACGATTCTGGAGAAAGATCCATTCCACGGGCTGGCCTGTTCCTACTTAGGCCAATCGGCCGCCGTACTGGGTGATGATCAGACGGCAAATGAATTCCTGCAAAAATCGGTACTACTGGCACCTGACTCCAGCGAAGTCTGGCTGGCATTATCCCGCTATCAAAAACAAAAAGGTGAATTACAGAAGGCTTACGAGACTTTACGTTCTGCGTCTGCGTCTTTGCCCGATTCTTCAGAAATCAATCTGGAACTGGCATTAATGAGCATGGAGACTGGCAGACCATCAGAAGCGTTGCCACATCTGAGACTGGCTGCCACGATCCAACCGGAAAATCTGGAAGTTGCCACTCTGTTGATAAATGCTCTGCTTACTCTGGGGCATCAGGAGGAAGCCAGGGAATTGTTGGGTAACATTCGGAAACGCTGGCCCGAAGATATCGATCTTGCGAAAACTCACGGTTTATTACTGCAGGATGCCGGACAATATCGGGATGCTATAGCTCCGTTACAACTCGTTAATCGAAAGAATCCGACTGACGAAGACGCCGCCGTTGGACTTTGCCTTTCACAACTCGAATCAAAACTGGACTCTCTAGTAGTGGAAGGTAAACCCAGACTAAATATAAATTTGGCAGAGATTGCCCAGATCATTTCCACATTGCTTGGCAAGAATGCCGAATCGATACGCGGACATCTCATCCTTGGCGCGCTGCAATATGCGATGGGTAATCTTGATAAAGCGTTTGATTAATTCAAAGCTGCTGCCGAGTTATCAAAAAATGGCGATGAAGACCTTCATTGGATTGCTCAGGGAGGTTTGGGGCGGACGGCATTGGCACTGGATAAACCGGAAGTGGCATTGGCCGTTCTCGATGAAGCCACCACGGCAAATCCAAAGAATATCACTCTGCAAAGATTGCTCGTTCCAGCCTATCTAAAAGCTAATCTCCCGCAGGAAGCATTGATCACTGCCCAGCATGCCCTTGAAATGGCGCCTGATGATGTCGAAAATCTTGTATGGTATGCGCAGACCATGTTGAATACAGGCAACAGAGAAGAAGCTGTTAAAACCATACGGAAAGCCTCAGATGGATTAAACGGCGAAGCAGATAGTCTGATCAAACTGGCTGCCCTGGGTATGAATCTGGACGAAAAACATGCGGCGCGGAAGTCATTGATCGAATTGAGTACTTTGCCGGGAGTAAACCCGGATGACCTGGTAAGAGCATCGCACATTCAAATGCAGCTGGGCGATTTTTCAGGAGCAGGTGAAAACCTTTCACGTGCTATCAGACAAACAGAATCATCCAATCCACAATGGTTATTCGAACTGGCCTGCCTGCAGAAAAACGTAGGGGATACCGGGGCAGCTCAGGAGGCTGTAAAACGGGCTCTTATCGCAGATCCATTATCTTCAGAGAACTGGTTAATCCAGGCGGATATGTTCGAAGAGATGGGCAGACATCAAAGTGCGCTTGAGTGTCTGGAAAAAGCGATTGGTTTAATTGGCGATGAGAATCGATCTGCAGAAAAATCTCTACCAGATGAGATGAATTCAATTTTTGCCAGATACAAAGACATTTCCAAAGCTGAAATCCATACCAGGTTTTCACACCTGATGTACCAGATCGGCAATCTGACCGGAGCACTGGTACATGCCGAACAGGCTTTGGAATTAGAGCCGCAAAATTTACACATACGATTGCTTGCGACTCGTTTGGCTGAAGCTTTGCTTCTTGGCGACCGCGCCTGCACAATTGCAGAATTACCCGACGAACAAGCACAAATTTCAGAAACAGAAGAGATCTCTTCCGACGAACGCGATGAAGCCGCAGAAATCCTGTCAATAAAAGCATGTCGTTATCTGGCAGAACAGAAACTGGCCGAAGCGGAGGAGATTTATCAAAAGATCTGCCGGCTATCACCGAACAGTTTTGTAAAAGAAAACATTGAGATTCGTCTGGCTGCGGCTAATGGAAATTTGAATGAAGTAAAAGATTTAATCGACAGCCATGTCGTGCAACATGTTCTGAGCAGTAAAAAGGCCAGAAATGATCTCCAATTGAGTGGGATATCGATCGCGGCTGCAGAAGCCGCCCTGGCCGTAGAAAGATGGGACCTGGCTTTGAAACTGGTCGATCAAATTGTTGCCAGTCATTCCCTGGAGCCGGCTGCTCATCTGGCTTATGCACGTGCACTTGTGAGAACGGCAGAAGAATACGTGCTGAGAAATGAACTGGGCTTAAAAAAACATCTACCGTCAGGTGACGCTCTTAATGAAAGCCATCAGAACAAGTTCGAGGCTGAAATCACGGCAGCGGGAAAGGGTTCAACATCAGATGAAGTTTCCCGGTGGGAAAAACGCGGTCAGCTTGTATTTGGAGGAAAAGCCGGTCTGGAAAAAGTGGCTGCAGATGAGCTGCATAATGAAGAGGATCAAGCAGCCTACCTGCAGGCATTGCGTACAGCTCATCGTATAGACGATGTTATCAGCATCGGTGAAAAGGTAGCAGAAACCCCACAAATTCTATTGCAAATGGCGCTGGCCTATGCTGAGAAGAACCCCAGGGTTGGTTTAGATCTTTGCCTGCATATGAACGAAATCGCAAAACCATCACCTGTTACACTGGCAGTATCAGCCCGGCTGGCGGAATTGAGTGAAGAAGCCGGTCAGGCTGTGGACTTCTTGAATCAAGCAATGGAGCAATATCCAGATGAATCGGCCTGGAGAGCCTGGCTGGCTGCATTGCTGGAAAAGCAAAAGGATTTTGATAATGCCACGTATCACCTGGAAGAGGCCGTAGCTATATCTCCGGATTCTCCTCATAACTGGCAGGCTCTGGGAAAACTCTACATCAAGAACAAACAAAATCATCAGGCTATTCATGCGTTTTCAAAAGCAGTCGAATTGGATCCACAGAATCCGGATGCCATGCTTTCACTGGCATCTTCCTACCGCGCGGCCGGTGAAATACAGGATGCTCTGGATTGCATTGATAAGGCCATCGAGTTGAATGTCAGGCCAGAGAATGCTTTCCTGTTAAAGGGGGAGATTTCCCGTGATCTTGGAAATCTGAATGATGCGGTGGAATTTTCGAAGAGTGCGTTGAAAGCCAATCCCAAGAGCCAGGATGCCTATCTATTCCTTGCCCAGACACAACGTGTTGCGGGAAAAGTGAATGATGCCGTAAACACCATTGAGCAAGCCATTAGTACTCTTGGTGCGAATGTTGAGCTGCTAATCGAAAAAGCGAAGATCATACACACCTTCAAAGGTGCGAGGGAAGTGCTTCCATTCTTGCAGGAATTAGCTTCCCAGTTTCCAAAGAATGGTGAAATACTCGGTATGCTCGCAAAAGTGATGGCTGAATCTGGTGATCTGATCAATGCTGAAAGAACCGCACTGGAGAGTCTGAAAATTCAACCTCACCAACCGGACCTCAATCTTTTTGTAGGCAAGATATTGCGGAAATCAGGTCAGCTTGACAAGGCTGTCCATCATTTTGGTCAGGCTGTTGATCAATCACATCTGGACATTGAAGCTGTTATTGAACTGGCACAGACTCATCAGGAACAGCGGGAATACGAAAAGGCTCTAGAAGCTTTCCAGATGGCAATCCAGATAGCACCTCGAGATATTCGGGCTTACACAGGTGCTGCTGCTATTTATCGCGAAAGTAAGGATTACAACCATGCGGAAGAAATGCTGCGCCGGGCGGCTGAAATAGATCCATCCAACCTGTCTATCCGCCGTCAGTTGGGTGCGGTGGTGGCACTAAACCTGGTACATACTACTCAGGAGGCTCAGACACTGGCATGAATTCATTATCTGGTTCATCATCGGTTCCGAAAACCTTAAATAACGAGCAATTTTGCCAGTTGTTGGAAAAAGCTATCCAGATTCCGCAACCGAGATTTGTGCGTCAGGCGGCAGCAGCCTGGCTGGGTATGTGCCCCGGAGATTTGAAGATTCAGGGATATATGGCAGCCGCTCAACTCTTTGAAGGAAAAAAAGAACAGGCTGCCGAGATCATACAGAAAGTTCTTAAGATCGACCCGGAATTTAGAGAAGGTTATGAAGTCCTATTAAAATGCCTTCCTGAAAACGCATCCTCGCGCGCGGGGATACTTTCGAATATCTATATTCTGGGTGGAAAAATCACTTCTGCTGCAGAACAACCTGAATGGGTGCAAAACTTGCGAGCGGCACGCCTATCCTATATCAATCAGCAGGTGAGTACGGCGGAAAAATATCTGCATAAAGCTATTGGCGCGGCAAACGATAATGTGCTCTGTGCAATTCTACATTTACAAATTACACGCGCAAATTCTGATACACAGGCAGTCCAAAATCTTGCCAGCCTGTATTCCCAACGGTGGCCAGATTGTGTGCTGTTTTCTTTGTATCTGGCTGAAGCACAGATGGAATTGGGGAGCGAGGTGCTGGCTGTTAACCTGCTTCATGACAGCGCCGCAAAAGACTCCGGTGCGCAGGTTGCTGTTCGAATCTGGGGCAAGGAATTTCCATATAAATCAATCTGGCCGGAAATCAACAATTTTGAGTTCAATATTCCCGTTCCATCTAGCGTCGCGGCAATTATGGGATGGAATCAACTGGGTACCGGCGGTGTAACGGAAGCTTCAAAACCAACACCTGTGGAATTGAAAAGGCCAATTCGACCAGAACCAATTGTGAACAAACCTCCAAGTGTTGAGACTGTATCAACAAAGAAGACGGAAACACCAATCCATTTCCAACCTGTTAACCAATCGAAAGGAACACCAGCCAGTGAAAAGCCGCATTATGATATCCGAAACCTGTTTAAGCCGGTGAAAATTACCGTCAACACCAGTGGTATGCTGAATGCTGCAGGGAAAGCTGTTTCTACTGTTTCATCCATGCTCCAGACCCCAAAAATCGATAAACCGGTTCGGGATGTTCCAATCGCAAAAGTAAAAGAAGAACTGCGGCGTGTAGCAATAAATCTGGATAAATCGGGAATAGCCACCTCTGACCACCGCTTTCCGGTGATGGTGATTCTTTCATTGAGGTCCGGATTGGAAAAACAATTTGGACAACAGACATTATCCGTAATCGATACTGAATTGAGAACACTGGCAGCGAATATTGGGAAAATGCCTGAATGGAGCGCCAGAGTAATCTACGCGGATGATCCGGACAGTACCGGGAAAATTGGGCTTAATCCCGTTGAAAATGGAGATCCCTGGAAGATAAAGCTACTGCTCACAGATCTGGATGGAATTCTGGCGAAAAAGGGCGAAATGATCGGTTCACTATTGATCATCGGCGGACCTGAGGTAGTTCCATTTCACCGATTACCAAATCCAACCGATGATCTGGATGACGAGGTATTGTCAGACAGCCCCTATTCGACATGTGATTCGAATTACTTTGTGCCTGAATGGTCGGTATCACGGCTCCCCGGTGGAAAAGGACCAGATGCAGGGCTATTGTTGGAGGAAATTAGAAGACTTAATCAGTCAGTTCAAAATAAGAAGCAACAATTCAAAATTGATTTCCACCTACCGCCATTACCGCTGTTTAGTGTATTTCAAACTCTGTTGACCAGGTATCCGGTATTTGGAAATTATCCAATGTTTGGTTATACGGCCGAGATTTGGAAGCGTTCTTCGGAAGAGGTTTTCTTACAGATCAATAAGTCAAAAAACATTCTGTCTTCACCTCCTCTGAACAGTGATACTGTTCCCGGTATGCAGGCGGTTAGTGCGCCGGTGAGTTATTTTAATCTGCACGGATTGGTGGACTCTTCCGAATGGTACGGGCAGCGTGATACTTCCATTACCCAGGATGGACCTGATTATCCGGTTGCCATCAAACCCGATGATCTGTACCGCTCAACTCAGGAAAACGGCATAATCTTCAGCGAAGCCTGCTATGGCGGCCATATTTCCGGAAAAGGTGAAGAGGATTCCATTGCATTGAAATTCTTGGCAACCGGATCTGCATGTGTGGTTGGCTCGACCTGTACTTCCTACGGAGCTGTATCATTGCCACTGATAGGTGCCGATCTGCTAGGTTTTCATTTCTTGAAGCATCTGGATGCAGGAATGTCGACAGGTGAAGCTCTCTATCAAGCCCGCCTTGATTTCATTCAGGAAATGCAGAAACGGCAGGGCTATTTGGATGGCGAAGATCAGAAAACACTGATCTCCTTTGTGATGTATGGAAATCCTTTCTCGACTGTAAGAAAGAGCACCAACAATTCAAAAACGATACATCGGTTTACTTTGTCTTCTGAAGTATGTCCAGTTTGTACGAAAGAATACGAAACAGAATTACCAAAACGCATGGGCGAAGAGACTCTGGCAAAGATAAAACAGGTGGTCGAGCCATATCTTCCTGGTTTGAACAATGCGGAAATGCACTATAGCCGAATACACACAGAATGCAGCGGAAAGAATCATTCCTGCCCAACATCAGAAATTCATCTGAAAGGCAAACCCCAGGCTCGTTCCGGGAAGATGGTCGTATCCATTCGAAAGTCGATCACCAGCGCCAATCGTACCCATCCACATTTCGCGCGGGTTACTCTGGACAGCCGGGGAAAAATGGTAAAGCTGGCGGTTTCACGATAAATATCTGATATTCAAATGAAGCTCCCGTTTTATTGATAGCGGGAGCTTCATCACGTATAATAGCTGGGCTGTATGTTTCATATTCTATGAGATAGAGGTAAATTCTCATGCCCGTAAAAATGACCGGCGCTGAAATCCGCCAATCATTTATTGATTTCTTTACCGAAAAGAACCATACTTTTGTTCCATCATCATCTCTGGTACCGGGAGGGGATCAAACACTCCTGTTTACAAATGCCGGAATGGTGCAATTCAAGGAAGTCTTCCTGGGTACGGATAAAAGGCCATATCGACGGGCAACCAATTCCCAGAAATGTATGCGCGTTGCCGGGAAGCACAATGATCTGGATGATGTCGGACGAGATGACACCCACCATACATTCTTTGAAATGCTGGGTAACTGGTCATTTGGCGATTACTATAAAGACGAAGCCATTCAATGGGCATGGGAATTATTGACTGAACGGTGGGGATTGGATAAATCCGTTCTCTGGACCACCTGTTTCAAAGACGAAAAGAATGAGATCCCAACGGATGAAGAAGCAGCCAGCACCTGGCGAAAACAACCGGGAATTGATCCTACCCATGTTTTGTATTTCGGCCGTAAAGAAAACTTCTGGGAAATGGCTGAAACAGGTCCGTGTGGGCCCTGCAGCGAAATCCATATCGATCTTGGTCCGAAATTCTGTAACCGGAAAGATGAGCCTGGACATGTCTGCTCGGTGAACGGCAATTGCAGACGATTCATGGAATTGTGGAATCTCGTTTTTATTCAATACAATCGAATTAATGCGAAACAGCTTGATCCACTGCCTGAACGGCATGTGGATACGGGAATGGGATTGGAACGTATCGTATCTGTCATGCAGGGGGTAGATTCGAATTACAAAACCGATTTACTCTCACCGATGTTGGATGAAGTACAGCGATTAACCGGGCATTCATCAGGAGAACGAAGCGCAAATTTGACTCCATATCGAGTTGTGGCAGATCACGCTCGGGCAGCCACCTTCCTGATATCGGATGGCGTTGTACCTGGAAATCTTGGACGAAATTACATCTGCCGGATGATCATTCGACGTGCGGCTCGTTTTGGAAGCAAAATCGGTTTAAATGAACCGTTCCTGGCAAAAATCGCTGACCAGGTTATTAAGAATTATCAGGCTGCGTATCCTGAGCTGGGGAAAAATCGAGAGACAATTCTGACGAGTATCACCCGCGAGGAGGAACGATTCCAGCGCACTGTTGAAACCGGATTGAGTGTTCTGGAAGACCATTTGGCGGAAATGAAATCAGAAAAGAAGAGAGTGCTGGATGGCGCTGTGGTTTTTGATTTGTATGCAACACATGGCCTGCCTCTTGAAATAACACGAGATATCGTCCGCGAACAAGGATTTGAAGTGGATGAGAACGGTTTCCGGAAAGCCATGGAAGAACACCGCCTGGCTTCGGGAGCGGGAAAAGTCTTTGGAAAGATGGGTGGCGAAGATGTGGATATTTACAGGGATATCCTCGAAAAACTTCAATCAGAAAAACTCCTGGGACCGCAGGGAGTGGCCTACGATCCTTATTCTACATTTGATGTTGAAGGAAAGATTCTGGCGCTTGTACACAACGGTGAAGCCGTAAACTCAGCAGCCATTGACGACGATGTTGAAGTTGTGCTTCCAAGAACCTGTTTCTATGTGGAATCCGGTGGGCAAGTTTCCGACACAGGACTCATACGATCGATGGAAAATGGTAACTGGGAAATTGAAGTAACCGATACCCGTAAACCGGCGGCCGGGGTAATTATTCATGCAGGCAAAGTTAAAAAGGGAAAGCCGCAGGTGGGTGATGCGGCTGTGGCTGAGGTTGACCTGGAACGACGGTGGGATATTATGCGCAATCATACGGCCACACACCTGCTTCATTCGAAACTTCGGAAAGTTCTGGGGAATCATGCCCGGCAGGCGGGTTCTTTGGTGGCTCCGGATAGACTGCGTTTCGATTTTACTCACCCGGATGCTCTGACCTCCAGTCAGTTGGAAACCATTGAACGCATGGTGAATGAAGAGATCCTGGAAAACTACCGGTTGAAGATCACCACAAAAGCATTGAATGATGCAATTTCCGAGGGCGCAACAGCTTTGTTTGGCGAAAAGTATGGTGATGTTGTACGGACCATTGCCATAGGCGGTGATACCCCGTTTTCCTATGAGTTATGCGGTGGAACACATGTTACGGAAACCGGAGATCTGGGCAGCTTTTTGATCGCGAGTGAAGGAAGCGCGGCCGCCGGGATACGCCGCATCGAAGCTGTAACCGGCCGCAAAGCCTATGATCTTATTCAGAAACGTTTCAGGGATTTAAAAACATCCGCGGCTCTGTTGAATGCACCGGTGGATGAAGTCACGGCAAGAATTCAGAACCTGATGGAACAATTGGATGAAGAGAAAAAAGAAGTTGCCAGAATCCGTCAGGAAATGGTGGGCAATGCCTTCTCTAAACAATTGGAAAAAGCTGAAATGATTGCCGATGCTGCCGTTCTGGCCGTGGAACTTCCTTCGGCAGACGCTGATACGTTAAGGAATATGAGTGATCAATTCAGGGATAAATACAAAAGTGGTGTATTTGTAGCCGGAAGCATAATAGAAGGCCGCCCTCTACTGATTGCCTCTGTCACAGATGATCTGGTGAAGAAGCGGATCAATGCCGGTGAAATCGTGCGTACCATCAGTAAGGAAATTGATGGAAGCGGCGGTGGAAGGCCAAATCTGGCACAAGCAGGCGGAAAGAACCCCGCCGGTTTACAGAAAGCCCTTGAACTGGTCATGCCCATCGTTAAATCAAAACTTGGATAAATGTGAAAAAGCCCCGGTCATTGCAAAGATCGGGGCTTTTTTTGTGTAACATACGTTACTTAATCCTTTCAATTGTCTCAAGTAACAGACGAATACCAAAACCTGTAGGGCCCTTACCACACCAGGGTTTTTCTTTATCCGTATCAGCGACAGCGGCGATATCGAGATGCGCCCAGGGAATCTTATCAGAAACGGATTGTTTCAAGAATGTGGCGCCTACGATTGTCTGTGCTTCGCGAGGGCCAGAATTCTTCATATCGGCCTCATCACTCTTAATGAGATCAAAATATTCTTCATCCATAGGCAGGCGCCACACTCTTTCGCCTGTAGTCTCTCCAACTGCGCAGATGGCATCGGCCAACTCGTCAGAATTGGATAAAAGACCGGCTCTGAATGTTCCCAGGGCGATTTTGACACCGCCCGTGAGGGTAGCCATATCAACGATGGCTTTTGGTCCGTGTTCCTTTTGCGTATAGGCAATAGCATCAGCCAGAATCAATCTTCCTTCCGCATCTGTCGATACAATCTCTACAGTATGACCTGAAAGCAAAGTAAGAATGTCGTCCGGGCGATACGCCTCACCGGAGATCAAATTCTCAGCCGTGGGGATAACAGCAACAAGGTTGACTTTCATCTGCAGCCTGGATGCGGCTATCAAAACAGCCAGTACTGAAATTCCTCCGGCTTTATCGAATTTCATACCCTGAATGGATTCTGCACCTTTAAGGGAATAGCCGCCACTATCGAAGGTTATGGCTTTGCCTACCAGAGAAATGGGGGAGGCATTACCGTTGCCATGATATTTGACAATGATCAACCGTGGTTTCACAGAACTTCCCTGGCCCACAGCCGCGATTCCACCGGAACCCATGGAAACAAGTTCGGGATATTCAATAATCTGACAACCTAATCCATACGCTTCAGCCAGAACACGGATACGCTCCTCCATCAATTGAGGATTGACCACATTCCCCGGTTCATGAATCCAGTCCCTCGCCAGGTCCACAGCTTCACCCAGAATGGAAGCACGTTTGATCTCGCTATCCAACTTCGGAAGAGCCGCATGAGATTTTATATAAATCCATACCTTTTGCCGTTCTTTTTTATTTCGGGTGATATATCGATCAAACTTGAATCCTCCAATACAGAATCCTTCAAGTAACGCACGAAGAATCTGGTCATCCCCGGAGAATTGAGGTTGAGTAAGATCACAGCCGATCTTCTGGAGGTTGTGAGATATGCACCAGCGGGCGAAGGATGCGGACGCTTTACGATACGTGTCAGGCTGAACTTTTTCCTTTTCTCCGAGCGAAACAACATAACGCCGCGTATTTCCCTCGGATGAAACAGAGACAGATCCGAGCTTCTTATCAGTGGCAACCGTCATGTCTAGATTTTCGGCGTATTCAAAAACCAGTTCTGGTAATTCTGCCGGCAGTGACTCTAGAGCCTCCAATTTTATGCGGGCTTCTGTGATAATTTCATTGATTTTCATTTTGCATCCTTATGATTTATTCCTGTGATTTCCCAGACGACAATTTCCGGCGGGCAAAGAAAACGAACACGCGGAGCGGATAATCCTTCCAGTCCAAGTCCGCGAATAATATACAAGACTAATTTCCCTAAGGAATATCTTCCGGATTGAAATTTCAATCCGTAAAGCGAACCAGTAAAGAGCGGGCCTGTCAAAGGCAGACAAACCTGACCCCCGTGTGTATGGCCGGAAAGTTGGAGGTCAACTTGCCCGTCCGTGATAAGTGGCGCGATATCAGGAGAATGATGAAGCAGAATACGAAACCCGGAAGGGGTTGTTTTCAGAAGCTCATTCAAACGGGGAGCATCCTTATGGGGAGCATGGGTGCATTCCAATCCGATCACCTGCAAGGTTCCACCATTTCCATCCAGAAATACGACAGCATCGTTTAATAGCCTAACGGGCGTTTCATCGAGAAGATGCGGAAAATTCTCCGGCAGATCCACGGCAGGACTGCCACTTACACCAAATATTCCGAGAGGTGCGCGCCATTCACGAAGGACGGCTTTTAAATCAGACCAGGCTTGCGGATTGCGGATCGAGGAAAGACTGAGATAGTCGCCGGAAAATAGAATGGCATCAGGGGAAATATCACGGATCAAACCATTCAACTTCTCTTCTCGTATGGATAATCGTTCCAGATGAAGATCCCCAATATGCAGAATGGCAAACCGTGACGCAGGCGGCAATTTATTCGTTTCTATCTTCTGCCGGGTTACTGAAATGCGATAAGGTTCAAACCAGAAGGCATATATCTGAAGTATGCATCCCAGAATTTGCAGTGGAATCCAGATGATAGGCGCCGTGAATAGTACGGGAAGTATGCGGAACAAAGCGAGGAAGAAAACCTGGGGTTTTACAGGGCCGTACGATCTATGAAATTTGGGGAGAAGCGAGATGGAAATCCAATCGAAGAGTATAAAAACGAGAAAAATCAGGCAGAATAATCCATTCGCGAGATATCCCAAAAAGGAAAGAGCTACCATTAAAAAGAAAAACAGGGCTGAAGGAATTTCATCCAAAGCCATGGTTTTATGCAAAAGCACATCAAACAGATTACCTGTCTGACCGGGAAAAATTTCCCGATCAGAAAAATCTTTAGCTTCGATCACTTCTTTGTATTTTCCCCTTGCGCCGGTTGAGCTTTATTTGCGAAAGCCTGGACCAGTTCCCGGCAAAAATCGGGAATATCCGCTACCACCCGGCCAAATACCACATTTCTGCTGCGCAAAGCCGGTAAATTCTTCCAATTCGCTCCGGCATTGACCATGTCATCTCGGATGCCTTCACTGCCAGTCGCATCAAGACCGCTTACAATCCCGGCGCTAATACCCACAAGACCCGCATGACAGATCATACCGATGATCTTCTCCTGGTGATAGAAATCCGCGACAAAGCGTTTTACAGATTCGTACCGCCTGATCTTATCAGGTGCCCAGCCTCCTGGAATGACCAGGCCATCATATTCGCCGGCATCCACGTCATCGAAGCCAATATCCGCCGTTGCTGAAAGATTATTCTTACCACGGTATGTCTCACCGGCGGTGATTCCGGCTACGATCACATCTGCTCCGGCTTCCTGCAAACGCATTAATGGAACCCAAAACTCCAGATCTTCAAAACCCGGGCCAACAAGAAAAAGGATATGCATGCCATCCAATTCCATGATGAACTCCTGATGAGAAAAATTAGGGAGGCTGATGTACAGCCTCCCTGTTATTTTACTCTGCTTTTTCCGGCAGCCAGCAGCAAAGAACCAAATCTTTGGCCGCCTTCACTTCATCCAGCCTGCGGATGGGAGTTTTATGCGGTGCTGTCAATAGAAGTTCCGGTTTCTCATGGGCTTCTCTGGCGATCGCCAGCATGGCTTCGGCAAATGCATCCAGAGTCTGAATGCTTTCTGTCTCTGTCGGTTCTATCATTAAAGCTTCGTGAACGATCAACGGGAAATAGTTGGTTGGCGGATGGAAATCATAATCCATCAGACGTTTGGCAATATCCAGCGCGTGAACATCAGGAACGTCAGGAAAGATACCTTCAAGAACAAATTCATGCATACACACGCGGTCATAGGGTAATTTATAGGCTGATCTGATCTTCGATAGCAAGTAATTTGCATTCAACACAGCCAGCTCGGACACACGCCGTAATCCATCTGCGCCATGCATCATGATGTAAGTATAGGCGCGAACAAACATACCGAACTGCCCATTAAAAGCTTTCACCCGCCCAATGGATTTTTCCGGTTGATAGAACCCAAAAAGTGGAGGCATTTCATCATCGCCTTCCTCAATGACAGCCACCAGAGGGCCGGGAAGGAATTCTTTTAATGCTTCGCAAACACCCACAGGACCAGAGCCGGGACCCCCACCACCATGCGGGGTTGAAAAAGTCTTATGCAGGTTGAAGTGCATAACATCGATGCCTAGGTCACCCGGACGGACAATTCCGAGAAGAGCATTCAAATTGGCACCGTCGCCATATACCAGACCACCGGATTTGTGCACGATATCTATTACCTGCAGGATGTTTTCATCAAAAAGACCCAGCGTATTCGGATTGGTCAGCATGATGCCTGCAACTGTATCATCACACGCGGCCTTCAAAGCTTCCAGGTCTGCATTCCCGCGGGCATCGGTTGGAATACCGACAACCTCAAAGCCGATCATGGCAGAACTGGCCGGATTGGTGCCGTGAGCGGAATCGGGGATGAGCATCTTGGTGCGTTTTGTATCTCTCCGGGATTGATGATACGCGCGGATGATTGTGACTCCGGTAAATTCGCCCTGCGCTCCGGCAGAAGGCTGCAGCGAGACACTCGCGAAACCGGCGATCTCCTTCAGTAGTTCCTGGAGGTTATACATGAGGGCGAGGTTGCCCTGAATGGACTCAATGGGTTGAAGAGGATGGCTGAAGGCAAAACCTGGCAATCGGGCCATAGCTTCATTCACCCGCGGATTGTATTTCATGGTGCAGGAACCCAGAGGATAGAATCCTTCATCAACGGAATAATTCAGGTGAGATAGATGCATGTAATGCCTGATGACATCCACCTCAGACAATTCTGGAAGAGGGATATCTTTCCGCACGAAACCGGCCGGGAGTTCGACAGATGGAACATCAGCATCTGGGAATTGCACACCCGGCCGACCGGGAGAGGATAATTCATAAACAGTCTTCTCAGTCATGGGGATTCTCCCGCAAGATTTCTACAAAATAATCAATATCGTCTTTTGAATTCATCTCGGTCACAGCGATAAGCATGGATTTCTTCAGAGAAGGAAAATCCTTTCCCAGCTCATAGCCGCCAAGAATCCCGTGTTCCAGAAGGTGAGAATTCAACTCGGAGACCGGAATAGGACATTCAATCATAAATTCGTTAAAGAAGGGCTGCTCGGTCTTTACTTTATATCCGGGGATGGAAGCGATTTGCCCAGCGGCATAATGCGCCTTTTGATAGCATAGTTCCGCAATTTTCCTTAATCCCTGCTTGCCGACAAGAGAAAGATAAACAGCCGATGCGAGAGCCATCAAACCTTGATTGGTGCAAATGTTGGATGTGGCTTTCTCTCTTCGAATGTGCTGTTCACGGGCCGTCAGGGTGAGGACATAACCGCGTTTACCATCCTGATCTACAGTTTCGCCAACCAGACGTCCGGAAATCTTACGAACAAGTTCTTTTTTCGTGGCAAACAGACCGAGATATGGCCCGCCCATAGAAAGGGGAATACCAAGAGGTTGGCCTTCGCCGGTCACGATATCTGCGCCAAAATCAGAGGGTGGCTTAAGAAGACCAAGGGCGATGGGATTGATCGAAACAGCCACCAGAGCGCCTTCTTTATGTGCGACATCCACTAGCTTCGTATAGTCATATATTCTACCTAAGAAGTCAGGATATTGCACCAAAACAAGAGCCGTACTCGAATCGATCAACTCAATCAATTTATCCGGAGATTCACGAAGATTATTCTCTGCGTCGCCGACAATTTCGAGGTCGGAGAAACCCCGGGTGTAGGTACGAATGGTTTCTCGATATTGGGGATGTAGAGCAGGTGAAACTACCATCTTCGGACGTTTCCCACGGAAATGGGCGTGTGCCAGAATGACAGCTTCCGCGGCAGCGGTTGCTCCATCGTAATGAGACGCATTACAGGCATCCATACCGGTCAAATTGGCAATCATTGACTGATATTCAAAGATTGCCTGCAATGTGCCCTGAGAGATTTCTGGCTGATAGGGTGTATAGGCAGTAAAGAATTCGCCACGGCTGATTACAGTGTCAACGGCAGCTGGGATAAAGTGATTGTAGGCACCGGCTCCCAGAAAACAGAGCATATCCTTTACAGAACCATTCCCACTGGCCAGATCACCCAATTCGGCCGTGATTTCCATTTCTGTCTTTGCCGGAGGTAGGTCCAATTTGGGGAATCTGAATTTCTTCGGAACAGCTTCGAACAGTTCCTCAACCTTTTTTACCCCGACCGCGTGCAGCATCTCGTCCCGTTCGGAACTGGTATGCGGGGTGAACATCAATGGCTCCGATCTTTCAGGAATTTTTCATAGTCCGCGGCGGTCATCAAACCATTTAACTCCGCTGGATCTGACATCTCCAGCTTTAACATCCAGGCCTTTCCATAAGGATCGGTATTTACGAGCTCGGGTGTCTTTGAAAGATCTTCATTTACGGCCACGACTTTTCCAGAAACAGGGAGATTCACGTCAGCGGCGGCTTTCACGGATTCGATCGTGGCACAGGTTGTCCCTTTTTTAGCCGAATCACCTTCAGCCAGGACAACCTCAACAAAAACAACATCGGAGAGTTGTTCCTGAGCATAATCCGAAACACCGATAGTAGCGGTTTTGCCTTCTACTTTGACCCATTCATCTGTGGCGGTGTATTTATAATCGGCAGGTACATTCATGGTAATTCTCCTTTTAGATTTGGGTTTTTAACACACAACAGGTTCAACCAGATAATCTCTGTCTTTAACCTGAGAGATTCGTTGCAAATACAACTTGCCCCTTCGGTGGAAATACCCTTTCCAGAGGAGATCACAGAGGGGTCCTTTTACCTGAGAGATTCATCCACGTTTCTGAAGCGTCGATTTGCCCCTTCGGTTCCGTAAAACGGCCTCTTCCCCGCTGCATCCATTATTCATCTGTCATCCCCCACAACAACTGCTGATTAAGTTCATTATATCAAAGAAGAATTTCAACGCGTGTAGTACGTTATTAACGGAAATCGATAACATAAGTAATATAAGCCATCATCAGATTCGAGTAAAAGGAGTATAATTTGAATTCGCGCCAATGGCGCGATTTGTTTTCTTAAAAGCCAAGGGAAGAGAGTTGTATGCTTATTGAACGAGATGATATACGCAACGTGGCTATCATCGCGCACGTTGATCATGGCAAGACCACACTGGTAGATGGTTTATTAAAACAGGCGAGAGTATTCCGTGAAAATCAACAGGTTATGGAGCGCGTTATGGATTCCAATGACCTGGAACGGGAACGGGGCATCACCATACTTGCAAAGAACACATCTGTGGTCATTCCTGATCCGAGCACTAACAAACCGGTAAAGATCAATATTGTCGATACACCCGGGCATGCCGATTTTGGCGGCGAGGTCGAACGTGTGATGAACATGGTCGACGGAGTACTGCTTCTTGTCGACGCGGCAGAAGGTCCCATGCCACAGACTCGCTTTGTACTCAAAAAAGCACTCGAGATGGGTCATAAAGCTATTGTGGTCATTAATAAGATGGACCGTAAAGATGCCGAACCCGATCGGACGCTGAACGATACATTTGATCTTTTTATTGAACTGGGAGCAAACGAAGAACAGGCTGATTTCCCGGTGATCTATGCCAATGCGATAACGCAGCAGGCTGGATTGACTCAGGAACTCTCTGCTGACCTGCAGCCGCTCTTCAAAGCCATTCTTGATCATATCCCCGCGCCTAAAGTTGACCTGGATGCGCCATTCCAGATGCTGGTTACCAATTTGGGATATGACGACTATCGTGGTGTGACGGCTGTTGGCCGAATATTCGCAGGAAAGGTAAATGCCGGGCAGGATGTCGCCCGTATTAAAGTCAACGGTGAGATCGTACCGGAGAAGATTAAATATCTCTACACCCATCAAGGACTAGATAAAGTCGCCATCGACGAAGCATCCGCGGGAGACATCATTTCTATTGCGGGATTGGAAGGTATTGGGATCGGGGAAACACTTGCCGATGCCACGACACCCATCGCTTTGCCTCCAATACTGGTAGAAGAGCCCACCGTTAAAATGACATTTGCCGTGAATAACTCTCCCTTTAAAGGTAGAGAAGGTAAATGGAGCACCAGCCGTAATTTGCGTGAAAGATTATTGAACGAATTGCGCAATAACGTAGCCTTGCGGGTGGATGAAACGGAAAGCCCGGACACCTTCATTGTTTCAGGTCGTGGTGAACTTCACCTGGCGATATTGATTGAAACCATGCGGCGTGAAGGCTATGAATTCCAGGTTTCGAAACCGGAAGTAATCTTGAAAGACGGTCCGGATGGCAAACCGCTGGAACCTTATGAAGAATTACATATTGAAACCAGCCAGGATACTGTTGGGATCGTCGTCGAAATGCTGGGTGTCCGGCGCGGCAAAATGCTGGATATGATCAATACCAATGAAAACACCGTGCGTTTGACCTATATCATTCCCACCCGTGGATTACTTGGTTTTCGCTATCAATTTCTCACAGCGACTCGCGGTAACGGTATCATGAACACGCTGTTCCACGGATACGGGCCATTCACCGGTGCCTTTACCACAAGAGCAACCGGATCAATTGTAGCCTGGGATAGTGGTATGACAACCACTTATGGATTAAAGAATGCTGAAGAACGAGGAACGCTGTTTCTGGGAGCCGGTGTTGAAGTATACGAAGGCATGGTAGTTGGAGAACGTGCCCAACCGGGTGATCTATCTGTAAATGTATGTAAAAAGAAACACCTCACCAACATGCGTTCATCCAACAAAGATATCGAAATCCGGCTGACTCCTCCGCGGAACATGAGCCTGGATGAGGCTATTGAATATCTCGAAGAAGATGAATTGTTGGAAGTAACCCCCATAAACTTTCGGATACGAAAGAAAATTCTGGAAACCGAAGAACGCGGCAAGCAGTCTAAGAAAGCTAAAGAAGAAGTCGAGTAAACAAAAACCGGGATTGTCCCGGTTTTTATTTGACAATAACTTGAGAATCACGCCGGCCTATTTACTTGATTCTTTCTGGCTCTTACTTCCAATTTCCACAAGCTGGATTTGCACCTGATAGCGTTTGCCCTCGATTTCCATTTTGCCGTTGGCATAGTACCCTCTCGAGCCAGTCTTAAACTCCTTCGGCGGGAGTGCCATCACATTGAGCAATGTTCCTTCATTATTCTTAATTTCTGCCATTATGACCATTTTTGCCTCCACAATCAGTGTATTTATTATACGGGAGATGTGGATTTTTTCAGGTATAATGCCGGTAATTGGAGGCTGCCTATAAGAAAATTCATAATATATTGACATGGGAAAAATAGCGCATGGTCCACTGGGCAGATGGGGGAACTTCAACCGGCGGATGACGAGGATGAGGGTTCTTCACTGCAAAGTGAAGTTAACCGGAATGTATTCCGGGAAAATCGACAGGTCAGCGGATGCCCTCCAGAAGAAATTCTGATTTCCCAAAACGTATTTGGAAATAAAGCACATCACATCTTTGAATGCGATAGTAATAATGTATTCGCAAGATCGTTCTATGTTGGAGGACAACCATGTGCGGTATTGTTGGCTATATCGGCGGTAATGATGCGACACCGATTATTTTAAATGGATTACACAAGCTGGAGTACCGTGGTTACGATTCTGCCGGGATTGCGGTGCTTAACGAAAAGCAAGAAATCGAAGTCCGGCGTGATGCCGGTAAACTGGAGAACCTAAGAAACCTGATCACCCGCGATCCAATCTGCGGTAATGTAGGGATCGGGCATACCCGCTGGGCTACTCATGGTGTGCCGAGCGCGCGGAATGCACACCCTCATATCGGTTCCACGGGACGGGTGGTGGTGGTACATAACGGCATCGTTGAGAATTATCAAGAGTTACAGGAGGAATTAACCTCTGAAGGGATTGAATTCAACTCAGATACCGACACCGAGACAATTGTTCACCTGATTGAGAGGTACTACTCTAATTCAACCAATCTGGAAGAAGCTGTACGCAAGACATTGCAGCAGATACGCGGCGCTCACGGGATTGTCGTGCTGTCTTCTAATGAACCGGATAAGATCATTGCTGCCCGCATCGGGAATGCTGGTGGAGTGGTGATCGGTTATGGTGAAAATGAAATGTTCATTGCTTCAGATATCCCGGCCATTTTAGAGCAAACTCGCCGGATGTCATTTCTCGAATCTCGCCAGATGGCGGTTGTCACTCGAACTGGTGTCAGCGTGAAAACGCTGGATGGAGCACCGATAACTCCTTCTATCCAGACGATCAACTGGGATCCAATTGCCGCGGAAAAAGGCGAGTACCGTCATTTCATGCAAAAAGAAATCCACGAACAGGTGCGCAGCCTGACTGATACTCTGGCCGGCCGGGTTGATTTTGATAAAGGATTGATCCAGCTCCCACAGTTGAATTTAACTGCAGAAGCGGCTCGTAAGATAAACAAGATCATCATTACTGCCTGTGGAACGGCACAGCATGCCGGCCTGGTAGGAAAGATCTTGATCGAAAAAATAGCCAGGATACCGGTGGAAGTGGATATTGCTTCAGAATTTCGATATCGTGATCCGATCATTATACCCGGAACGGTCGTCCTGTCCATCAGCCAATCTGGTGAAACGGCCGATACACTGGCAGCCATGGAAGAAGGGCGGATGAAAGGCGCCACCATCTGGTCTATCGTAAATGCCATCGGTTCACAGGCTATGCGGGTTTCAGACGGGTTCATTTCCATGCAGGTCGGTCCGGAGATCGGTGTGGCTTCCACAAAGGCGTTTACAGCACCGCTGGTCGACCTCTATTTGCTAGCCATTTTACTGGCCGACCTGCGCGGCACCTTACCCGTCGATCAACGGAAAAAAATGGTCAACGACCTGCGCCTGGTACCTGACCTGGCGGGAAAATGCCTGCAGCATGAACAGGAGGTTATGGCCATCGCTTATGAACTGAAAGATGCCAGAAATGCTCTTTATCTTGGAAGGGGCATCAATATGCCGATTGCCTACGAAGGTGCTCTAAAACTGAAGGAAATCTCTTATATTCATGCGGAAGGGTACCCGGCAGGTGAAATGAAACACGGACCTATTGCATTGATCGATAAAGATATGCCGGTGATCGCTCTTGCACCGCAGGACCCATGGTATGAAAAAATGGCCAGCCAGATCGAACAGGCCAAAGCCCGCGGCGGAAAAGTCTATGCTGTTGCCACCGAAGGTGACCGGAATGTTGAACATCTGGCCGATAGCTGTCTGTGGATACCGGCAATACCCTGGATGCTCAGTCCGGTCATGACTGTCATCCCGTTGCAAATGTTGGCGTATCACATTGCTTCCATTCGTGGATTGGATGTCGACCAACCGAGAAACCTTGCAAAGTCAGTTACAGTGGAATAGAACATCAGCAACACATATTGCAGGTATGAAGGAGGAGATCGTTGCATCTCCTCCTTTTTCTTTACCTATCACAATATGATATTCTCAATATATGAAGCAGATTCTTGGAATTATTCTGTCTTTGATCATAATACTGGCATGTAATCTCACACAAGCCGGCTCGTTTTCTGGAATTTCCCCGATTTTGACAGCTACTGCCAATGCCCGGATATCTACCGTTGAATCCGGGATACCTGGAGGGAGCGATATTTTGGAGAAAGACCCATCCATGTATAAGGTTCAATCCGGTGATACGGTTCCGGCCCTCGCTGCTCGTTTTCGAACCACTGAAACGGATATCGAATCGAAAAACGCCTTCATTCTGCAGGGTGATTATTCCACGACACTGCCTGCCAGAATGCCTCTGCACATTGATTTTCCGACCGGGGTGGATACATATCAGATAATGCACATTATTCCGAATACATATTTTATTTATGGACCATCCCAGAAGGATTTTGATGTGCAGGCTTTTATCGATCATACTAACGGATGGTTAAAAAACTATATTGACCGTTCCAGCGGAAACGATGTAAGTGGAGTGCAGATCCTTCGTGCGACTGCCGAGAATTACTCCATCTCTCCTCGATTGCTGATCACGCTTCTGGAATACCAGTTACATGCACTGACCAATCCAGATCTGCCCCCATCATTTTATCTTGGGAGCAAAGAAACTAACCGGAAGACACTCGGGAAACAACTTTCATGGGCAGCTAATAAATTAAATAACGGCTATTATGGATGGCGGAACGGCAAACAGACACATTTCACAGATATATCCGGTTATTCCATTTCACCGGATCCGCGTGACAATGCGGCCTCAGTAGCATTGATTTACTATTTCTCGCAATTTTTATCCGGTGAAGAACTAGAACAGATATTATCACCACAAGGTTTCGTCACTACCTACGCATCACTCTTTGGACAAATCAATCCAGAGGCGGATAACGAACTCTCCATTTTCCCGGACAATTTGCAACAACCTGAATTGATTTTGCCGTTGCAGCCCGGAGTGAAATGGGCTTTCACCGGTGGACCGCATTCCGGATGGGGAACCGGTTTCCCCTATGCGGCCATCGATTTCGCACCACCTGCTAACACCGCCGGTTGTGATCCATCACCCTATCAGGCTATTTCTGCCAGCGATGGCATAATATCTCGGGTGGAGGATGGGCTTGTCGTAATTGATCTGGATGGGGATGGATTTCCTCAAACCGGTTGGAATATCCTTTATCTACATCTGGCACCTGATCGCAACCTGAAAACTGGTATGTCCATCGTAAAAGGAGATAACCTGGGTCATCCGTCCTGCCTGGGTGGGAATTCGAATGGCAGGAATATCCATATCGCGAGGCTTTATAACGGGGAATGGATTCCGGCAGATGGGGTAATCCCGATGAATTTGGGAGGTTGGGTAGCTTCGGCCGGTGAAAAAGAATATAAAGGCATCCTCTCTAAAGAGAATAAAATATTAAAATCTAGTAATGTCGGAGAGTGGTTCAGTCAGCTGCTGGTTGATTGATACGGGATTCTGGTTGAGTTAATAATTATGATTTTATATATTGTGCATAGATGTATCCTATGTCGTCATGTACAACATTGGGTTTTACTTCCACGGAAAAACCGCCATTTTTGAGATGTGATAAAAGTTCATCATGGTGATGCGAGGTTATGGAATCATGATATTCCATCACAATGCGCTTGAATCTGGAGAGTTCTTGATTAGAAAGGGGAAGAAGAATAGCGAATTCCCCCCCTTCACAATCCATTTTTAATAAATCGACTGTTTCGATGTCATGCTGTTTTATGAAATCCAGCAACACAATGGTAGATACGGGTATCCCTGTTTGAGAATCATTCTGGGCAGAGTACTGCAGTGGATTGCCGGATGAGGTATCCATCACCAAATTTCCGGGTATGGAGGAAACCGCGGCACCAACAGGATAGATATTTGTCAGCCCATTGCAATCGATATTCTTTTGAAACATGCTGAAGGATTCTGGAAAAGGTTCAAATCCGTATATTCTGGAATGAGGACATTTACTACCGGCTTGAATCGCAAATTCACCGATTCCGGCTCCAATATCCAGAATGACATTCAGTGATTCCGGAGAAGTCTCATTCAATCTGTAAAAATCATCAAGAAACGATTCTTTTATTGACCAGACATCCATCCCATTTCGGATGGAGAAGGTCACACCAGAGTTTTTCAGTTTTACCGTTCCATGTATTCCTGAATTACCGGAAATATCCAATAAACTTACCAAAACTCGATAGGGATGATAGAAACCGCGTACTATTGAAACAATCGAATGAAAATAATATCGAAAAGCAGCGAATTTGATCATAGAACTCAATTTTACCTGTTTGTATTTTCTTTCACAACAAAACGGCAGTTTCCCTGCAAGTTCTGCCAATCCATAGGATGCTGCAATTCCCATATAGAGGCATTAAGCTCGCGTAACAGGTAAGCATCCATTGCGCACAAAATCTCATTATTCTCGCGGATTTCACGATACGGACAATTGGCGAATTTTATGACCGGTCCTGTCTTCCCGGCTTCCCAACTGGCACGGTACTGGTTTTCACTCAACCATTGGGTAAGCTCACGGATGTTCATCGGTATTCCAGATTCTACTGGCTTCTCTCCAATGATCAATCTTGCCAGTCGCTGTTCAGCTTTTTCATTGTCATCTCGAAAGTGGAACAAAAATTGTCTGAGCAGAGTATTGCATAAAGATTGAATGCTGTTTTCCTGCATATTATTTACGCGCCGGAAGAGTGTGGCTTTCCGGCCAGCTTTTAGTCCAGCCCTGGTATTCCGAAATTCCTGAACCACTCCCAGTGTTCGCAATTTTCTCAGGTGATAACGCACGGTGGGTTCTTCGATGCAACATTCAAGAGCCAACTCATGAGCACTCTTATTTTGAGAATAATCCATTTTGCTGAGGATCAATTCAGTCGTAGAAATTCTTCCAGACATTATTATGTAAACAATCCTTTACCTAATTATAACTTGACATGATTTATCGGGATGATAGAATAACTCCATAAATCGGTGTTCTTATATCCAAGGTAGGCGTTCTGTGTCGGATAATACGCTTAATTCCCCGGAATTTGATATTCCACCTGAAATTCAACCTGCTGTGGCGATCACATCATTGGATCGAATCTACAACTGGAGCAGACGGAACTCACTTTGGCCGATGATGTTCGGGCTGGCATGCTGCGCCATTGAAATGATCTGTACCGCGGCAAGCCGTTATGATCTTTCCAGATTTGGCATGGAAGTCATGCGTCCAAGTCCAAGACAGGCGGATGTGATGATTATTTCCGGAACTGTCACCAAAAAAATGGTCCCTCAGATCGTCCGGTTATATAACCAGATGGCAGAACCTAAATACGTATTATCAATGGGTGCATGTGCGAACGGTGGCGGACCTTTCAAAGAAGGATACAGTGTAGTTCCAGGGATTGACCGTTATCTACCGGTGGATGTGTATATTCCTGGTTGTCCTCCCACACCTCAGGCATTGCTCAATGGATTGATCACACTTCAAAAGAAGATCGATACGGAATCATTAAAAAATGTCCGCTGGTATAAAAAAGAAGCTGTTCCTCCTATACCCATTCCTGTTCTTGGCCCGGATCTTATGGACCCGAAGCAGTATGATGAAATATCCCGAATAAGCCGGCAAGATGTATCCGAAAATAATCCAACCGATCCAAAGCCGGAAATGGATAATCCAGGTGAGGCTGAGATATCCTGATGAGTGACCAGACAGATCTCGATAAAGAATTTATTCTTTCCGCGCGTTATCCTGGAAACGTTATAGAGGATACTCGATCGGGATATTCCGGTTATCTGGTCAACCGGGGTTTTCTCTTGAATTTTGCGCGATCAATCCGAGATGAACTCGGATTTGATTATTTGTCCATGGTGACCGCAGTTGATTATTACCCTGAAGACATGATGGAAATTGTTTATTTAGTGTATCGTACCACTGGCGGACCGGGATTGTTGTTTAAGGTTCAGATGAATCGATCAAATCCAAGTGTTCCCAGTCTGTGTGGAATATATCCGGGTGCGGAATTGCAGGAAAGAGAAATCTTCGATATGTTCGGTGTAAACTTCGAAGATCACCCTGATCAACGTCGAATATTGACCTGGGAAGGTTTTCAAGGGCATCCGCTTCGCAAAGATTGGATCGAGCCTTTATTCGAAGAAGAGGTCAAACCGTATAAGACCCGCTGGCCGGAAGGGTCCTACAGCCGCGCGGAAGAAAAAAACCCATTTGGAAACAATGTGAAATATCCGGCCGGTTTTGAACCTGAACAATGTAACTTCGCCGGGGAAGAAGAGTTATACAACAGTCTTAGAAACACGGCTAATGGATTGAACAGCCACCTTAAGACTGACCAGATCATAGTCAATCTGGGTCCACAGCATCCATCCACGCATGGCGTGTTTCGTATGGCGGTTCTTATGGAAGGTGAAACGATCCTGGAATTGAAACCGGTGATGGGATATCTGCACCGCAACCATGAAAAAATCGCTGAGAGAAACACTTACCTACAGACCATGCCATACACAGACCGATTGGATTATCTATCCTCCATGAGCAACAATTTCGGGTACGCTCTGGCTGTTGAAAAATTGCTCGACATTACTCCACCCGAACGAGCAGATTACATCCGGGTAATTATGGCGGAATTAACCCGTATTAGCAGCCATATTATGACCACAGGTTTCTTACTAAACGATCTGGGTGCGTTTTATACACCGGCCCTCTATACGTTGGAAGAACGTGAATTGATTCTGGATATTTTCGAAGAGGTTTCCGGCTCACGGATGATGTGCAACTACTTTCGATTTGGTGGTGTAGTTCGCGATGTAACAGAAAATGTTGTGGAAAAAATCAGAAAGCTGGTATTTGATCGGCTTCCAAGGAAAATCGATGAGCTGGATACATATCTGACACATAACGAGATTGTCAGGGTACGTACCGAAGGTGTTGGAGTACTGACAGCAGATGAAGCTGCCGCATATTCAGCCAGCGGACCGCAATTGCGGGCTTCTGGTGTTCCCTACGATGTACGAAAAGCCGATCCATATTCCGTTTATGATCGCTTCGATTTTGATATTGCCGTTCGTTATCACGGTGATATTTATGACCGCTACATGGTTCGTCTGGATGAAATGCGACAAAGTCTGCGCATAATTCAACAGGCCATCCATGATTTGCCAGGTGGGCCTGTGATGAATGGTAAGCCGCAATACCTGGTACGTGTACCGGCAGGTGAAGCGTACGGCCGGGTAGAAGGACCAAAAGGCGAACTTGGATATTTTGTAATTTCAAATGGCAAGCCCAACCCACAGCGTTATCATGTCCGTGCACCGTCTTTCATCAATATCACATCGCTGAGCAAAATATGCCGGGGAGGAAAACTGGCGGATGCAATCGCCGTGTTGGGTTCTCTGGATATTATTCTGGGTGAAGTGGACCGGTAGGTGGAGAGATTCTCATGAATGGTTCGGGAATTATTCGCGGTTTACTTATACCCTTAAAACATTTCTTTGAAACTTATATTGATGACCTGAAATGGCTGGGAAAAAAGTACTACAAGCCTGAGGGTATTGCGCTTCGTTCATCTACCGAAACCAGAGGAATTTTTTCAATTCAATACCCGGAAGAAAGACTCCCAATACCGGAGGAATTTCGATTTGTACCATTTCTCGTTTATGATGAAGAATCAGACGGTACAAAAAAATTGAGATGCACGGCCTGCGGAATCTGTTCAAAAGTCTGCCCGCCGCAATGCATATGGATCGAACGCAGCACTAATCCGGTGACTGGAAAACCAAAAGCCAGTCCGGCAAAATTCACTATTGATATTGATCTGTGTATGAATTGCGGCTTTTGCGCCGAATTTTGTCCGTTCAATGCTATTCGCATGGATCATAATTACGAGTTGGCCAACACCGATCGCCGTGAAAATGATGTGCTTGACAAAGACAGATTGATGAAATCGGCCAATTATTACGCAAGCATCCGTCCCACATATTATGCCAGTGAAGAACAGATCAAAGCGGAAAAAGCCGCATCATCACACACAAATATGCCCGCTGAAGGGGAGTCCGTACCAACGAATTTAGGAAACTTCGATGTATAATCCAGAAACTGAAGTGTTATTCCCCAGTAAAGCTATCGGGAGTCTGTCCAGGTTACGCGGCAAGACCTGGCAAGAATTGGTCAAGCAGGTAGAAGAAAGACCGGTACAGTCTTCCGAACAAACGGCATTTTTACTGATGATGATAAAGATCAGCAGTTGCGTCACCTGCAATGTGGATTCATTTCGGGCCATGCGTGGGTGTCCGGCCTGTGCCCAGTTGAACATTCGGCATTTTAAGGGCAGCGATGACGACCTGGTTCATCTTTATCAACAAATTCTCATAGACACGAAATTATATATGTCAAAAAGGAAATAAAAATACAATGAACTCAGTAACACAAGAACAAGTACTCGCGGCTCTTTCTACCGTTCAAGAACCCGAATTGCACAGGGACCTTGTCTCATTGAATATGATCAAAGACATCGCCATCCAGAATGGCGATGTCCACTTCACCGTGCAACTGACGACACCCGCCTGTCCACTGCGAGGACAGATACAAAATGAAGCGAAATCTGCTGTTATGAAAATTCCCGGTGTGAAGAATGTGATTGTAGAAATGAAAGCGCAGGTGGTATCCGATGGACGGGATCGAAAACCGCTAGGTCTTTCGATAAAGAACGCTGTTGCCATTGCTTCCGGAAAGGGCGGTGTCGGAAAATCAACAGTGGCAGTCAATCTTGCCATTACTCTTGCCAGACAGGGTGCAAAAGTTGGATTATTGGATGCCGATATCTACGGACCTAACATTCCAACGATGATGGGTGTGGATCGTATGCCGGATCCAGCTGGAGAAAAGATGATCCCAGCCGATGTTTATGGCGTCAAAGTAATGTCAATTGGATTTCTGGTAAAACCTGGACAACCCTTGATCTGGCGGGGGCCTATGCTGCACTCCACAATTCGTCAGTTTCTGGCCGATGTGGAATGGGGGGATCTGGATTATCTGATCATTGATTTACCACCAGGAACGGGAGACGCACAGTTAAGTCTGGCACAATCAATTGCCTTAAGCGGAGCACTTATAGTGACACTCCCTCAGGCCGTTTCTCTGGAAGATGCGAACCGTGGTCTGCAAATGTTTAAAGTATTAAATGTTCCTATCCTCGGAGTAGTTGAGAATATGAGTTATCTTGAATTACCCGATGGCACAAAAATGGATGTGTTTGGCAGCGGAGGCGGTGAGACCCTGGCACATGAATCAGATGTACCATTCCTGGGAGTTATTCCCATGGATCCTGATGTACGCAAAGGCGGCGACGCCGGTTCGCCTGTAGTCGTGTCTTTACCTGATTCTCCTGCTGCGAAAGCGTTATCAGACATTGCCGGGAAGATCGCCGCAAAATTAAGTGTTGCCGCCATAACAGGCAATGGTGGAGTGACCATCAAGATGGTTGGATAGGAGCAAACGCATGCCGCAATTAATTGTTGGCGTCAGATTCAATCCGATCGGTAAGATTTATCATTTTGATAGCGGGAAGATCACCGATCTTACCCTGGGTGATTATGTGGTTGTAGAAACCAGCCGCGGGAAACAGCTCGGGCAGGTTTCGCAGATAATTTCTGATCCTGGGAATCCTCCTGAAGGCGGTTGGAAGTTGATCGAACGGCGTGCTACGCCACGCGATCTGGTAACACGCCAGAGTTGGCAATCAAAAGAACCCGAAGTGGTTGATTTTACCCGTCAGCGTTCGAAAGAATTGCGGCTGAATGGAGTCAAAATCATCTCATCGGAATACAGTTTTGATGGCAACCGCCTGACCGTCTTTTTCAGCACAGAAACCGAAGAAAAGGCGGATCTTAAATCTCTTCGCCAGGATGTGCAACGTCGTTTTGCGCCGGTACAGGTAGATTTGCGTCAAATTGGTCCTCGCGATGTATCCAAGAGTATCTGTGGGATTGGCGCTTGCGGCCTGGAAAAGCGATGTTGCTGCCAGTTCCTGTCTGAGTTCAGTTCCATTTCGATCCGCATGGCAAAAGAGCAGGGCATTTCCCTTACTCCAGGTGAGATCACGGGTATGTGTGGCCGCTTACGATGCTGCCTTGCTTACGAGTTCGAACAGTATTCAGAAGCTCGCTCACATCTGCCCAAACGGAATAAAGAGGTTGTAACACCCGCCGGTACGGGAAAAGTTATCGATATCCGCCCACTTCAGGAAATGGTCACCGTAGATATTCCTGAAATCGGTGTTCGGGAATTTCACGCCTCCGAAATTACATTCACATCACAGACAGAGGAAAAATCAGGTGCAAAGCGGAATTGAAGGTTGGTCGGATAAGAAAAAAATCCTGGTAGTACTGGCACATCCGGATGATCCAGAATTTTTCTGTGGCGCGACTCTGGCAGGTTGGTCGAAAGACGGACATGAAATTTATTATTGTCTGATCACCAGCGGAAACAAAGGATCGGATGATCCATCTATCACACCGAATGAATTGGCTATTCTGCGTGCGGAAGAACAAAAACAGGCAGCAGCGGTCATCGGCGTCAACCGTATTGAGAACCTGGGATACGACGATGGGACGTTACAGGCGGATCTAAAAGTACGAAAAGATGTCGTGCGGGTTATTCGTCAGGTAAAGCCTGATATTCTTGTCTCCTGTGATCCCACCAATTATTTCCCAAATGAAGGTTATATCAACCATCCAGACCATCGGGCAGCCGGGCAAATCGCCCTGGATGCCGTATTTCCAGCCAGCGGGAATCGTATGTTTTTCCCGGAATTATTAACGGAAGAGAAACTCGAGCCACATTCAGTTGATGAAGTCTGGCTTTCGTTGACATCTCAACCCAACATTACGCTGGATATAACCGATACATTTGAAATCAAACTGAATGCGCTGAAAAAACACCGCAGCCAAATCGGAGATCCGATTGCGTTTGAAAAACGGCTCAGGACAACACGGCATACAAAAGATTCGACAGATGAATTACCCCGGTACGAAGAATCATTCAAGAGAATCATCTTTCGAAAATAGCAATTAATCAAAATAAGGAATCCTGGATTGACATATCAATTCGGGAAGGATATAATTTAATCATCTTAATTATCTTATTATTAAGAGCATATCTCTGATCTTATGTCGGAAATCTACCTGAACACGTTTCTCCAATATCTGGCAGATCATAACAAACAGGATGGCTGTCGTCTTCCTTCTCTCAGTGAACTGAGCAAAGCCACGCAGACAAGCATTCCCAGTCTTCGTGAACAACTTGAAGTCGCCAGGGCCTTTGGTTTTGTTGAAGTCAAACCTAAAACCGGTATTCGCAAGAACCGATACCAATTTACCCCCGCCGTAACGGCCAGTCTATCTTATGCCGTTAAAGAAGATCGGCGGCGTTTTGATGCTTTTGCCGATTTGCGTAAACATATCGAAGCAGCCTATTTCGAAGAAGCGGCGGCTCTTTTAACAAAAGAGGATATTGAATCCCTTTTTCAATTAATACAGGCTGCGAGGCAGAAGCTGGCTCATAAACCTGTTGAAATCCCATTCTACGAGCATCGAGATTTTCATTTATTGATGTATAGCAGATTGGAAAATCCTTTTGTAACTGGTCTTTTAGAAGCTTACTGGTATATGTATGAAGAAGTTGGATTGAATCGATACACCGGGATTGATTATCAGGTCAGAGTCTGGGAATACCACGAAAAAATTGTTGAATCGATCCAACTGGGAGAGTTCTCCAACAGCAAGAAAACCCTGCTTGAACACATGATCTTACTGAATCAACGTCCACTGGAAAAAGCAAAAAACGATCATTTTGAATGATCCAGAGGAAAATATGAATTCCATTATCAATGATTTTAATTTGACCATCAGCACAATTAACGGCTCGGGAAGTGCCACCGCGAATACAACTCTTTTACGGGCAATTTTCAAGATGGGGATACCCGTTTCCGGGAAGAATATTTTTCCTTCGAATATTCAGGGACAACCAACCTGGTTCACGATCCGGATAAATCAGTCTGGATTTGTTGCCCGGCAGGAAAAAGATGACATTGTGGTCGCCATGAATCCCACAACCATTCAAAATGAGCTTGAATCGGTTTGCCCAGGCGGGGTGCTGTTTTTTGCCGACCATATCCATCTACCATCAAACCGGTCAGACATAACCATATATCCAATGCCGGTAAAACAGATCATGCATGATTCGGAAATACAGCCTTCTATGCGTGATTATGTGGCCAATATGGTCTATGTCGGTATTGTCGGGCATATCCTTGATCTCGATATGGATAAGGTACGGCTTGCCCTGGACTATCATTTCAAGGGTAAGGAATCGGCTGTCACCGCAAATTGGAAAATTATAGAAGCATCCATCGACTGGACAAAAGCAAATATAAAAAAACAGGATCCCTATAGACTGAAGACATTGAATCCCTTGAACGATTACATAATGACAGATGGAAACACTGCCGCCGCTCTGGGAGCTATCTTTGGTGGGGTGCAATTCAATGCCTGGTACCCGATTACCCCGGCCACCAGCATTTCCGAGTCATTGAATGAATATTTACCGCAATTACGGCGCGACCCTACCACAGGCAAGGATAATTATGTAGTTATCCAGGCGGAGGATGAGTTATCGGCAATCGGTATGGCGATCGGAGCTGGCTTTTCAGGTTTACGTGCCATGACCTCGACTTCAGGCCCGGGTTTGTCTCTGATGTCAGAGTATCTCGGTTTGGCCTATTATTCAGAAACCCCGGTGGTTATCTGGGATGTACAGCGTGTTGGACCATCGACGGGTCTTCCCACCCGGACAGCCCAGGGTGATCTCACTCAGACCTACTTCATCAGCCATGGAGATACCCAATTCCCAATTTTGATACCGGGTACAGTCGATGAATGTTTCGAATTTGGCTGGAAGGCGTTTGATATCGCTGAGAGATTGCAGTCACCAGTAATTGTTCTCTCTGACCTTGACCTGGGCATGAATGAATGGATGACACACAAATTCGAATATCCGAATAAACCAATGGACAGAGGAAAAATCCTCTGGGAAGAGGACCTGGAAAGGCTGTTGAAAGAAAGATCTGGAGACTGGGGGCGTTATCTGGATATTGACGGGGATGGTATTCCCTATCGTACCGTTCCAGGCAACACTCACCCGAAGAGTCCTTATCTGGCAAGGGGTACCGGGCATGATGAGTACGCACGATATACAGAAGATAACGTAGCGTGGGAAAATGGACAAACGCGTCTGTTAAGAAAACTTGAAAAAGCAAAAGAATTCCTGCCTCCACCGATCATAACAAAAGAAAAAGAAGCTTCATTTGGGATTATTGGCTACGGATCGACAGAATTGTCCATTCTCGAAGCACAGGATTTCTATCATAAAGAGGGTATATCGACAAATTTTGCGCGAATCAGATCTATCCCATTTTCAACTGAAATAAAAAGATTCATAACTGAAAATAAGCGTATCTATGTGATCGAAAACAACCGAGATGGACAAATGTGTCAGTTGTTACAGATTATCTACCCCGAAATGGCCGGAAAATTCATCAAAATTTGTCATGTTGACGGATTACCGTTGACGGCTCGATGGATTTGTGAAGCGATCAATTCGCATCAGGAGAGATAACCATGACCGATACTCCTTTAACTTCGGTTTCACCGACCAATCTAATAGGCCTGACCCGGGCCGATTACAAAGGTGCCGTGAGTACGTTATGTCAGGGATGCGGTCATAATTCCATAGCGAACCAGATCATTGCGGCGTGTTATGAACTAAATATCAAACCCGAAAAAACTATGAAGTTTTCAGGGATTGGATGCTCCAGTAAAAGCCCGACTTACTTTCTAGGTCATTCCTTCGGTTTCAATGGTTTACACGGCAGAATGCCATCCCTGGCACAGGGAGCCGGTTTTGGCGATACATCCATGCGGATCATCGGGGTAAGCGGAGATGGTGACACAGCCAGTATCGGTTTTGGTCAGTTCAAGCATCTGTCAAGGCGAAATTTCCCAATGACCTATATTGTGGAAAATAACGGTGTATACGGCCTGACAAAAGGGCAGTTCTCCGCTACTGCGGAACGGGGAAAAACCCTGAAGAAACAGGGCACCAGCCGCTATTTACCGGTTGATATCTGCATGGAAGCATTGATCTCAAATGCGTCTTTTGTTGCGCGCTCTTTTGCCGGTGACCCCCGGCAGGTTAAAGATCTTATTAAGGCTGCATTGAGTCATCGTGGATTGAGTGTGTTGGATATCATCAGCCCCTGCGTGACATTCTACAATCTGGATACCTCGCTGCATTCATACTCCTGGGGAAAAGACCACGAATCTCATCTCCACGAACTGTCATTTGTTCCTCCCCGCGAAGAAATTATGATCGAGGATTTCGAAGAAAATACCATTCGTGAGATCGAATTGCATGATGGATCGACAATAGTCTTGAAGAAACTGGATGTTGAATATGATCCCACCAATCGCTGGGATGCGATGCATATGCTGGAAGAAGCCTATCTTAATGACTGGCTGGTTACCGGATTGATTTATGTGGATCCAGATCAACCATCAATGTATGACCTGTATAATCTCGTCGACAAACCATTGAATCGACTGACAGAAAAAGAATTACGGCCATCAGAAGAAGCACTTAATAAAATAAACGCCAGAATGTTTTAAAGGGAAAACGATAGCACCGCATTTTTGTTTGGTACTGGCGTTTTATTTGCTGGTGGATTCTGGTTATTTGTTTCTTCCCAGCGTGTGTAAAAGTACGAAGTTCGGAGGCAGGTTCTTACCGACCGGGAAACCTGAAATCAGAATAACCTGCTGACCGGCTTTCATCAGAGATGATTCTATGATGGCATTTTCTACCGTCTGGATCATTGATTCAACTGTTGATGCAAATGGCACCAAAAAGGGTGTGATTCCCCAGTAGAGACCAAGCCGCTGATATGTACGTTTATCCGGAGTAAAAGCCAGTACAGGGACATCAGGTCTCACTTTTGACATGACACGTGCTGTGTGCCCGCCGCGTGTAAATACGGCGATACAGGTGACATCGGTGTCCTGGGCGAGTTCTTTGGCCGCTCTGGCCAGGGAATATGAATCATCCTGCAAACTGAGGGGATCAGGAATAGGATGACAGTGTCCCCATTCCGCATTATGAGCTTCTGCTTCCTGGATGATGGCATCCATCATCTTTACCGCATCCACCGGGTAATCACCACTGGCAGTTTCGCCTGAAAGCATCACTGCGTCTGAGCCATCAAAAATCGCGTTGGCTACATCTGAGGCTTCAGCCCGGGTGGGGCGGGGATTATGCATCATCGATTCAAGCATCTGAGTGGCTGTTATCACCTGACGCGACTTTTTCGTTGCAGCTTCAATGATCAGCTTCTGCATAATGGGAACAGTTTGCGGTGAAGTTTCCACTCCAAGATCACCCCGCGCGACCATAACGCCATCCGAAGCATCCAGAATAGCCTCCAGGTCATCAATGGCTTCCGGTCTTTCGAGCTTGGCGATTATGCGGGTATCCGTCCGTGCTGGATTGATATCAAAGATAGCTTTTCGAACAATTTTTATATCATTCGCCGAGCGGACAAAGGAAATAGCCACATAATCGACTTCCTCCTGCAGTCCGAAAGTCAGGTCTTCTTTGTCTTTCTCTGTGAAACCGGGAATTAAGATATCTGCTCCCGGCAGGTTCACACCTTTGTGAGAGGTCAATCTTCCACCGAGTTTTACCGTCGATTGGACAGAATCGGATTTTATGGCAGTGACCTGTAATTCCAATCGGCCGTCATCCAGCAGAATCCGGCTGCCAGAGTGTACAGAACGGGCCAGTTCGGGAACTTCCATCGGAATTACGTGGTCAATTCCCTCTGATAACGCACCTGCTTTGGACGTCAATAATACAGATTGCCCGGCAACCAGATCAATTCCTGCATCTGGAAGTAATCCAACTCTCATTTTGGGCCCCTGCAGATCCTGCAAGATGGATATGGGTTTCTTGATCTCCTGCGATATCTGGCGAACCATGCCGATCCGGCGATGATGATCTTCGTGGGTGCCATGGGAAAAATTCAACCGAACAACATCAACACCCGCCAGAAGAAGTTCTTTTAGCTTCTCCAGTGTGTCACAGGCCGGTCCAATAGTAGCTACAATCTTTGCTTTTCGACTGTTCATAGTCTATTCGATATAACGTAAGTTTTTAGCTTCATGGGTTAATTCTTCACGAAAATCGGGGTGGGCGATGGAAATTAATGCCTGGGCACGCTGCCGGAAAGACTTTCCATATAGATCAACCATACCATATTCTGTGACAACATAGTGAATATGGTTCCGGGTTGTAACTACACCAGCACCTGGTTTCAGCATGGGAACGATCTTATTGTGGATTTTTCCGCTGGCATCCATGGAGGTGCTGGGAAGTGCAATAATAGGCATTCCTTCTTCCGCCAGTGAAGACCCATAGATGAAATCAACTTGGCCGCCAGGGCCGCTGTATATCTTTGTACCGATAGAATCTGAACAGACTTGTCCGGTGAGATCAATTTCTATCGCGGAATTTATTGCGACCATTTTCCGATTTTTCGCAATGATCAGGGGATTATTCACATACTCAGTGCGTTGGATTTCTACCAGTGGGTTGTTGTCACACCAGCGGTGTAACACCCTTGAGCCAAGCAGGAAACCTGTAGTAATCTTGTCTTTATGCAGAGTTTTTTGGGAGTTGTTTATCACACCTTTTTTAACAAGATCAATCACACCGTCTGAGATCAATTCCGAATGAATTCCCAGATCCTTTTTATCGTTAAGATACTTTAAGACTGCATTCGGGATATCACCAATACCGAGCTGCAATGTGGCACCGTCTGTGATCCTCTCTGCAATATACTGGCCGATCTTCTCCGTCACCGGGTCAGAATCCAGATCGGGCATGGGAATCTCAGCGAGAGGATAATTGACCGGAACGATGGCGGAGAGTTTGCTGATGTGTACCAGAGTATCACCCAACATTCGAGGCATTTGTTCGTTTATCTCACCAATCATAATCTTTGCAGATTCGGCCGGACCCTTCGTTAATCCGCTTTCGACTCCATACGTACAGAAACCCTGCTCATCGGGTGGTGAAAGATGCACAAATGCGACGTCTACCGGCAAAATACCCTTCATGAACAATAAAGGGTATTCCGATAAAAACACCGGAGTGTAGTCTGCACGGCATTCGTGAATAGCTTTACGGACATTCGCGCTGACAAACAATGAATTTATCCGCAAGTGGCCTGCCATACAGGGATCGACGTACTCCGAACCGATGATTGTCAATGCCTGACAAACCTCAACATCGTGTAATTCTGGAGCCCGGCGGATAAGTGCAGATAACAACTCACGGGGAACAGAGCAGTTTGATGTGAGATAAATCCGCTGGCCGGATTGAACAAAGCGAATGGCTTCATCAGCCGAGACTATTCTGTCTGCGTACTCGGTTTTCCAATCCATATCCTTACCCCGATCAGTTTTCTAACAGGACGCCGCGTATCTTTTCCAATGCCCAGTCTATTGTAGGCCGGTCAATAATCAGCGGAGGAGCAAAGCGGATAATATTTTCGTGGGTTTCCTTGGCCAGAATTCCCCTGGCTTTGAGCGCTTCGCAGTATTTACGCGCTCCGCCGGCTTCCGGCTTCATTTCCACGCCGATAAGCAGCCCGCGTCCGCGCACTTCTCGTATCTTTGGACTGTTGATCTCAGCCAGTTGCTCGATAAAATACTCACCCTGAATGGCGGCATTCTCGATCATTTTTTCTTCGACAAGAACTTTCAATGATTCGCGGGCAACCGCAGCGGCCAGAGGATTACCGCCGAAGGTTGAACCGTGTTCGCCCGGATGGATCAAACCCAGAATGGGTTTGTCCGCCAGAACAGCAGATACCGGATAAAAACCACCGCCCAGTGCTTTTCCAAGAATGACCAGATCCGCTCTCACATTTTCATGCTGTGTGGCCAATAACTTCCCGGTTCTCCCCAAACCCGTCTGTATCTCGTCAGCGATAAAAAGTATATTTTCTCTTGTGCATATATCTCTGACATTTTTCAGGTAGCCAGCCGGTGGAATGTTTACGCCGGCTTCTCCCTGGATTGGTTCAATCATCACAGCCACCGTATTAGGGGTGATGGCATTTTCCAGGGATTTCGCATCGCCAAAGGGAACAGAAATAAAACCGGGAGTGTGCGGTCCAAAATCATCTTTGTACAATGGTTCAGATGAAAAGGAGATGATGGAAATGGTTCTGCCGTGAAAATTTCCTTCGGCAACGATGATTTCTGCTTTGCCACGCGGAACCTTCTTGGAGACATATCCCCATTTCCTTGCCACTTTCAGGGCTGTTTCAACTGCCTCAGCACCGCTGTTCATCGGCAAAACCATTTCATACCCGGTCAGATCAGATAATTCCTTATAAAACAGAGCCAGTTGATCGTTTCTAAATGCCCTTGATGTCAGGGTCAATTTCCCCGCCTGTTCAATCAATGCTTTCAGTATTCGCGGATGAACATGCCCTTGATTCAATGCTGAATATGAGCTTAGGCAATCCAGATACTTATTTCCATCAACATCGAAAACCCAGACACCTTCTCCACGAGTGAGAACAACATCCAACGGATGGTAGTTGTGTGCGCCGATTCTTTCTTCGAGGTCGATGAATTCCTGGCTTCTCATAGTAGTCCTTATCGGAATAGACTGACAAGAATGGCTTTTTGGGCATGCATACGATTATGCGCCTGTGGGAAGAGAACAGAATGTGGTCCATCGGCCACCTCATCCGTGATCTCCTGTCCACGATGCGCCGGAAGACAGTGCATAACGATTACATTAGGTGAAGCTTCAGCGACCAGTTTTGCATTGACCTGGTAGGGAGGGAAGACTTTTTTACGTTTTTCGGTTTCTTCCTCCTGTCCCATGCTTGTCCAGGTATCGGTATAGATTACATCCGCGCCTTTGACAGCCTCGTGCGGATCACGCATCATCCGAATGGATACACCTGATTTGGCGGCAAATGTCTTGCCTTCATTCAAAGCTTTCTCGGAGAGATCATAGCCTTCAGGGGAGGCAATCGTAAAGTTGGCACCCAATTTTGAGCAGAAATGCAGAAGTGAAACGGCGACATTATTTCCATCACCGATGTAACTCACATTCAGCCCCTTGATGCGGTTGAACTTCTCGAAGATAGTCAATGCATCAGCCATACCCTGGCAGGGATGATCGTAATCACTGAGACCGTTGATCACCGGAATATCGGCCCATTTGGCCAGATCAAGCACATGCTGGTGGGCAAAAACCCGTGCCATGATGATATCCACGTAACCTGCCAGCACGCGGGCGACATCTGCTACAGACTCGCGTTGACCTAGACCAATTTCATTCGGAGAAAGGTAGAGTGCATCGCCGCCAAGATGACGCATGGCCATATCGAAACTGACCCGTGTTCGCAGGCTTGGTTTCTGAAAGATCATTCCCAACACCTTGCCCTTTAAGATCGGTTTATTCTCACCCTTTTCGCGTCTTTCTTTTTTCAATTCCACGGCAAGGTCAAGAATACTCTGTAACGCTTCCGGGGTACTATCCGCGATGGAAATAAAATCTTTCTTCATAGAAATCTCCTTTTCAGTTTATTAATGGTGGCAGGAACCGCAAGATCCACCGCTGCAACCGCCACAACCCGAATGTCCGGTGGAAATCGAAGCAGAGTCCCCAGCAGATTTCGCATAGAATTTCGATATCATCCGGTGTGTATTTTCACTCTGGCATGTTGTGCAAACGGCAGGCTGATCCGCATCAGAAAAACAACGGCGGACTTCAAAAGTCTGCCGGCAATCCAAACACTCAAATTCATAAATAGGCATATTTGACTCCTTTTTTGATTCTACCGCCCGAGCAGGGTGATGTCAATTTGACATACCAAATACATCAAGACATTACTATACATCCAACGTCTTTGTTCTATTTGTTAACATCCTGATAATCATCGTTTGCTTGCTCTTAAAAAAGAATCGGACTATTATTTTATATATTCCAATTCTTCCAAAGGAGAGAAATATGCAAAAGAAGAGTCGTCTTGTTTTTGTTCTCATAGCGCTGCTGACTATAGCTTCTGTTCTATTGACAGCCTGTCAGCCAACCCCTGCGCCAACGGAAGCCCCAAAACCAGCTGCTGCAGAACCCACAAAAGCACCTGAGCCAACCAAAGCTCCCGAAGCGACAAAAGCCCCGGAAGAACCTGCCGTTGGTACAAAAGATCATCCCATTAAAGTTCTCTTTGTCCCATCCACTGATGCCAATGTAATTGTCACAGGTGGAAAGATCATGGCAGACGCATTGAAGAAAGCCACCGGCTATGAATTCGAAGTTTCTGTGCCGACTTCCTATGCCGCCACTATCGAAGAGATGTGTGCGTCTCCTGCAGACACCATGGGATTTATCCCGGGTCTTGGTTATGTTCTGGCCAACAAGCTGTGTGGCGTTGATGCCGCGTTTAAGGCTGTCCGCTATGGATCATCTGTTTACTGGGCGGAATTCCTTGTAAAACGTGACAGCGAATTCAAGAGCATTAAGGATCTTGCCGGAAAGAAATGGGGGTATGGTGATGTTGGCTCCACATCCGGTTATCTCGTGCCTCTGGCTATGTTCAAAGACGCCGGAGTTGAACCGGGCGAAAAGGTAGCCACAGGCGGTCATCCGCAATCTGTAAAAGCCGTATACAACGGAGAAGTTGACTTCGCTACAGTTTTCTACACTCCGCCCTCCGTTCCCGAAGGTGTGGAAAAATGGAAAGAGGGTGCCGACCCCGATATTCCGGCTGACCTCATCAAAGATTGCAAAGTCACAGAGGATAAAAAAGCCCTGAAATGTGGTGGTTATAAAGTCAATGATGCCCGTGCTAATATTCGCGAAGAGGCGCCGGATGTTATCGAAAAAGTGAAAATCCTGGCAGTTTCTCCTTCCATTCCGAATGACACACTCTCCTTTGGTCCAAAATTCCCGGCTGATGTCCGCGAGAAGATCGCGACTGCCTTAACCGAATTCGCCAAGACAGAAGATTGGAAGAATTCAATCGGAAAACAGGACTTCTATGCCTGGGATGGAATTGCCGAGACAAATGACGCGGAATTTGACTTTGTCCGTATCATGGTTGAAGCTGCCGGTATCACACTGGAAAGCCTGGGTAAGTAATCTTTTCAATCAAAGACCGGGGTTCACTTCAAAGTGAACTCCGGTTTTTTTTATTTGTGAAGGTGCGTGAAGTAGATTAGAATTGTTTAATTTCTATATATAGGTTATCAAACAACTATGAAAGATCCTCTTCAAAACATTCAGCTTGAAGTCAAGAATCTGACAAAGATTTATGAGGGTGGTGTTCAAGCCTTGACCGACGTTTCTTTCAATGTGCATAAGGGTGAGTTTCTGGCCGTGATTGGATTAAGCGGATCGGGAAAATCAACCCTGCTGCGTTGCATCAATCGTCTGGTAGATCCAACCTCGGGTTCAGTTTTATTTTCAGGTATGGATGTGACCAATGCAACCGATGAAGAACTGAGAATAATTAGACGAAAGATAGGTATGGTTTTCCAGCATTTCAATCTGGTCAGCCGTTCCAGCGTTTTGACCAATGTTCTGGCCGGACGGCTGGGATATGCCAATCCAGCCTGGAGTCTAATTAATCGCTTCCCTAAAGAAGATATTGATTCAGCCATAAGACAGTTGGAAAGGGTAGGAATCGCGGATAAAGCCAGTTATCGAGCGGATGAGCTTTCCGGTGGTCAACAGCAGCGCGTCGGAGTGGCACGCGCTTTGATGCAGGACCCGGAGATGATCCTTGCAGACGAACCTGTCGCTTCGCTTGATCCGGTACTGGCTCACAGCATAATGCAGTATCTGGAAGAGATCAACAAAAAGGATGGTGTCACCGTACTGTGCAGTTTGCACTTTCTTGATCTAGTGCACCGTTATTCGGACAGGGTAATTGCCCTTAATAACGGACAGATTGTCTTTGATGGTCTTCCATCTGAAATTGATGATGTCAAATTCAAAGAAATCTACGGCAAAGACGCCGAACGGGTGGGCTGAATGAAAACTCAATCAAAATCAAAAGCCTCCATCTGGCACTCTCTGGGTATCGGCGCGGCCGTAGTCGTTGCCGTGATCATCTATGCCTATGGGTTTCAGGTCACAAAAGTGAACCTGGAGGAAACAAAATCAGCCCGCAGGCAGGAACAACTTTTACGGATCATTCGAGCACTGGCAAAACCGGATTTAATTGAATACAACAAGGAAGAAGTCAAGTTTGAACTATCGGTACAAGTTCCCTGTAAAAACGGTGTTACTCCTGAAACACCAACTGATAAATCACAGCCATATCTGGTATTGACTCCGGCCTGTGTGAAACCGGGTGAAGAAGCCACCCTGGAAGGTTTTAATTTACCGGCAAAAACCGGTGGCCCGGTGAAGTTTATCCCGTCCAGTAAAGTTGCCTTGGATATTCAGGATATTCAAACAGATGAAACCGGTTATTTTAAAACAGTTGTAAAAATTCCCAATCGCCCGGATGAAGCCGCTCAAAAAATTGAAACCATCATCCGAAGGCCGGTCGGCTCACCACACCTGACAAAGACGGCCTACGATACATGGGATAAGATCATCGAGACTATCTTTCTAGCACTTCTGGCTACAACCATCGGTACACTGCTTTCCATTCCCATCAGTTTCTTTGCAGCCCGCAACCTGATGAAGGAAATTGTCTCAAATCTGATCGGCCTTTCTGCCCAGATCATTGCCATTCCCATTGGTTTCGTCATTGGACAATATGTGGCTGACTGGATGAGTTCTATTGGGGACAGCCTGGCGAAAATCATCTGGATTGCTTTACCTCTATTGATTGTTGTTCCATTCGTGCAAATCCGCGTGATTAAGTGGGCTATGCCGCAAGAAGAGATAAAGAAGCCGACTATGAAGATTCGTGTGACCCGGATGTTGGCAATAGTTACCGCTCTATTAATCACCCTGATCACGATTTCCGTTCTAGCCGGCCTTATGGATACCAGTGGTGTCTTTTTACAATCCGCTTTGGGCGGTTTCGGTTTTCTTGGAGCCTTCCTGAAAAACCTGGGTCAAATATTGCGGATGCTGATCTCGATTACATCTGCTTTTATCGCGGCAGGAGTATTGAGCAGTTACGCCGGAAAGATGGGTGTTAATCTTCAAAAGAAAATGTCACGATCCCAATCTGGAGTAGTGGGTACCATTCTGGCAATGATCGCTGGCGCATTCATATTTATCCTGATTGGATCTGCCATTAATTGGATTTACCAGATCCAAAATCCGCTTTACTGGGCGATCCTGCCGGGTATTGCCGGAGCCGTCGGAGGATTACTTGTCGGTATAGCCACGCGTAAAAAGGACCTCATACCAATTGGCATGGTCGTGTATTATTTAACACGGACAGTGTTAAATGCTTTGAGATCCATCGAATCGCTCATCATGGTAATCGTGTTTGTCGTATGGGTGGGAATTGGGCCATTTGCCGGGGTGCTAGCGTTATCTCTGCACACAGTGGCCGCGTTGGCAAAACTATATTCGGAACAGGTGGAGAGTATCCTTTCCGGCCCTGTTGAAGCCATTAAGGCAACGGGAGCCAACTGGATGCAGACCGTGATCTACGCAGTCATTCCTCAGATCATCCCTCCCTACATTTCATTCACCATGTACCGCTGGGATATCAATGTGCGTATGTCCACGATCATTGGTTTCGCGGGCGGCGGTGGAATCGGTTTTCTGCTTATCCAGAATATTAATTTGTTGAACTACCGGGCTGCTTCTGCTCAGATGATCGCCATAGCGCTTGTTGTTGCGTCAATGGATTACCTGAGTTCAAAGTTACGCGAAAAAGTAGTCTGACCTTCTGAAACCTGGAATGTAAAGGAATTTCTTTTTGATTTCTTCCATCATAGTCTGTGCGGTGTATGTATCCGCACAACTGCTTTCAAATATTGCAAGCCTTCAAATAGTCCGTTTTGCCGGTCTTTCGTTCGATGCGGGAACTTTCATCTACCCGATCACTTTCACTTTGCGCGATCTTGCTCATAAGGTACTGGGATTGAAGGGTGTGCGGGTACTGATCATTGCGGCGGTGGCGATCAATCTGTTCATGTCAGTATTCTTCTGGTTTGTTTCCACTCTCGAACCCGATACGGCTGCCGGCAGCAGTGAGGTTTGGGGTAAAGTGCTCTCACCGGTTTGGCGTATTACTCTCGCCAGTGTGCTTTCTCAATTGATCTCTGAATTGACTGACACCGAAGTTTACCGATTGTGGGTGGACCGAATTACCCGGCGTTATCAATGGATGCGTGTAATGGTGAGCAATTCGATCAGCGTTCCTCTCGATTCACTATGTTTTTCCTTTATGGCTTTTTATGGAACGATGCCGGTTGAATCTGTCTGGGGAATATTTTGGGCGAATGTTATCATTAAGATGCTGGTTACCGTGATCAGTCTGCCATTCATCTATTTTGTAAAAGAAAAATCTGCCGCTTGAGAGAATAAATATGCCACATACTTCTTCTACTGTATCCTCTTCTTTTCGTGATCCCAGTGGATTTCTTTTCATCAGAAATGGTGAGTTATACCGTCAGGTAAATCAGGAATATCAACCAGTTTATGAGAAATTGATGAATAGCGGTTTGTATGAGGCATTGATAAAAAAGGGATGGCTGATTCGGCATGAAGAAGTTCCTAAAACGATACCTGCCGATCCTGACACCGCCTTTCTGGTGATAAAACCCGAGAAAGTTGCCTTCATTTCCTATCCTTATGAATGGTCATTCAGCCAGTTGAAAGACGCGGCATTGTTGACTTTGAAGATCCAAAAATTAGCTCTGGAAAAGGGACTTATTTTAAAAGATGCCAGTGCCTACAATATACAATTTCACAAAGGTAAACCGGTATTAATTGATACACTGTCGTTCGATGACTATTCAGAAGGTAAGCCCTGGGATGCCTACCGCCAGTTTTGCCAGCATTTTCTTGCACCTCTGGCATTAATGGCCAGAGTTGATATTCGATTAAATCAACTGTTACGAATATTTATAGATGGCATCCCATTGGATTTGGCGGCGAGACTTCTTCCATGGAACACGCGATTCAATCTGGGTCTGGCGACACATATCCATATTCATGCCAGCGCCCAGAAAAAATACTCCGAATCCCAGGGAAAAACCGGACAAAACGCAACAGTTTCAAAAATGGGATTGATGGGTCTGATCGACAGCCTCCAGAATACTGTTAAGGGATTGGATTGGTCTCCACGCGGAACAGAATGGGCAGAGTACTACGACATCACAAACTATTCCGATTCGGCGTTTGAAATCAAGAAACAATTGGTAAAAACTTTTGTTCAGACTGCCGGAGGCGGAACGATCTGGGATCTGGGCGCAAATACAGGCGAATTCAGCCGGGCAGTGACTGATCTCGGATCGGTTGTCTCATTTGATATCGATCCGGCTGCAGTAGAAAAGAATTATCAGCAGGTCAAATCTGCTAAAGAAACTGGGATTTTACCTCTGGTACTCGATCTGACAAATCCCAGCGCAGATATTGGTTGGGCTAATAATGAACGTGATTGTCTGGCAAAACGCGGGCCGGCGGATGTTGTTCTAGCATTGGCTTTGATCCATCACATATGTATATCCAACAATGTACCGTTGGAGAGCTTTGCATCCTATCTGGCAAATTTAGGAAAATATCTGGTTATTGAATTTGTACCGAAAGAGGATTCACAAGTGCAAATACTATTAAGCACACGGAAAGATATTTTCCCCAATTATTCAATTAATGGCTTCGAAGCTGCGTTCAAGAAATCTTTCGAAATTGTAAAGAAAGAGCCGGTTGAAGGCAGCCGACGGGTGTTATATTTATTAAAGAGCAGGAACTAATTACAATTATCACGGAGACCATTATGCCATATCAGGCTGAAATAAGTCGCGCCAATCCAACTTGCTTCTTGTTTCTCGTCGATCATTCAACATCCATGAATGAACCCGTGATGGGAATCGAGGGAAACCCGAAGAAATCTGAGTTTGTTGCAGAAGCTCTGAACCGCGTTCTGCAAAGCCTGGTTGTCTCTGCCTCAAAAGACCTGGATATTCGTCCTTATTACCAGGTCGGCGTGATTGGATATGGATCAGAAATTCGATCGATTTTACCAGGCGCTGATGATGATACACATCTGGCATGGATCAATGATGTATATCAAAATCCTTTGCGTATTGAGGATCGGATTCGTCAGGAACCGGATGGAGACGGCGGTTTCATAGACATTAAGGTGAAGTTTCCCGTCTGGGTTGAACCATACAGCCGAGGAAACACTCCGATGCGGCAAGTTTTGGAAGAAGCCCACCGCATTCTTTCCGGATGGGTGGAAGAACACCCGGATTCATATCCACCGACAGTCATCAATCTCACCGATGGACAATCGAATGATGGAAAAGTCTCAACGGCAGCAGAAAACCTGTGTTCTCTTGCCACCGCGGATGGCAACGTTTTGCTGATCACTCTGCATACATCATCTCATCCATACGATCAACCTGTCTTGTATCCTCATGACCCGGAGCAGATGCCTGACTTTGCTTCACGGGCAATGTTCAACATGTCCAGTCCTATGCCGGATAATCTCCGTCGGGCCGCTGAAGAAATCACCGGACTTGAAGTAGATACAAGAGCACGCGGCATTGTCTATAATGCAGATATCGCCGGTATCGTACAGGGTCTCGAAATTGGCACCAGGCCGGCTAATCTCTCCTAAGTAATTTGGCGCCGATTTCCTGGTTATCATTTACCGTTCCAAAAGCCGGGTACACCGATTCAGAAAATGAAGATTCCGTGTTCCCGTCTTCGGGATTTGGGCAAAACGGCAGGGAAAATACATCTCAGTTTCTTGTTGCAGATGGAGCCACTCAGACAAGTTTCTCTAATCTATGGGCTAAATGCCTGATAGAGTCCTGTTCTCGAACGCATCTATCAGAAGTCAGCTTTCTGCGTGCTGTCAAATCCGCTCAGATGGAATGGAATAAAAACCTCGAAGGTGTCGAATTGCCATGGCACGCACAGGAGAAATTGCGGCAGGGAGCATTTTCGGCATTGACATGGCTGGAAATCCAATATTTCCCACTGCAACCAACGTATTCTTTTACCTGGCGAGCTCTGGCAGTGGGTGATTGTTGCCTGTTTATTGCCCGAAACCGCATGATCTACTTATCTTTACCACTGCAAAAGCACACAGATTTTACGAATACTCCGGTTTTAATCCCATCGAAAAGTGAAAAACTTAATTCAATAAGCGGTAAGATACAAACAGCCAGAGGTTCATTGAAAATGGGAGACCAACTGATCCTGGCTTCCGATGCTTTTTCTTCATGGATCATGAAAAAAGCCCAGACAGATCATGGTGAAATTCTCAACAAAGCCATCTCCATCAAAAAGACGAAGAATTCCAGAGGATTTTCTGATTGGGTGAACGCCCTGCGTAGTAAGAATGAAATTAAGAATGATGATACATCCTTGATCTTTATTGAACTTGGAGAAGTAGACTGATGTCACACGTCTCATTTCCTTCATTCGCTGATTATCAGTCTGCTCTACAGCACCCGGAAAGAGCTTTTTCTCATAATTTCCTCCGGCAGAGTTCCGTGGAAAGTGATCTGTGGGGGTTTCCGCGGGTGAGGTCAGGAGGATTTGCCCTGACTTATAAGCTCTCTCTCAATGATAAACTATGGGCAGCCCGCTGCTTTCATCGCGTAGTACGCGACCGGTTTATGCGTTACACAGAAATATGCAATTCTCTGGACGAACTGAGGCTGCCTTTCTTTCTGCCAACGCGTTATCTGCATCGGGGAATCGCCGTTCAGGGGAAGTTTTTCCCAATGACACTGGTTGAATGGGTGGAAGGGGATTCCCTCGAGATGTACATTCTCCATAACCTGGAGAATCCGGATAAATTGCTGGGATTGAGCGATAAATTTCGCGATGTTTGCCGACAGATGGAATTTAGTAATATTGCGCATGGAGACCTTTCTCATAGAAATATCATCGTCAAATCGGATGAAATTTTTTTGATCGATTATGACGGGATGTACGTACCTGCGCTTTCCGGAAAAAAGAGCAGTGAACTGGGGAACATTCATTTTCAACACCCGCAGCGGACAAATGCCATTTTTAACCATCGAATGGACCGGTTTTCCTCCATTGTGATCTATCTGGCCTTGCTTGGTCTGGCAGGTGAATCGGGATTATGGAGACGTTTTCAGTCCGGTGGTGAAGGACTTCTTTTTCAGCAATCGGATTTCTTGAATCCGCATGGCTCACAGCTACTTATGGCTTTGGAAAGAAACCCGTTAACAGCCCGTTTTGTTCCACGATTTCGCCAGATTTGTCGGAATTCCATGGAAGATACTCCTTCTTTGGAGGAATTGATCGCAGCCCATACTTTTGAAGTAACCACGGATCAAGCCGGCAGCCTATTGTGGAATCTCTTCGAAAAGAAGAAATCTAAAATTCCGATACTCTATGCCAGGGATACGGCAGCGATCAATAAACTGCAGGGGGAAATAGCGACAGTGGTTGGAAAGATCACCGAGGTGTTCCATGGACAAACTCTCGAAGATGAAGAACATATCTTTATCAATTTCGGTGACTGGCAACAGGATTGTTTCACGGGTGTTCTCTGGGGACCGGTATTGGAGGACATGAAAGGAATGGACTTATCCTTCGATTCGTGGGTAGGGGAGTGGATGAGTATTCGTGGTCTGATATCTGTACGCAATAAAAGGCCGCAAATTCAGGTGGATGCTGTAACAGACTGCGTTTTACTCGGTTCGGAAGAAAAAGCCAGACATTTATTGAATAGAGAAAATGCTTCACAACGCCGTCCTGTTATGGACGATTTATCAGCAAACAAACTTTTGCCTGTGTCACAAAACAGCCATATAAGTGGTTCGGTCGATGGATCCAATAAAAGTGATGCCAAAATTCTCCGACTGACAGATATGTTTGACAGGCAGAAAGATCCATCTGTTGAGTCTAGAATTAATGAGCTTTATTCGAAAAAACAGTTCAAAAAGCGCAAAAAACGCAGTTCATAAAGATATTTTTTATTCGGACAGGACTAGGGCAGAATTAATTCGTAAATTGCGTATAGCATATTGACTGGTATTAGTAATGCAATTACCGTTCTGTTTCAAAGATATCGAAATATCCTCGATCTAGTTCATCATCATTCAAGTGAGCATACCTTTGAGTGACAGCGATACTTTTATGCCTTGCCAGTTCTTGAGCCAGTTTCAGATTTCCCGAACTGTGTAATACACGAGTTACAAAGTAATGTCGAAAAGAATGGGGGGTGATGGTACCCACTGCTTCATGCCCCAGGATGGTCTTCACCCAATCCGCCACAATTTCACGCCCGGTGGTTGTGGTGATAGGCTTGATCTTTTTCCCGGCGCCTTTATCATGTCGGGCAAACACCGGCAGGGAGGCCAGAGGTTTTCCGGTAGATCCATCAAAAACGGCTCTGGAAGCCAGGTATTCTTTTATTGCCTCCATAGACCGGGTGCTGAATCGGACGACTGCCTGACGGTTTCCTTTGCCAATAACAATGGCTTTACCCTCCATCCAGTCAATATCGCCGCGCCGCAGACCGCAGGCTTCATGTACGCGCAATCCTGTATCCGCCAGCGTGATCAGGAAGGCCCGATCGCGTAAATTCCGCAGCGCTTCTTCTGCCGAGGATGTTTGCGCGTAGCTTTTAGAGAGCATATGTTCTACAATAATTTCTATATTATCCCGGGGGAACATTGGCAAACGCTGTCCGGGGCGTCTGGCGCGCTGGTGGATCAACATCTGTATTCGGGGAAGGTTTATGGATGCCAGGTTTTCTGATGCAAGATACTCATAGAACCGGGTTACAGCCGTCAGGTAAAGCCTTTCAGTCGAAGGCGCATGATCTTTCAACCGGGAGATCATCCAGGATACAGCTTCCTCTGTAAGGCTCGTAGAAGGGTTTTCACGCGACGGCAAATGATTCTTGTCCAGGACTTCCAGAAAGAGTGCCATGGCATTGCCGTATGTGAGAGCGGTATTTTCACTACGGGCCTGTGAAACGGTTCCCAGAAAGCGTTCTGTGGCTTCATATATGGTTAAATTGGTTGTCAAGAAGGGTATCTCCTAATCCGCATTTTGTTTGCGATAATGTAACTTATCGAAACCATAAAGCAATTTTACACCTTTTCCCATATTTCCCTCACCCGCTTCGGTCAAAAATACATTTGAAGTCAGAGCATACACAGCTAGAAAATTTATACGGTACGCGATCATGTATCCTGCCGCCAACCTGCCAGTCTTATAACACAATTATCGACATTAATATTTATGGATACTCCGTGCAATCATTGCGCCAGATTCATGGTGCTTTCTTTGAGTACTTCAGAATACCTGTTCTAAACAAGCTCTGGGATAGTAAAAATTTATGATATTTTGTCATTTCAATATCAGTTGAAACCAATATTGACGCTCGATAAATGAAGTTTTCTATAGAAATTTCCCACATCTACAATAGAACTTCTACACTCCCCCGCTCTTCTGCCGTTTAGTTTTCTTCATCCCTATCGTTTTATCTGACAGCCCCATCTCGAACTCAATTTACGAATGAAATCAAACATCGTACAATAGTAGAAACAGGAGGAAATATGCAAATTACTCCGAATTTCCATCGTATCGGTGGTTTTGTTAACCAATATCTCATAATTGACGGGAAAGACCTGACACTGATTGATGCCGGATTATCTTCCAATGCTAAAAAAGTGCTGAATTATCTTATAGCCAATGGATTTGACCTGAAACAGGTGAAAAGAATTCTGGTCACTCATTCTGACACCGATCATTACGGAGCGGTTAATAAGGTTCGCGAGGCAACCGGCGCTGAAGTATGGACCTCGCAATTAGAAGCAGATGCCATGCGAATCGGCTCCAGCAGCCGGCCAATTGTTCCCAGTGGCTTTTTTAAATTGATCATGCCTCTATTGGGTGTCTTCTTATCCTCTCCGCCAACGTTTGTGGATAAAATTATCAGTGACGGAGAAACGTTACCCATCCTTGGTGGACTGCAAGTCATTGCCACCCCTGGTCATACTCCTGGCCATCTTTCTTTCTACCTGCCAAACGAACGGATTCTAATTGCCGGTGATTCAATTAATGAAAGCAAAGGGAAGCCCGTTCCCACAACCGATGCGACTACATTTGATCCAGAAAGAGCCAGGAAAACCTTCAAAGAATTGATGCACCTGAATCCATCCATCATCGCCTGTGGTCATGCCTTTTTTGATTTGAGGAATTGAAATGAGTCAAATCTTACTTCCATACGGGAAATCTCATGTAATACTGGAGATTGCAGATGATTTGACTCCACAGATCATAATGCCGCCAATTTCGAGCACGGCTGTTGACGCACACGAAAAAATTGTAGATTCGATCAAACATCCAACGGGCAAGTTTTTATGGCAGCAGATCAAACCCACAGGAAGGGTGGCAATTGCCATTAATGACAAAACGAGACCGGTGCCCAATAACCTTATGATTCCCCCTTTGCTTGAAAAGCTGGCATCCATAGGATTTACACCAGAACAGATCACCTTTTTCATCGCGACCGGTACGCATACACCCATGCGGAGTGATGAATTTTCACTTTTATTGCCTTCCGAGATCATATCTCGATACCGTATTGTGTCTCATGATTGCGACGATTCTGCGAATTTGGAATTTTTAGGAACGACCTCACGGAAAACACCTGTCTGGATCAATGCCGAATTTTACCATTCTGACCTAAAGATACTGGTAGGCAACATAGAACCACACCATTTCATGGGTTATTCAGGCGGTGCAAAAACGGCGGGCATTGGACTGACCGGCCGTCAGACCATCAATCAGAACCATGCCATGTTGGTCGAACCCAATGCGACTTTTGCTATTTATGAAGAAAATCCAACCCGCCAGGATTTGGAAGAAATCGGTGATCTGATCAGAATTCACGGGGTTCTTAATGTCGTGATGAATCCTTCCAGGCAAATTATGTACTCTTTATTCGGCTCGGCGAGAGAGGTGATGATTGCAGGTATTCCTTTTGCCCGTGAGATTTGCCAGACGAAGATTGATCAGGGAGATTTTGATCTGGTTATCGCTTCTCCGGGTGGTTATCCAAAAGATATCAATCTGTACCAATCCCAAAAAGGGCTTTCTCATGCCGCCAGTATCACCCGGGATGGAGGTTGCGTTATTCTGGTTGCACAGTGCGCGGAGGGTGTTGGCAGCAATAGCTACGAAGCGTTCATGGAAGGGATTACCTCACCTGACGAAGTCTTCATCAAAATGAAAAATGATGGGTTTAAAGTCGGTCCTCACAAAGCGCTCCAATTTGCCAGAGAACAAAAACGTATCCGCATAATTATCGTGTCAGATATCGAGAAAAAACGCATTGAGCGGCTGCTGCTGGAATCGGGAGAAAATCTTGAAACTGCTTTCAAAAAGGCGTTGATTTCCTTGCCCCCAAATCCACGGATCGCTATTATGCCAAAAGCAACCAACACAATTCCACAACTATGAACGACATTCAGTCCACGAAAATGCCTTCCGATCTTTTTAATCCGCAATTTGATGGAGGAAGTTTCTTCATACCGGGTTCCTCGACCGGAGTGCTTCTATTTCACGGTTTCACAGCCACGGCACTTGAAGTGAGAGGACTGGCTGAGTATTTACACGATCATCTGCATTGCACAATATCCGCTCCGCTTTTGCCCGGCCATGGAACTTCACCTGAAATATTGGCAGGCACAAAATACTTGGAATGGATCGAGAAAGCAGAATCAGCTTATCTCGAAATGACCCGGTGGTGCGATCAGATATTCATTGGTGGCGAATCTATGGGAGGATTGCTGTCGTTATATCTGGCATCCCGCCACCCGGAAATTGCCGGTCTGATGCTCTTTGCACCCGCCCTGATCATCCCATCCATGAGCAAAGCCAGATTCTTCCAGTATTTTTTCTTCAGCTCTCCCAAGAAGCTTACTCCCACCCTACCCGGATATTTACCATGGCAGGGGTATCGCGTAAATCCATTGAAGGCTGTAGTTGAATTGGGAAGATTTCAGGATATTGTAATGAAAGAATTACCGGGTATCCAACAACCCATGCTTGTCTTTCAGGGACTGCAAGATGAAACGATTGACATAAACAGCAGTAGGATTATTGTGAACACAGTTGGATCCGGCGTTAAAGATTTGGTTGAACTAGAAAATTGCGGTCATTGTATTCTGCTTGATAATCAACGAGAACCGGTATATAAGAGAGCTTTATCATTTATTAAGTCTCTTCCCGATCCAAATGAATAATAATCGAAAACCCTTCGATTGTTCGGGGTTATAATTCATATATCATCCTGACAAGGAGATCACATGATACAGGGAACCCGCCCACCCGGAAAAACTACCATCGCACCTGAAGTACTGGTTTCAATTGCCCGGTTATCCGCTCTAAATGTGCCAGGTGTTCGCAGATTGGCCTATGCGAAAAGCGATCTCAATCATCTTTTGCGTCAAGGTGTCAATGAAGGTGTTGAAATTGTAGTGGAAGATGATACGGTTTACGCAGACATCCATGTTGTGTTGAACCGTGATGTTAATGTACGAGATGTCAGCCGGAGTATTCAAACTCAGGTGGCGCGTTCATTCTCTGAAATGGTTGGAATGGAAGTTGGAAAAGTAAATATTCACGTAGAGGATATTGATTACAGCCCAATAAGCGAGTAACGATTTTATGAAATCACGCACCAAGGCTCGTTGCATCGCCTTGCAGGTTCTTTACGAACAGGATATGACCACCCATCAACCAGGTTCCATCTTACAGGAACGTCTGGTAGATGAACCATTGGATGCTACATTACAGGATTTTTCCCGGCAGATCATATTTGGCGTTCTTCCAATCACAAGAGAATTGGATGATTACATTGCCCAGCATGCGCCTGAATGGCCGCTGGACCAGGTTGCGGTCATAGACCGGAACATAATCCGTATCGCCATGTGGGAGTTCGCCGTTCAACAATGTACACCGGTCAAAGTTGCTATTAATGAAGCGATTGAACTGGCCAAGTACTACGGTTCTGATTCAACCCCCAGATTTGTAAATGGTGTCCTCGGCGCTCTTGCGAATCGTTCGAATGAAATTCATCAGGCATTTGCTACAATCATAAAAGCAAAAACCGGCTGAAAATCCATCGCGCATGAACCCGCTTCATTCATTCCCGCTGGCAAAAAGGTTGGCTTCCATTGTGTTGATCGGGGGATTATTCTTACAAGCCTGCACAATGGAACCGAAACGACAAATGATCGATCCAGCCAGACACCCGGATGTGCTGGCGACATTCACAGTTGAATTATCTTCCCCCTTGATCCCGGAGGCTGGCCTCTCTCTTGAATGGGTAGATCCTCTTGCCAGTCATAATTTGAATCCGATCTATTTGCCGATGCAGCCAATTGATACTTTGCATTATCAGGTGGATGCGCCTGTTAAAAAAGGACAGTTGCTGCGCTACCGTTATGTCCAAACTGGTACCGGATATGATGTGGAGCTTGGAATTAACGGTTTACCGATACCTTCCCGATTTTTCTATATCACCGAGCATTCACATATCCAGGATACAATACTTGGATTCGCAAACATCGCGACAAATATATCCAGAGGAAGCATCGAAGGTCGTGTCATTTTGTCTGGATCTAATAATCCGGCCGCGGGGGTACTCATCACAACCGCCGGTATCTCCACTACCAGTACGATTGACGGGAAATTCTCATTACAGGGTATCCCGGTGGGAACACAAAATATCACCATTTTCAGCCCGGATGGTTCAGTAGAACCACTCCAGCAGCAGGCTGTTGTAGAGGCAGACGCGGTTACGCCTATCAATGTGTCTCTCAGTGCGAGAAAGTCTGTCAATGTGACTTTCATTGTTTCCACGCCCGGAGATACTCCACCGTTGGCGGCGCTCAGGTTATTTGGAAATCTCTCGCAAATGGGAGACAGCTATGCCGGCCTGTTTGGTGGTACAGACCTCATCCAGAATCGTGCAGTCACGTTGTCTCAACAGGGGAAAAATAAATACCTGGCTGTTCTTCAATTGCCGGTTGATTCGGAAATTCAATACATCTATTCATTGGGTGATACCTTCTGGAATCGAGAAACAAGTGCTAAAGGGATGTTTTCCAATCGGGTATTTTTCGTTCCGGACAAAGATACCGAAATTGAAGATCAGGTTGAGTCCTGGGAGACAGTCAATTATCAACCGATAACCTTTCAATTCCTTCCACCAGCCACAACTTCTGCAACAGATCACATCCAAATCCAATTCAATGCCTATGGATGGATGGATCCACTTGATATGTGGCCGGTAGGTGATGGTACGTATGAATTCCAGCTTTTCAGTCCTTTGAACTTTTCAAAATCTGTTGATTATCGCTTTTGCCGATCTGAGATATGCGGTACAAAAGATACAGAAACCCAGCGCGACCAGTTATTTTCTTTTCAGGCTGGAGCATCCGCTCTAGTATTGCCTATAGTTGGAGGCGATTGGACAGGCTGGCAGCCAAGTGTGGAACCTACCACTGTCACCACAGAACAGACGGAGCCGCGTGGTGAAGGATTTCATACCGCGGTGGAATTATCTCCTTCCTATCGGGCTTCCTGGCTTCGCTATTATGATGCCGCATTGGACAGTGCGGCCAACCTGAACGCTAACACATTGATCCTTCCAATTCCCTGGACTTTCCGATCATATAATCCTGTCTGGCTTGATCTTGATATAAGTCAGAATCCATCCATCCAGGATACCAGTGTGATGATCTCTCATGCAAGGAATAAAGGATTAAAAGTTTACCTGATGGCAGTGTCGCAATATCCATCATCACCTATGACCTTTTGGGAAGAATTCAGTAAAACTGAGTCTCATTGGGACTCTTGGTTCGTATCCGTGTTGAATTTCTATCAATCCACCGCGCATCTGGCCACTGCCACCGGAGCTGACGGGATTATCCTCGGCGATAACGTGATTTCCAGCATACTGGGTAAAACTAACAAGACTGCCGGTATCTTCGATGTTTATCCGGAAAACAGCTTTCAAAGGTGGGATGATATCTTTTCGAAAGTTCGCGATGAGTATACGGGTAAGGTACTATTGGCTTTGAACTTTGATGATCTGCAGAACCAAAATGGCCTTCTGTCTAATAGCATCGATGGATTTTATATCTTGAATCTTGGAATGATTTCTGACACACCCGGTAATGTTGCCGGCTATACCGAGAGCATTGCTAATAAATTGGACGAGACTCTCGCACCACTGCAATCCTCGACGGGTAAAGAAATCTGGTTGGGACTGGATTTCCCTGCCATTACCTCGGCCTATCTGGGGTTTGTTGAGATATCAGGCCAATCGATGGATACTTCCATATTGGATTTTCCCGCACCCAATCAGCCTGAACTCGTCAAATCACTTCAGGAACAGGCCAATCTCTACAATGCGGTATTTCCAGAAGCTAACCGCCGGGGATGGATCAATGGCCTGGTTACCAGAAAATATCTTGTACCGGATAATAATCAAGACCAGTCTTCGTCAGTTCGCGGGAAACCAGCGGCAGATATTGTCTGGTACTGGTTCTCTTCAATGACAGGCAATCCCACTCAATAAAAGAGAGAGGAAACCGGAATGAATCTGAACAGTTTTTCGGGAACCCCTAATATTTTTGGTCTGGATTACCTTGGTTTCCGCAATCTGCGCTCAGTTTTCTGGAATCTTTCAGCAGCAGAATTGGTCGAACAGATCATCCTACGACAGGAAGGAAAAATCTCACGCACCGGGGCTATTGTAGTAAACACCACACCGCATACTGGCCGTTCACCACTGGATAAATATTTTGTCATTTCTCCAAAAACCGAGAATAGTATTGACTGGGGAGAGATAAACCGAGGTATTGAATCCCCCCAATTTGAAAGATTATTGATAAAACTGCAGGCTTATTTTCAGGGTCGCGATGTATTTTTACAGGATATGTGCGTTGGGGCGCACCCCGAGACGGCGACTTCAGTTCGTATCATCACGGAAAAAGCCTGGCACAGTCTTGTGTCGCAAAACCTGTTTCTTCGACTTTCTGGTGAAGAATTGGCCAACTTTTCTCCTGCCTTCACTGTTATTTGTGCTCCCGGTTTTCAGGCCGATCCTTCTAATGATGGTGTAAATTCCTCCACCTTTATAGTTTTGGATATCGAAAAACGACTGGTTTTAATTGGGGGAACGGCTTATGCCGGAGAGATCAAAAAATCCGTATTCACCTATATGAATTTTATTCTTCCGCAAAAAGGTATTCTTCCCATGCATTGCGCCGCCAATGTCGGTAATCGTGGGGATTCGGCACTTTATTTCGGTCTTTCAGGAACTGGCAAGACCACACTTTCTTCAGATCCTGAACGCAAACTGGTGGGTGATGATGAACATGGATGGGCTGATCATGGGATATTCAACTACGAAGGCGGCTGCTATGCAAAGACCATCCGTCTGCGCAAAGAACTTGAGCCGGTCATATGGAAGGCTGCACATCAATTCGGATCAGTATTGGAAAATGTTGTGATGGATCCTCTCAGCCGGACGATCGATTTCGACAATACCCAGATCACAGAAAATACACGGGCTGCCTACCCTATTCATTTCGTTGATAATTACGTGATCAATGGTTGTGCCAGCCATCCCCGGCATATATTTTTTCTGTCTGCAGACGCATTCGGGGTGCTGCCTCCCATTTCAAAACTGAATATTCATCAGGCCATTTACTACTTTCTCTCCGGCTATACGGCGAAAATTGCAGGAACTGAAACCGGTCTGGGCAAGGAGCCGGTGGCCACTTTTTCAACTTGCTTCGCCGCTCCATTCCTTCCTCTTAATCCATGTGTCTACGCGGACATGCTCAACAATCTTCTGGAGAAGTATCAGGCTTCTGTATGGTTGGTTAATACCGGTTGGTCAGGTGGAAAATATGGTTATGGAACCCGGATACCTTTGGCCAATACCCGTGCCATGATCCATGCCGCCTTGAAAGATGAACTCAATGACACACCTATGCGCAAAGATCAATGGTTCAATTTGTTCGTTCCACTCCGATGTTCAGGAGTACCTGCTGATATCCTCAATCCGGAATTAACCTGGAAAGATAAGAAATTTTTTAACGCGACTGCGTCTCACCTTATCACGCTTTTCGATCTAAATTTTCGGAAATATTACGGTTCCGTCTCCGATGAAGTTTACAAAGCAGGTCCGCGGATATCGGGATGATGCTTTTAATCAGTGATAAAAATAGAGTACCAGAATACCACCCAGGATTATGAATGGGCCATAGGGTATTGCCTGAAAAGCTTCGTAGCGCTTATTTATGATTGACACAATAATAATAACCCCTGATGCCAGTCCTCCAAGAATGACGGCACACAATAACGCCGGAAGAACGTATGGAAATCCTGTCAGTAATCCAATCACACCGGCCAGATTGACATCACCGAAACCCAGGGCTTCTTCATCCACCGGCACTTCGCGGTTTCGTGACATTCTGCGTGCGAATGCTTTTCCCAGGTAATACAGCCCTAAAAAAATCAGAAAACCGCAAATTCCGCCCAGGATGGTTTTTGTGAATCCATTGATATACCACCCTGTCAAAGCGGCCGCCACATAACCTGCCCAGCTGACCTGTTCAAGGATGACTCGAAATTCGATATCTGTGATAACCATAACAGAAAAAATAAGTAGGAGGATTTCAACGGCAATAAAGGGCATCTTACCTGCCGGGAAAAAGCCAGATGCAATTGAGAGCATGGTCGTGGCAAGGATGACAGACCAGTACCTAATGGCATTTTTCTTCCCGCAGTGCTTACAGGGTTTACCTGTAAGAAATTTCTCTATCGGCCGGTTTTCTCCGCACTCAAGGCACACAGGCTTTGTAAACCGTCTATGGCGTGGCAGCACATCAGCCATATAATTCGCAAGGATGCCCACAATTGCACCGCATAACAGATAAACGAACATCATTAACGGCATGCTGTAATTCCCTGTGGTTTGATAGTAGAATATATTTCCGATAAACTGATGAATAATAAGAGTATATCAAATCTTGATTCGGTTATAAAAGGTTGGTTCTCCTCGCAGGAGATCGCGGAAAACATTTACCATACCTCAAAATCGGCCTCATCTGAAGGAATTTTTCATCCATTTCCGGATGATTTGTCTCCGTTTCTAATAGAACAGTTAAAGCGGCTTGGTCTTCATTCTCTTTACTCGCATCAATTATTAAGCTATCAGACCGCCAGTAAACATAGGAGTCTAGTAGTAACTACAGGCACTGCCAGTGGAAAAACGCTTTGTTACAATCTCCCCATTCTTGACCATTTATTAAAAGTGCCGTCTGCCAGGGCATTGTATATTTTTCCCACAAAAGCTCTGACACACGACCAGTTTGAGAAATTGATTGAACTGTCCTCATTTGCAGAGTCGTCCGGTAAATTTGCCATTGCGGTGAGTGTTTATGATGGAGATACTCCGGCGCATCAACGCCAGGCAATTCGAAAGACAGTGCGCTGTCTCTTAACCAATCCAGATATGCTTCACACAGCAATCCTTCCTCATCACACTTTATGGGAGGAATTCTTTCACGGTCTTGAATATGTGGTCATCGATGAAATTCATGCCTATCGTGGGGTGTTTGGATCGCATGTGGCAAATGTCATACGCCGTTTGAAGCGGATTGCCGCTTTTTATGGAAGCAGGCCTCAATTTATTCTTACCTCAGCTACTATTGCTAATCCTGATGAACACGCAAAAGCCCTCACGGGTGAAGATGTTTCTTTGATCGACCAGGATGGCGCACCACATGGTTGCAGAACCACAATTCTTTATAATCCACCCGTCATTCATCCAGAAACGGGGATTCGAAAGAGTGCTACATCTGAAGTGGTTCGGCTTGCCGGATCTCTTCTGGACAAAAAAGTGCAGGTGTTAATTTTTGGTAGATCGCGGCGTGGGGTAGAATTCCTTTTACGGCAGATACGTCTTCAACGGGGGGACGATCCTTCTCAATACCATGCCTATCGGTCAGGCTATCTTCCAGCCGACCGCCGGCGAATAGAGGGTGACCTGCGTTCGGGCAAATTGCGGGCGGTAGCCGCCACGAACGCGCTTGAACTTGGAATTGACATTGGTGGCGTGGATGCTGTTCTTTTGGCAGGTTACCCGGGCAGTATTTCCGGGCTTCGTCAGCAAGCCGGTCGTGCAGGTCGCAAAACGACAGATTCGGCGGCTGTTCTGGTGGCTACAGCCAATCCCATTGATCAGTATTTGATGCGTCACCCTGATTATCTGATTGGAAAATCGCCAGAAATGGCATTGATTGATCCCAATCATCCAATAATTCTCCTCGGGCATTTGCGATGCGCTGCATTCGAACTTCCATTCAACGAGCAGGAGACTTTTGGTTCGCTGGATATCACCATGCTGAAAGAATATCTGGATTTTCTAGCGGAGAATGGTGAGGTCAATCACGCCGGAGATCGATACTTTTGGACAGATACAACATACCCGGCGAATTCGCTTTCCCTGCGTTGTTCCGATTCGAGAACGGTAAATCTTCTGAAAAAAACGGGCGGTGTTCAATCAACTATCGGTGAGATAGATTATCTAAGTTCCCTTTGGATGGTGCATCCCAACGCCATCTATCTGCATGAAGGTGATACCTATCGTGTGGTATCTCTTGATTTCGAGAAATCTGAAGCCATTCTTGAACCTGCCGACGAAGATTTCTACACAGAACCTGTTCGTAAGGTCACACTTACAAAGATAAGTGAACAGGATACGCAATACTATCCGGGCTCAAAGATCACATACGGCGAAATTCAGGTGACTACCGAGATCACCGGTTTCAAAAAAATTTTGTGGAACACTCATGAGGTTTTATCGGTCGAACCGCTCATCCTTCCTCCCAGTTCTATGCGAACGACAGCCTACTGGATGGCATTGAGCGATGAACTGGTAAATCTTCTACGTGAACAACTTATCTGGAAAAGTGATCCAAATGAGTATGGCAATAAATGGGATGAGATCCGTATGAGAGTGAGACAACGCGATCATTTTCGCTGCCAGGTTTGTGGTTTGCCAGAATCAGGAAAAGCTCATCATGTGCATCATAAAACTCCCCTGCGCAGCTTCATAAATCTGGAAGATGCAAATCGTCTCGAAAATTTGATTACTCTATGTCCGAACTGTCACAAGCAGGCTGAGAGTGCGGTTAAAATACGCAGCGGGCTGGCCGGTCTTGGGTACGCGCTTGGGCAGCTGGCTCCGCTCTTTCTGATGTGTGATTCATCCGATCTCGGTACATTGTCCGACCCTGCCTGTTCCATCGCGGATGGAAAACCTGCCGTGATTGTTTATGACCAGATCAATGCGGGAATAGGTTTGAGCCGTAAGTGCTTCGATCTTCATCCAAAGATATTATCAAATGTGCAGGATTTGGTAATCAATTGCGCCTGTCTTGATGGTTGTCCCTCATGCGTCGGGCCCGGAGGAGAAAACGGCACGGGTGGTAGACCCGAGACGCTGGCTATTCTGAAGCATCTTTGCCAACAAATGGATTGAACAACATGAATGAAGCACTTTCGGATAAACTGCGCTCACTTGGTGTGAAAACAGGTGCGAAAGATATTCTTCCACCCCGTTCTGATACAAACGGAATACAGAATATTGTTGATGGAAATTTCCTAGATTCGGATTATGGACCAATTTTTACTAAAGAAACTTTATGTGTTAATGCCTATACGCATGGTTCCGTATTTTTCAAAATTTCACCTGTAACTTCACGCTTCACGCGTTGGGCAGATCCAACACTTGACCCTTCCAGCATTGATCTATCAACTACCATCTTTTTGGATACCGAGACTACCGGATTAGCCGGCGGAACCGGTACCATCCCTTTCATGGTTGGATTGGGCCGTTTTACATCACAGGGTTTTCTTGTAACCCAGTTTTTCATGCGCGATCCCGCCGAAGAACGCGCGCTCCTGGATATCTTATCCCGCTTTCTTGCCGGCGCCCGTACCATTGTCACCTACAATGGTAAAGCTTTCGATATACCCATTTTGAAAACCCGATATGTTCTAAACAATCTTCCTTCTCCGTTGAATATGCTGGCGCATTTTGATCTACTCCCCCTGTCCCGTCGTTTATGGAAACGACGCCTGGAGAACCGCAGTCTCAAGGATATCGAATCTGAAATCATTGGTTTTTCTCGGGATCAGATCGAAGTTCCCGGATGGGAAATTCCGATCCTGTATTTTAATTTCTTACGTACCGGCGATGCCCGCCCGTTAGCGGGAGTTTTTTATCATAATGTCATTGATATTCAATCTCTGGCTGCCATTTTCTTGCTTATGAACAAGTGGTCAGAAAACCCATCAGGTGTAACAACCCTTGAACCTGTTGACGCACTCAGTCTCGCGTTTCTGATCGAGGATACGGGTGAAACCGCGGCGGCCGCCGATTTATACGAACACCTTCTTTCGGTTGATCTTCCGGTACACTATCATACAGAATTGCAGCTGCGATACGCGAGGATATTAAAGCGTAGTGGACGATATGACCGTGCTGCTGAAGTCCTTTTTTCCGACGAACTTCATACAGAACTCCAGGTGATGATCCAGCTGGCAAAAGTGCTGGAGCATCAACAACGGAACTACCCCGATGCTTTGGAGTGGACGAGAAAGGCTCAAAATTTATTATCGGAAACCTCACCATCAATCTCTCCTTCAGAAGCACAAAAAATGAAGAACGATCTTCAAAAACGTTATACCCGGCTGAAGGGAAAAATTGAAAACGACACCGCCCATGAATGAAAATTCCTCAAAACAGGTTGCTGAGAAGTGGAATGAAAAATTCTTGAACGATTTCCGGTTTCAGGATGTTCCGGTTCGAAAACTGGTCAAACAATTCTCGGAACTTCTTCCCCGTACTGGAATAGCTCTGGAAATAGCCGGTGGTACCGGAGCAACAACCGATTTTTTGCAGAAACATGGTTTGAAGGTACTTGAAATTGACATAGCTTATCAGGCGCTCCGAAAAGCCGTTACCCGGAATAACGGTGCCTCCTACATTGTGGCAGATGCTCGATATTTTCCCCTATCTCTGTGCGCCTTTGATGTAATATGTAACTTTTATTTTCTTGAACGTAGCGTTTTTTCTGCAATTGTAGAGTTATTGAAACCCGGCGGAATTGTGCTCTTCGAAACCATGACGATCGATATGCTGAGAATCCGTCCTGAAATTTCACCCTCGCACTTGCTGGCAGCCGGCGAGTTGAAGCAGGCTTTTCCATCATGGAAGATCATTCACTACTACGAAGGTTGGACCGATTCTGAACACGGGCATACGAAATCCATCGCTCAACTGGTTGCCCAGAAACCCGTCTAATTAGTATAATGAGCCAATGGCAGAAAAAGAGTGGATACACATTTATACCGCCTATGGGCACTTAGACGCGGCTATGATGGTGGATTTTTTATCGGCCAACGGTATTGAAGCCACATCCATGCAGGAAAGCCTGGGAACGGTTTACGGCCTTACTGTCGGTCCTCTGGGCGAAGCAAAGATATTTGTTCCGGAAAAAGACAAAGATGCAGCGCTGGATCTTATCAAACAAATGGAACAAGGCAAGCTTGAACTGCCAGAAAACAATTCATCATTTCCGGCGGACGAATAAGACTAGATCGGACGCAGTTCCTTCTTCAACCAGAGCAGATAATCTGATCTAATCTGCCGGGTGATCATTCCCGGAATGCCTTCTCCAACATTCTGATTATCAAATTTTGTCACGGGAAGAACTCCCCGGCTGGCACTGGTAATAAATGCTTCCTCCGCGAAGTTCACTTCATTTCTCGGGTAACCTGACAATATTGTTTCAAATCCAGCCGCTGCGATGACTTCGAGCACAATCTGCCGCGTGATACCGGGTAATACTCCTTTTTCTGCTGTCCATATTTTTCCTTCTTTTACGATGAAAATATTGCTGGTCATGCCTTCCAGTAATGTTCCGTCTTTTGCTACCAAAATATATTCATGAATGGAAGCGGGTTTTGTTTTTCTTAATTCACTGGTCTGATCGATAAAATTCGTCGCTTTCGCTATTGGATTTTCTCGTTGATAGTCAATCGATTTTACAGCCACTCCATTCTCATAAAGGGATTCGGGATATGGTGTAAATTTTTCAGCCAGAATATAGACTCTTATTTCACCATTTTCTACAAAAGCACAGTGAATTCTCAACCTGACATCCGATTCAGGGAAATAATCAAGCACTTCACAAAGGCCAGACCGCAGACTGTACCGGGGAATTACCACATGTTTTCCCTGCAATTCCGCGGAATGTTCCAACCTGTCAAAATGGTCTTCCAATCGCAGTGCTCTTTCATGCTCAAATGTTCGTAGAGTGGTATAGACTCCGCCAGATAAATGCTGACTGCCTTCATCCATTGTCCGAGAATTACCTGTCTCAACCAATTTGAACCGCGTTCCATCTGAGATAAACTGCCAAATACGAGTATTATTTGTCACAATTTCACCCTGTCGTACGAATCATCGACTGATAATCTTCCGGCGTATCTATATCCTGTGGTGCGTCGCAATCATAATCGAGATAATGAATCTCCCGTTTGTGTCTTTCAAGAAATATTCGAATGGTGTCATTCTTGTCCAGCGCCATTATTTCTGCCCAGTGCACTCTACCCACCAGCCAAGGATGCCCGCGGCGTTTCCGATAACTCGGGAAAATCAGGGTTCCTTTACTCTGCGTAGCAGTCATTTTTATATCGGAGACTACGTTGGCCTGTATAGTTGGTTGATCGCCCAGGCAGATCATTGCAAATTCTGCATCCTCGGGAAGGGAGCGTAAACCCGTTTGTATGGAAACCAGCATTTCTGAGGATTCCGCTTCCGGATTTTCTACAATTGTGACCCTGATATCTCGTTCTGAAGCTGGTAATTCCGGTAACCGGATAGGATTGACTATTACATATATTTGATTCACACCCCCATTTACCAGCGTATTTATTACGGAGCCAAGTACTGTAGTTCCTCTCCAGGGTAAATTCATCTTTGGGGAACCCATTCGGGACGATCTTCCGGCCGCCAGTACTAATCCGCAGATTGTTTTCGGAGTATGAAATTTCATGTTTGAATTTGCATCAGTCTTTCATAGTCGGCCTGGGTGTCAACATCCAGAAGAATTGTTTCGTCATACCATGGTATAGATCGAATTGGATATTTCGAAAAAATCATTCTGCCGCCAGAATCCCCCTGCAGTTCACTCAGTGCATGATATGTCCTTCTGTCGAACAACACCGGATTTGCCCGGCGTCCACCGGTCTCAGGGAGAATAATGGATGATAGAGAGGTTGTATGTTCAGCTACCAACTTTCGGATCAAATCAACAGGGATTTGTGGCTGGTCGACGAGCAGAAATACTGCGCCGCCAGTTTTCTTCGGCAGCGTTTTAATTCCTAACCGTACTGAACTGGATTGACCGTCATTCCAATCCTTGTTCATGATCACCTGTACCGGCAAGTCCTCAACAGCCTGTTTTATTCTATCGAATTCCTGTCCGGCAATAATATGAACCGGCGAAAGGCCGGCCGTTATGGCATGTAAAGCGCAAATTCGAACAAATGGTATTCCTTTCCATTCGAGTAAAGGTTTGGGGGTTCCCATGCGCTTTGAATTCCCTGCAGCCAGTATGATGCCGGCAATTTTTTCGGAGACACGCCAAACCTCGTTCTGCCGTTCCGATTCTTCCTTTTCTTCATCAGGTTTACGCAGGGATGTAGTGATCACCGCATCGAAATGAGTTAGCAATTGAGTCTCAATTGCCAGAAGAGATGATCGGTCACGGACAGTATCTGCCTGATTGAGCAATACTGTTCTTCTGGCTGACCGTGGTATATTTTTCAATCCTCCGCGAACATTCAACAGCATCTTTAAAATGGAATTCAAGGTTACCGGTCTACCGATCTCCAGTCCGGTTAGCGTTGAATAGATTTCCGGCCGGTGAACATTTTCTTCGCTAAGCAACTTGCCGATTGCAGATAAGCCGACCGTAACAACCACATGGTTAACCCAGTGAGGTATGGCTGGCTCATGCTCAGCCGGTGCCTTTAACGGCCTATTCTTTGAGCCATCAGATTCCATGAATAGTGGCGAATTGCTAGTATCGGCCAGAAGCTTCAGATACTCCCAGAGTGAGGGATCAATTCCTTCTAGTTTATTTTCATTTTGAATGTCGCCTGGTCCGGTGATGATCGTCGTCTTATGGATTGTCGATGTATGGATTTCTTGTGCATTTGACCAGGTTAAATGTTGTGGAATATTTTTTATCTGATTTTTTCCAATATGAGTTGTTACTGCAAGTAGAGATTTTTCGGGCCATTCTTCACTCAAGTGAAGCATCGCGCTTGTTTTTCCTCCTGAACCCACAAAGGAAATTTTTGAAGGCGTGTCTACTCTCAGTGCGTCGATCAGCTTCATATCATTTTTTCTGAACCGAGCATTTCTCTCAGTTCATTTTTTGAAAGGATGGCTTCCAGAACACCTCCCCCAATAGCCAGAGCCTTATCAGATACAAGCGTGCATAATAATGGATCACAGCGTGGATCCAAATCACCAACTTTTAAGCCTGCAAAAACTACTAGACCGTCGTGCAACAATCCTCGCACAAGACCTCGAAATGGGGCGCGTATGGCAGTAATATTAATGGTTGCCATTAAATCGCCCTTTTCTAATACATCGCCGATCGATACACGGGTTTTAAAAACACCGGCTTCTGGTGCGCGTAGAACACGTTCATTTTCGAATTCTGCCACCTTTTCCGGAATACCACTGTCTGATTCCGCCGGGTTATTCCAAAATACTCTGCCCAGATACGGCCCTCGTTTTGTCTCTATCACACAATCACAATTCTCGCCTGGAAAAAATCCTGGTCCAATTCCTATCTTCAATGGTGTATCAATCGCGCATATGATGGTCTTTTGTTTCAACATTCGCGCGTCAATGATGGCAGAAATATCCATTTGTGAAATCAGATTTAATTCTTCATCAATGATAATGGGAATACCACCGTCCGAAAGACATTTCTCTATGCTGTTTTTATTTGCTACCAACCTTCCTGGAATATCTTCAACAGACACATCTTGTTTGTAAACAGCCTCTGCAAACGAGACAAATCGACGTACAGCCAGAGGTTGTCGAATTTCAGTGATGATCACTTTTATACCGGACCTGTAAAGGCGCACGGCAATTCCACTGGCCAGGTCACCTCCACCGCGAATAATTACACGTAACATTGATTTATCTCTTGATTCTTCCCAATCCCGTTAATACTCTTTCCGGGGTAAGCGGGAATTCATCAAACCAGACACTGGTCGCATTGTGTACGGCAGAAATCACGGCTGCAGCAAGAGGCAAGTATGGCATTTCTCCCATCCCTCGAGCACCGAATGGGCCAATGGGATCAGCATATTCAAGTACCAATGAATTGACCTTCTCAGGAATATCCAGGATAGTCGGTATAAGGTATGTGGAAAAATTCCGAGTTTGAACCAGTCCATTTGTTTGAATGAAGTTTTCCAGAATCGCATATCCTGAGGCCTGGATCAGGGCACCTTCCACCTGCCCCTCAACCAGTTGTGGATTTATCGCTCTTCCTACATCATCTCCACATATGATGTTTAATAGTTCGATCTGACCGGTTTCGGTATCCACTTCGAGCTCAACAACCTCGGCAACATATCCATATGAAAAATTCGGCTCTGATTTCCCGGTTTCAGGATCATAGGGTGTGGTTTTAGGTGGACGGTAGGTATATGTAGCGATGGCAGGCCGCTCTTCATTTTTCCACTTCTCCAGTGCTTCTCTGGCAGCTCCCCGAATAGAATTTCCGGCCATAAACGTCATTCGTGAAGCCGACACACTTCCTGAATTCTCGGTATAGGCAGTGTCTGAAGCAATCAACTCGATCTTTTGTATGGGCAAATCGAGTGATTCCGCTGCCATCTGAACAAATACGGTGTGCGCTCCCTGTCCAACTTCTGCTCCACTGTGCTTTAAAATTGCCTTTTGGATTACTGTGTCTCCATGCAATTCAATTGTTGCCGTGCATTGTTCCGGGGCTCCAAATGAGAAACCGACATTTTTATATGCACAGGCAAAGCCATATCCTCGCTTTAATCGATCTCTCTTTCCAACCTTTGAAAACTGTCCGGTCACACGTTCCCAATGATGGTTCGTAAATTGCCATCCGGCAGAAAGCGCAGTTTTTTCAACCACCTGCCGGATACTGACACCTTTTGGAACGGGTGTACCCACTGATAAGACTGAACCTTCATTCAGTAGATTACGAAAACGAATTTCCACAGGATCCATACCCAGTGCTTCAGCCAGTTTATTCATTTGACATTCCGCTTCAAAAGCACCCTGCGGCCCGCCAAAACCCCTGAAGGCTCCGTTGGGTATGTTGTTTGTGAAAACAGCATAGGAATCAACTTTGACGTTTGGAATTTCATAAGGTCCGGTACACATTAATGTCGCATTCCCCAGAACTTTTGGAGATGTGTAGACATACGCTCCGGCGTCTGTTTTGATTGTCACTTCGGCTGCAATCACTTTGCCTTCCCTGGTCGCTCCCCAGCGTGCATGCAAAAAATAAGGATGCCGTTTATGGTGTCCGATTATCGATTCCTCGCGTGACCATATAATCTTTACCGGGCGATCGATACCGCGTTGATGAAGTACCATCGCGCCCAGCGCTAAAATGATCTGAACCGACATATCTTCACGGCCTCCAAAAGCTCCACCTATGGCCGGGTAAATCACTCTGATTTTTTCTTCGGGAAGACATAAAGCATGGGCAATTTGTTCTCTATCCTCATGAGTCCATTGTCCACCGACTACAACAACAATCCGACCCTCATCATCAATATAACTGATACCGGCTTCTGGTTGTAGATACGCGTGTTCCTGTGCCGGAGTGACATAATCATCTTCAATGATCACGGCTGCCTGTTTAAAAGCAGATTCAACATCACCTTTACGAATTCGATACCGGCTGAATATATTACTTTCTTTTTCAGGATGGATTTTTATGGCATCCGGTTTTTCTGCTTCGAAAATATTAGTGAGAACAGGCAGCTCTTCAAATTCAATTTTTATCAATTTCATGGCAGATTCCGCAATTTCTTCAGTATCTGCAATTACCAACGCTACATGATCCGCGGCAAATCGCACATGATCAGCATAAGGATGGTTTGATCCAGTCCCGCACAGTACCGGTTGATCCTTTACTCCGAGACCGTATTCATTCGCCGGAACATCTTTTGCTGTGATGACAGCCAGAACTCCTGGATAGTTTTCTGCTTTTTCGGTATCGATACTCTTGATAATGGCATGCGGTTTTCCCGAAAAAAGAACTTTCATGTAGGCCTGGTTATCCAAATGGATATCCCCGGGATACAAAGCTTCGCCTTTAACTTTTGCAGTAGCATCGATTCTCTGTATGGATTTTCCAATGCTTTTATTCATCCGGCTTTCCTCTTTGGTAACGATCTTGTATTGATTACCTGAATTACCTGGATTTCCTTTTCCCCCGGAATGTCTGCGGAGGAACGTCATATAATCCATATCGCGGGGGGGCAAGTATTCGGGTGATTATTGCGGTCAGGAGCAAAAATATCGCGTAAAAAATGAACATCAGTACAAGAGTGATGATCGCTTTTACATATAGATAGGGTTCAATATAGGGCGATATCAAATCTGCTGGGATCCGAAACCATCCGCGTTTTGAATTTTCATCCAGAATGATCAGCATTCCGATGTATGACAGAATTGGAATGAGAATTCCCATAGCGAATCCAATTCCCCTCCAGATTGGATGTATTTCTCGAGATTTTGGTTTTTGTCTACGCGTGTTATAGGATTCGTATTTACTCATTTTGCCTGCATCTTTCTTGCGGCATTCTCCACAGCTCGAATGATCTTGTAATAACCAGTACAGCGGCACAGGTTTCCGGTCAGAGCATGCTTAATTTCAATTTCTGTCGGGTTTGGATTTTCTTCTAGTAGTTTCGCGGAAGACATGATAAAACCAGGAGTACAGTATCCACATTGAACAGCGCCCTCTTCAATAAAGGCAAGTTGAACAGGGTGAAGATCATTTCCTCTAGCCATACCTTCAATGGTGGTGATCTCCGCACCGTGAGCCCGTGGAGCAGGAACCATGCAGGCCATTACAGCTTCTCCATCCAAATAAATGGTACATGCACCACACTCACCTTCATCACATCCTTCTTTTGTGCCTGTCAATCCAACATCTTCACGTAAAAAACGAAGCAATGTTTTTGATTGTCCACTCTTAATAACAAATTTTTGCCCATTTATTGTTGTGATAATTGGCGTATTGTCAGTTATCTTTCCGGCAAACTTGACATTTTTTCTGTTATTTTCATGGTGTTGCAAAACGGGAGGATTTTCAAGCAGACCATATTCTGTGGATCCTTCCTTGATCCTTTCCAGCGCCTGTTTCACCAATATTCCCACGATATAGGTGCGGTATACCGCAGAACCACGCAGATCATTGATCGGCCGTGCCGCTTCTCCCGCCAGCCTTGACGCTTCGGTGATCATTTCTGGAGTTAATTCTTTCCCCTTAAGATAATCTTCTGCTTCCGCCGCATGGATAATTACCGGAGCCACCGCACCCAGTGTGATAACAGCTTGTCTGATCTTTTTCCCCTCCATGTCAAGTATCACGGTAGCATTCACCACCGAAATAGCCTGGGCGCGACGCAGTGCATTTTTTATATAAATCCCATTTTGATCCGGCTTCATTGCCGGAAAATTTATATCCATAAGGATTTCGTCCGGTTCCATAACCGTCTTTCTTACCCCGGTGTAAAAATCCTTCAATTTTACAGTTCGGATTCCCCGCTTGCTGATGAGAACAAGACTGGCATCCAGAGCTATCAACGGAGAAATGGTGTCATTGGCCGGCGATGCTGTGATCAGATTTCCGGCAATGGTTCCCCGGTTGCGAATCTGGGGCGAACCGACCTGCCAGCAGGCCAGAACAAGTGGAAGAGCGTACTTTTTCAATAAATCCGATTTGACACAATCATTATGGGAAACCAGCGGCCCGATATGGATTACGCCATTCTCATCCATGGCAATCACATCCAGTCCACTAATTCGTGTTACATCAATAAGTGTCTGGATACCCTTTCTGACACCGCGTTCCATCTCCAGAATAATATCTGTGGCACCGGCAACGATTCTAGCTTTTCCACCAGCTTCTGCCAGGGCTTCGACTGCCTGGTCAATCGAATCAGCATTAATATATTCTTGCCACATAGAAGCTCCTTTATTACCCCTTCATAGATTTCCCTGTACCGCCGTTTCGCAACATGATGATCTCAGCCATGATGGAAACCGCGATCTCTTCCGGTGTTTCTGCCTGTAATTCCAACCCGAGTGGAGAATGAACTTTTTCCAGTTTTTTCAGATCCACACCCTGTTCGAGAAGACCTTCCTTTGTAAAAGACCAACGCCTTTTTGATCCAATTACACCGATAAACGCCGCCTGCGTTTCAAGCAAAGGTTTCAATCCTGCAATATCGACATTTGAACCCCGAGTTGTTAATATTATGTA
>JAAZMZ010000024.1 GCA_012798535.1 Leptolinea sp.
CCGCGTGTGGCCTCGGAACGCACGCTTTCCCGCAAACGGGCGGATTCGGCGGCCTGCGATAATCGCTTTTGCATAGAACGCGCCTTCCCCGGGAACCTGACACAGAAACGCTGCCAGGCTTCCTCATACGCCGCATGCTGTCGGGCCAGCATGGCATTCACATCTACCGGCGAACGCTTCCACTCTTCCAGCCGCCTGTCGAGCCAACCGGCATCTTCCAAAGGCCGCGGCCAGGCACATTCACCCTCATTGACTCCCCGGTGTCCATACTTATCTAAATATTCCTGCCGGGTTATCTGGCCGGATAACACCTCCGCCAGTCCGGCCATCGGCCCCAGACTCTCCAGCCGTGTAGATGCACCTCCGAGATTGGACAACAGTGCGTTGGCATCCTCTGCCCCAACCAGCCGGCGCAGTTCCTGTTCCAACCTTACCTGGGCGTCCGAACCTGCTGCCACAATGTACAGAAACGAATCACGATAACGCGGAAAGATGCTGCCGTTCCAGAGATTCAACAATTCCAGCCCGGAGGAAGCCTGTTGTACTTTTTCTTTCAATTCGGCGCACTTCTGCCGGTTCTCCGCCAGAAAGGCCGGCGCCTTCTGGCGGTAGGTCTTGAACTGTCCGATGGATTTTATGAGTCCCGGGAATATGTCCCTCCACCACTCATACCCCATCAGGGGAATAACGGGGATATCCACTTCCTGCGGCACGTCACCCCACCAACCGGCCATCTCACGATAGGTTCGGCGGGTGTCACCTTTGAACAGGCGCATGAAGGCTGACACCTGAACGGATATATTGGCATAAAAACGTCCGCCGATGATCCCGTTCAGGGGATAATTCTTGACAATCAGGCTTGGCCCTCCTTTCCCGGTCAGGTAATGCAGCATGGAAGCGGTGAACGGAGTTAAAACATTCGGGCTGGCTTCCATCAGATTGGTGGCCGACCATAAGAAATGGCCTTTCCGTGAATCGTTCCACACGGCGTTCACCGGATCATAAGCATTTAGCGTGGTGATGGGACGTGACTGTAAAATGAAAACTTTCCCGCCGTGCACTCCCCATTCAATATCTTGCGGTCCTCGCAGTTCATCCTCGATACCATGCGCAATTTGATGCAGGCTTTTCGCGGTTTTCCGCATTTCTTCCGGACCGTTATAGACACCCTTCGGCCGGTCGATGGTGAAAGTCTGCGCTGAAACCTGACCTGATACCAGCTTTTCGCCCAACCCGGGCACATAGTTGCCGGTCATTTGAGAAAGGTTCCCGGATAATGGATCGACCGTGAAAAGAACACCGGCAAAATCCGGATTCACCATGCGCTGGATGACGATCGCGATGGCATGTTCTCCTTCTTCCATTTGTTGCGCTCGGGTGTAACTGCTCACCCGCTCACTGTGGCGTGATCGCAGCACTTCTTTGACGGCGGCATATATTTCCTCATCAGATCGCACGTTCAGCACGCTCTCGAATTCACCGGCGAATGAAGCGAGTTCTGAATCCTCCTGCAGCGCGGACGAACGGACGGCAAAGGCAGTCTCTCTTCCTCTGCGCAGGCGGGATAATTCCTTTTGCACCTGAGACCAGCCTTCCGCCGTCAGATCATCACCGGCGAAAGAATCCGGCAGTAGAACACAACCATCCGGTACAGGAAAGCCTTCCTGAAAGAGGTGTGCCAGGGATTTTCCCTTACCCCCAGCCTGCACCGCTTCATCACCCTTTACCGGCAGGCGCAGAAAGGAGAAAACGGTTTCACCGGTGCAGGGGCGCAGCAGCCGCTTTTGCAAATCACGCGAATAATTGCCCAGCCAAGTGAAGATCCGGTTGCCCAGCACCCCGGCCAGAGAAGCAGCCAGGATCAACAACCCGATATTTTGAATACCACTGAAGCTGATGACAGCCAGTGCGCAGGCAGTGGCGCCGATGCCGGCCGCCAGAGGAATGAGGATCTTCCAGGTAAGATTATTCATTTTCATTCCCCTCCAGTGAATCAGAATCTCCATGCAGCACAGAGAACAATCCCGGCCGCTTTTCCAGCAGAGAAGACGCTTTAATCAGTGCTAATCCCTGATCCAGATCGCCCAAAACGAGCAATTTGTCTCCCACGTTGATATTGAATTCCCGACGTGCCTCTGCCGGGATCACAATCTGCCCGCGGTCACTTACTGTGATCGCTCCATAAAATCGTTTATTATCAGGTCTTTCCATCGTCCACTTCTCCAAGTGTGTATATCTTGTATACAAGATATATCTTACTATTCTTACTGAGTCATGTCAAGGACATATTTAACATATCGATCAATTGTCCAGATTTACCTGAATAGCGAGCCGTTTTCCCTTTTTGGGATTGATTATGGAATTTGCAGGTTGTGTTCCCCGTCTTCCAGATACCGTTTTCCGAAACGCAGCCATAACCATAACAACAGAAACCAGACACAGCCCGCGATAAATGGCAGTCCCGCCAGTTGATAGGAATACACCGGAGCACCAATCCTCTGTGCGATGAGCAGGTTTATTCCGCCCACCGACAGCAGGCTGAATACAACCGGCAGTAGGGCTGGAAATACAGCAATCAGTACCGCCAGTAGTCTCCCCGGCCATTTCCGCGCCAGGAGATACAGGGTGGTACCACTGGCTGAAAACAGAAAAACACCTGCCAGCCACGGGATATCGACCGACAGAGGTTTTGTGTTGATGGAAACCTCCGGCAGACGCCGTATCTGATAGATTCCCAGGCACAAAGTGATGACCAATCCGGTGAACAGAGAAATCATCAGCATATGCCGGTTGGCGCTTTCCCCCAGTTTTCGTCTGGAATTCCAGCGCAGAAACGCGATCCCGGTAGAAAGCAGGCCCGCAAACGCAACCAGCCAACCGCCTCCATTCATGGGTGTGAACAGAGTCAGATGATCAAAAGATGCCAACAAAACACGTGCCGGCCACCAGTAGATGGGCGGATTTTCGCGCAATCGCAGAGTAAATTCACCGCCAGCATGCCGGAAGAGGACGAATTTGTCACGGTTCAAACTGCCAGCCTGGATGTCGGAGTTGAAGAAGGGATCGCCGTCGGCGGTATCGGCGACACCGGGCACATCAACATAGTGATATTTCGCGCCGTCTGTCACCCGCACCGGGAGGAAACCCTGCGAGTTGCTGTAGTATGTCAGAATCCGGGTTCCGATTTTTTCTTCATCGCTGAGCAATGTATACGGTGGTGAGGGTTGAAACGCCAGACGCGGATCTCCCAGCAGATAATAAAAAGGAAAAGCGGCAAATCCCTGTCTGGTCCCCCGGTTCTGCAGTGCTGCGATATGCCCGATGGTGAAACCCGGCCAGGAATAACGCAGCGGCAGATCCTGAAAGCCGCCGGTCATGAAACCTTCCAGCGGGCTGTACACAAAACCACCGTATACCGCCGCTCCTTTCTCACTGAATCCAATGGCAATCGAATCCTCCTCCCAGGGCCGCATCGTCTGGCAGCCATTGGAGGTGGCCACAAGCGGCGGCAGGTTAGGCAGGTCGGCCGTCAGTAAACGCGTTTCCGCATCAAGCCGCCAGTAATTGTCACTGCCGTGTCCGGTAAATGTCAGATAATCCGCCTGTTGCAGTGCTCCGGTTAATACTGCCAGATCCATGGGAACGGTTTGATCCATGCCGGCGTGGAATGTGGTCAATTGCGCACCGGTGATGCCGGCCGTCGAGAATTCCCCGTTGGCAGCAAAGAAACGTCCAGGAGGGTTCTTCGCCCAATCGTTTGTGACCTGACGACCTCGCAGCCAGAGGGCGCGCGCGTCAGCCTGAGTTTTTCCACTGATAAGCCCGATGGACGGCAGCATGCCGTGTGATTTCAAGGCCAGACCGGCTTCGATCATCCGGGCATCGGAAAGCTGGGCGGGTGAAGCAACCCACAGGATGGTTTCAGGATACCGGCTGAGCGCCTCTTCCCAGGTGGTATAGACCTGAAGACCTTCATTCTTACCGATCTCCTGCGCCAGAGAGGCAAAGTCGTCTCCCGCCAGTGACAAAATGATCGATGCACCTGCCTGATCAGGCAGGTGGGATTGTGCTGGAGCCGCGCAGCCACTGAGTAGGAGCAAAAATGTGAGGAATACTGCTAGGATTGGATACTTCATTGGATTGATTACCCACCCTTTCAGGGAATTATTTTACCCGTTCTTATTCGGTTGGTCCGAGCCTTTACAATAGGAATACAATGGGTTGGTCGTCGAAAAAATTGTAGATTGATGAAGGCATGGCGGGAGAGGGTATGAAACAATCCATTGTCCATATCGCGCTGGTAGTCAGGGACTATGATGAAGCGCTGGATTTTTATATCAATAAACTCAATTTCGAGTTGATCGAAGATACCTACCAGCCCGAGCAGGACAAACGCTGGGTGGTCGTCGCGCCGCCCGGAGGCAGCGGTACAACCCTGCTGTTGGCCAGGGCGTCAAAACCGGAGCAGGAACCCTTTATCGGCAACCAGACCGGCGGGCGGGTTTTCCTGTTCCTTAACACGGATGATTTCTGGCGGGATTACCAGGCTATGCTGGCGAAAGGGATCACATTTGTTCGCCCGCCCAAACAGGCTGACTATGGGATGGTGGCGGTGTTCGCAGATTTGTACGGCAATCTGTGGGATCTTCTTCAGTTGAAAAAAGACCATCCGGTAGCCGGGCGGATGAGGTGATCCTCTAAAAAGGAAATCAGCGGATTCTATTGACAGGAGAATAATCTCTGCTATAATGAGTGTCTAGTCAGTCATTTGATTTCTTATAGAGAGTTTCCTATGAACCGAGAACTTAGCAACGAAAAGCGGGAAAAATTTCTGGCAGCAGCTTTGAAATTGTTTGCCGCCAATGGAATCCAGAACACCTCCACCGCTGAGATCGCCCGCGTGGCGGGCACAGCCGCCGGCACCCTTTTTCTATACTTTCCCACCAAGAATGACCTGATCAACGAACTGGCTGTGTGGATCGCCCGGGAAGAAGCGGAAACCATCTATGGAAGAATAACCCCCTCCCTTCCGGTAAAAGACATGTTTCACATTGTCTGGGACAGTTCCATCCGCTGGCTTCTGGAAAACCCGGAGGCCTATGCGTACACACAGCAAATCCGAGATTCGGTCTACATCACCGAAGAAACCACGAGAAAAACCGGCGAAACGTTTCTTTTTTATTATGAAGCCGTGCAAAAGGGACTCGAGCAAAATTTGCTGAAACCTTTTCCGGCCGACCTGATAGGTGGATTCCTCTTTCAAGATATTGTGGCCGTCATGAATTATCTGCGAACAAAGACTGATCCCCGGCTGGTGGATGAAACCATCCAACAGGGTTTCGAGATATTCTGGGACGGTATCAGAATCAAATAGTGCATTTAAATAAAGGAAAAAATGAAATACAAACGTGTTGTGGCAGTAAAAATCGGCGGTCCGCAAGTCCTTCAAATCCAGGACTTTGAATTGAGGGAACCTTCCAGAGATGAATTTCGCATCAAGATCCAGGCTGTGCCGGTGTGCCTGCCGGATGTGCAGGCGCGCTATGGTCTGAGTCCTTATCCTCCCAGGATCCCCTTCACACCCGGATACGCCGTCATCGGGGTAATCGACGCGGTCGGTGATGGTGAACGAAGGTCCACCTTTCGGGCTGGCGACCGGGTGGCCGCTCTGACGGTGATCGGCGGCTACTCGGAATACATTTTTCTCAAAAAGAATCAATTGATCCCTGTACCATCGGGCATCGACGCGGCTGACGCGGCGGTCTTAATATTGAATTACATGGTCGCCTACCAGGTATTGCACCGATCGGCCAGGGTCACTTCCGGAAGCAGCCTCTTGATCATCGGCGCGAGCGGGGGTATTGGCACGGCTTTGCTTCAACTTGGTAAACTGGCTGGATTGAAAATGTACGGTCTGGCCTCGAAGAGCAAACATGCCATTCTTGAGGAATACGGTGCGGCACCCATCGATTATCACACGCAGGATTTTGTCGAAGTACTCCGGCAACTGGAACCGGGCGGGATCGATGTTGTGGCTGATGGAATGGGCGGCGATTACTATAATCGCGGATTATCTGTCCTTGGAAAGGGTGGCGTGTTGGTGGAATACGGAAATCCACTTGGTTTTTCTCATCTTTTACGGCTTCTGGGAAAAACACTGACAACCAATCTTCGTTTCAATGGAAAGACCGTCAAGCTCTACGGCACCAGTTTTTCCGTGTTCAACCGCCGGCCTTTCCTTGAAGACTGGGAAATCCTGTTCTCGCTTCTCGCTGCCGGAAAGATCAAGCCGGTGATCGAACACCGATACGCCATCTTGGACGCGCCGGAAGCTAACGCCCGTCTTGAAAGCGGCCGGGTAACCGGGAATCTAGTCTTACTCTCACCTGAAATCCTATAAATTTTTTTGTTTGGAGTTCACATGGATAAAAAATTCGTTATCACAGGCATCCTACTGGTCGGCATGATCCTGTCTGGTCTGTGGCTGAGCCGCACGGGCAAACCCCTCAATACCGTCCTTCTCACGATTCATAAGCTGGTGTCTCTGGCAACCCTGATTTTTCTGATCGTGACCATCCTGCAGATTCACCGAGTCACGCCGTTATCCCCATTTGAACTCGGGATAAGCCTGCTGGCCGGTCTGTTATTTCTGGCATTGATCGCCACGGGCGGTCTGTTGAGTACCGGGAATCCCATACCGCCCCTGGTGCACCAGATTCACCGGTACCTGCCCTATGTGCTGCTTCTTTCGGCTGCTCTGGATATCTATCTGGTGCTGCCTCTGAAACCATAGACATTCAGGCAAAAGATGGATACTTACCAGTGGCGCCCGCGGCGTTCGCGCACCACCGGGTGGTTGCCAAAATCAGCTTTCTCATCATAGCCGATCAGGGCGAAAACCGGGCGCGGATCCAGGCCGACTTCCTCAGCCGTGACATATAATTCCGCCTGAGCCAGGATGGTATCCCGCCAGTCCGGATAACCATCCTGTAAAATGTATGCTCCCAGCCCGATCTCCAGCCAGCGGATATCCCGCGTCTCGCGCATTTTTTCAGCAGCGGTGTACATATATCCCAGAAAGCAGCTCAACAAACCCTGTTTTCCATCAATGGCTTTTTTAATCAAAAGCCGTTCTTTCCCGGAGGGGTCATGCAGGGCAAGCTTACACAACTCCTGGAAGAGCTGTTCTGTGTCTTCACCGCCGGGCACATTGATCAGCAGCGCACTGTAAGGGTATTCACTTTCCAGCGCTTTCAATTTTTCCAGCAGCGGCAGCAGGCGGGGATCAGGTTCATTCATAAGTGAGGTTACGATCCTTTCAACAGGATTATATAAGAAAGATCCCCGAAATTAATCAACAGCCCTGTCCATTTATAGAGAACAGGGCTGTTGACCATACTCGGATTATCCCCCGCAGGTATTCTTCTACTCCCGCCCGAGAATCCGGTCGATCTCCTTCATCTGGTCGGGATTCAACGGGCCGAACGGCATGGCCATGCAATTTTCTTCCACCTGGGCGGTGTTCTTGAATCCCGGGATGGGGATTGTATTTTCACTGCGTGCCCAGATCCAGGCCAGGGCACCCTGGGCCAGCGTGCGGCCGCCGGTGGTCAAAATATCGCGGATAGAGGCCAGTTTATCCAGCCAGTCCTGCGTGGGTTTGCCATCCTTGAATCCGGGATGCCAGTCGGCATGGTGGCGAACATCCGCTCGGTCGAATGTAGTGGCGGGCGTGAATTTGCCGGTCAACAAACCCATTCCCAGCGGACCGCGGTTGAGGCTGGCCAGATTCCACTCCTCGCACAATTTCAGAATCTCCATATTGCCGTCCAGCACGCTCAGTTGCTGTTGGACTACGCCGCAGTGCGGCGAGGTGGAAAACGCCTGGATGGCATCCAGGCGGTCGGTGCTCCAGCCATAAGTGCGCACTTTTCCCTGCGCCACCAGCCTTTCCAGCACATCCTGTGCTTCCAGAGCGCGATCGATCTCCAATCCCCAGACATGCAGGTGATACACATCGATGTAATCTGTGTCCAACCTGCGCAGGCTGTCTTCCACATCCTTCATTAATCGGCCGGCGACGTTACTGGTCTCTTCCTTCTCATCATAATGCCGCACCTCATGGTTGGCTTCATCGATGATATATCCGAACTTAGTAGAAATAACTACTTTATCGCGGCAATCCTTGAAGGCTTCTCCAAGCAGACGCTCACTGTGGCCGGCGCCGTATGTGGCGGCCGTATCGAAAAAGTTCACCCCCAGGTCATAAGCACGGCGCAAAGCGCGCAGCGACTCGGCATCGTCCACACCGCTCCAGCCAGCTGGTATGCCGTTCAATGTCCATGTTCCCCCGATTGCCCAGCAGCCCATTCCCATCGGGCTGACTTTTATTCCCGACCGTCCCAGTGTTCGATAAAAATCCTTGCTCATAGCTGTAATCCTTTCCGGTTTGTCTGTTAATACCGGCATTATTGTAGAGATAATGTGGGTTTATATATAGCACCACTTAATGCTCAATATTTTAATTCCACATTGCCTTTTCTCTATGTGGATATCATAAAATGATACAATATCTGCATGCGCATACCATTGGATCCTCAGAGCAGAACCCCACTCTACCGACAGATCGAAGACTGGTTTCGGGAAAACATCCACACCGGCGGGCTGCCGCCTGATGTAAAGATCCCTTCGACACGTGATCTCGCTGATGAACTGGGCGTCAGCCGCATCACCGTAAAGAACGCCTATGCCAACCTCGAAAGCGACGGCCTGATCTACACGCGGGAAGGCAGCGGCACGTTTGTCGCTTCCCTCTTTCCTGAAGATAAAACTCCAAGTACGGCTGTTCCCGCCAATTGGCCGTTCTGGCAGTTGGAAGCCACCGAAGAAATACAGGAACCGGTTGAAGTTACGCCTGCCGCGCCCATCCGGGATGACTTAATTTCCTTCATCGGTGTGGGGGATCCGCGCGCTTTTCCGCTGAAGGATTTCACCCACACGATACGTGACGTATTGGAAAGCGACGGGACAACCGCGCTGGAATACGGCGGACTGCATGCCGGGTATTACCCGCTGCGAAAGACGATTTCGCAAATACTGGCCAGCCAGGGTATCCAGTCACGGCCGGAAGAAGTGTTGATCACCGCCGGTTCGCAGCAGGGATTGTCACTGGTATGCCAGACTCTGCTCAAACCGGGCGATGTCGTGATCGTCGAAAAACCCACCTATAATTTCGCCCTGGAATTATTCCGAGCGCTGCGATTGAAGATCATCGGTATTCCGGTTGACAGGCAGGGTATGCAGGTCGAACAACTCGAACCTGTGCTGCAGCAGTATCATCCGCGGATGATCTATAGCATACCGGTCTTCCAGAACCCCGGCGGGATGTGCCTGAGCGCACCACGCCGCCGGCTGCTGTTGGAACTGGCCAGCTGTTACAACGTGCCGATTTTGGAAGATGATTTTGTCAGCGACCTGCGTTTTGAAGGGCGCGCTCTGCCTGCCATTAAATCGCTGGACAAGAACGGACAGGTGATCTATATCGGCACGTTCTCCAAGATGCTGATGCCCGGTCTGCGCATTGGTTATCTGCTGGCGCGGGGACCGATCTTCGAACGGCTGGTGCGGCAAAAATGGGTGCAGGACCTGGCCACCTCCAACCTGATGCAACGCGTACTAGACAGATACGTGACGGTGGGCCGTTACCAGGCGCATCTACGGCGCTCCACCCGCCTGTATCGCAAACGCCGGGATGCCATGGTCGCAGCCCTCCGGCGCTATCTGCCGCCTTCGGTTTCATTTGATGTCCCCCACGGCGGTCTTTTCCTGTGGCTGCGCCTACCTGAAGATATGTCTTGCCTGGACCTGCTGCCGCTGGCCATGCAGAACGGCGTGGAATTTTCTCCGGGCACGCGTTACTTCCCCGACCCGGAGGAAGGCAAACCGAATCTCCGCCTGAACTTCGCCACCCACACCCCGCAGGAGATCGAAGAGGGCATCCGGAGGCTGGCAGTAACCTTAAGTAAAATCAGGGAATAAATCGCTTGCTTCCAGACTGCCAGGTTTGTACCTTGAATTTCCATAAACCACACGAATTTAAGCAGGTCAGCTTTTTCCGGACTTTTTCAAGTTCTCTGCCGCTCGAAATTCCACGATCCGGCGGATCAGATCGAAGGGAATAGGCCGGTCATAGGGAAACTGCACCCCGCCCTTAGAATTCGGATACGCCGCGATCTCTTCTTTGAAAGCCTCCAATCCGGTGGGCGCGGGGAAGAATCCGATATGGTTCTTGAAGGCGGCAAAATGCACCAGGTTGCCGTTCAGGTAGAAGGTGGGCATCTGGTAGCTGATCTTCTCGGTCGCCTGCGGCGCCGTCTCATGGATCACCCGGCGGATTTCCTGCAGTTTGAGCCGGATATCTTCCGGGAAGCCGGCGATGTAAACATCGACTGTCATTGTACCGGTTCGGGTGTTTTCCATCATCACTCCTCTCACAACTACGCGGCGGGCGCTTTCCTGAAATGCTCCTGCAGGCTGCGGTAGCGCAATTCCTTCTGGCGTAGCGCTTTGATGGCCGCCACGGCTGCCGCGGCGGCGGATAAGGTGGTCAACAGTGGTACGTTCATGGTCACCGCCGCCGAACGGATCTCTGCGCCATCGGTGTGGGAATGCGGTCCCAACGGTGTGTTGATAATTAACTGTACCTGACTCGAACGGATCAGGTCAACTGTGTTGGGTGAACCTTCGGAGATTTTGTATATGGTTTGAACCGGCAGGCCTACCTTTTCGAAGAAGGCTGCCGTTCCGGCCGTGGCCATAAGCTGGAAGCCCATGCGGTACAGATCGCGCGCCAGTTTCAACCCGGCACTCTTGTCATAATCGTTCACACTGATCAAAACGGTTCCGCTTTCGGGCAGGCTGGTTCCGGCGGCGATCTGCGATTTGGCAAAGGCATGCCCGAAATGGGCGGCATGCCCCATCACCTCGCCGGTGGATCGCATTTCAGGCCCCAGCAGAATGCTGGAACCGGGCAATTTTTTGAAGGGCAGCACGGCTTCTTTGACAAAGAAACCATCCACCCGCGGTTCTTCCATCACACCGATCTCGGTCAGACGGCGGCCGGCCATCACCTGTGCGGCGGTGTACGCCAGGTTCAGTCCGGTGGCTTTGCTGGCGAAAGGCACGGTGCGTGAGGCGCGCGGATTCACTTCCAGCACATAGACCATCTCATCTTTCAGGGCAAACTGCACATTCATCAGGCCGCGCACACCCAGCGCCAGCCCAAGCTGTTCGGTGTATTCGCGCATGATCCCCTGGTGGTAGGTGCTGACCTTGTATGGCGGCAGCACACACGCCGCATCACCGGAATGCACTCCGGCTTCTTCGATATGCTGCATCACGGCGCCGATCACCACAGATTGACCGTCTGACAGGGCGTCCACATCGATTTCGAAGGCGTCCTCCATGAACTTATCCACCAGAATCGGCTGGCCGGGAGCGGCTTCAATGGCCGCTTTGATGAAACCTTCCAGGCTGGCTTCGTTCTCCACAATGGCCATAGCCCGTCCGCCAAGCACGAAGGACGGCCTGACCAGCACCGGGTAGCCGATCTCTGACGCCACCCGGCGGGCTTCCTCGAAAGAACGGGTGATCCCGTTCTCGGGCTGGGGAATTTCCAATCTGTTCAGCAACCTGGCAAATTCCTCGCGGTCTTCTGACAGGCGGATGGATTGCGGCGACGTGCCCAGGATATTAACCCCGGCCGCTTCCAGGCCGGCCGCCAGATTCAACGGGGTCTGCCCGCCGAACTGCACGATCACACCCACCGGCTGCTCTCGATCCACCACATTCAACACGTGTTCCAGGGTCAGCGGTTCAAAGTACAACCGGTCTGCCGTGTCATAGTCGGTGGAAACCGTCTCGGGATTGCAGTTGTACATAATGGTCTCGAAGCCCATCTTTGACAGGGCGAAAGCCGCCTGACAGCAGCAGTAATCGAACTCGATCCCCTGACCGATGCGATTCGGTCCGCTGCCCAGGATGAGGATTTTCTGCCGGCGGGTCGGGCAGGCTTCGTCTTCGCGTTCATAGGCGCTGTACAGGTAGGGTGTTTCGGCAGAAAATTCCGCCGCGCAGGTATCCACCCTCTGAAAAGTGGGAAGGATGGCAGCCTGCTTGCGGAAGGTACGAATTTCGGCGGTTTTCCGATTTACCAGCCGGGCGATGTGACTGTCGGCGAAACCCATACGCTTGGCTTCGCGCAGCCGGATGGCAAATCCGGCGTCATGCAGTTCCATTCCGGCAAGCTGTTTTTCCATGCGGGCAATCTCGGCCAGTTCGGCCAGAAACCACAGGTCATATCCGCTGGACCGGCTGATCTCTTCCAAGGGCGATCCCTGTTTCACCGCGCGGTAAATCCGGAAAAGACGGTCAGCCGTGGGACTGGACAGATCGGTGTTATCTTCTGTATCTGCCTGTTTTCCATTCAGGCTGTCCGCGCCGATCTCCAGAGATTGGACAGCCTTGTTCAACGCCTCAGGGAAAGTGCGACCCAGAGCCATCACCTCACCGACGGATTTCATCTGCGGGCCAAGGGTAGGATCGACCCCTGGGAATTTCTCGAACGCCCAGCGCGGTATTTTGACCACCACATAATCCAGCGATGGTTCGAAAGCGGCTCTGGTCTGCCGGGTGATATCGTTGGTGATCTCATCCAGAGTGTAGCCCACAGCCAGCAGCGCGGCCAGTTTGGCAATGGGGAAACCGGTGGCCTTGGATGCCAGCGCAGATGAGCGGCTGACCCGTGGATTCATTTCAATGACCACCACCCGTCCGTCAGTCGGATTTACGGCAAATTGCACGTTCGAACCGCCGGTTTCCACACCAACAGCCGTCAACACGCGGTGCGCCAGATCACGCAGGATCTGATACTCGCGGTCGGTGAGGGTCTGCGCCGGAGCTACAGTGATGCTGTCGCCCGTATGGATACCCATGGGATCCACATTTTCGATGGTGCAGATGACCACGAAATTATCGGCTTTATCGCGCATCACTTCCAGTTCGTATTCCTTCCAACCGGTCAGGTTCTCTTCGATCCAGGCCTGGCCAATGGGCGACTCGGATGTGGCTTTGCGCACAGCTTCTGGCAATTCTTCCGGTGTGTTGACCCATGAAGCGCCGCTGCCACCCAGTGCGAAGGAGGCTCGCACCAGAAGCGGGTAGCCGATACCGCTTACCAGCGCTTCGGCTTCCTGCAGGGAATGCGCCGCGCCGCCCCGCGGGATGGGGATCCCGGCTTTCTGCATGGTCTCGCGGAATGACAGGCGGTCTTCGGCGGCTTTGATGGCGGCCAGGTTGGCGCCGATGAGTTGTACGCCGTACTTCTCGAGCACTCCATTTTCACTGAGTTCCAGTGCCAGGTTTAAACCGGTCTGTCCACCAATCACCGGCAGCATCACATCCGGCTTTTCATTGGCGATGATGGCTTCCAGCGATTCCGCGGTTAACGGTTCGATGTACGTCGCGTCGGCGATTTCCGGATCTGTCATGATGGTGGCAGGATTCGAATTCACCAGCACCACCCGGTAGCCTTCTTTACGCAGCGCTTTGACAGCCTGCGTACCCGAATAATCGAATTCGGCAGCCTGACCGATGATGATGGCACCCGAACCGGGGATAAGGATCGTCTTGATATCAGTGCGCGCCGGCATGACTGCCTCCATTGTGGATCAGATCAAAAAACTCGGCGAAAATATCGTGCGCGTCATGCGGACCGGGCGCCGCTTCCGGGTGAAATTGCACACTGAACACCGGTTTGTGTTTCAGGCGGATACCTTCCAGAGAATCATCATTCAGGCTTCGATAGGTGATCTCCACATTCCCACCATCCAGTTGTTCGGGAACCACACAGTAGTTATGGTTTTGCGCCGTGATCAACACACGTCCGGTAGGCAGGTGTTGAACCGGATGATTGCCGCCGTGGTGCCCGAATTTCAGGCGGCGTGTCTCTGCTCCCAGCGCGCGGCCGATCAACTGATGCCCGAGGCAGATGCCGAACAGCGGTATACCGCTGTCCATGAGTTCCTTTACCGTCTGCACCAGATAGGGCAGTCCGGCCGGATCACCGGGACCGTTGGAAAGAAAAATGCCATCCGGGTGGTGCGCCAGCACATCAGAGGCCGGTGTATCCGCCGGGTAGATATCCACCCGTGCTCCGCTGGAAGCCAGATGACGCAGGATGTTCTCTTTGATTCCAAAGTCGTAGGCAGCAATGGAAACCGGGCGGTCGAATATAGGCGCAGGCGAGATCCACCGGCTGCCTGCATCCGCCTGCCATGTGTACGGACGGGTACAGGTGACTTCCTCAACCATGTCGCGCCCGTCCAATCCCGGCCAGTCTCTCGCCATTTGTAAAAGAGTTTCAGGGGATGTGCCTTTTGTGGAAAGAGCGGCCTTCTGCGTTCCTCCATCCCGCAGCCTGCGGGTCAGCCAGCGTGTGTCCACCCCGCTGATGCCAGGAACACCAGCAGTATCCAGCCACTGGGAAAGTGGCATTGACGCCCGCCAGTTGGATACTGCCCGGCTCAATCGGCAGACCACCACCGCCGAAACCTGCGGCATCACGGATTCGTCATCTTCGAGATTAATTCCAACATTACCAATGTGGGATGCCGTGAATAGCACCCCTTGCCCGCGGTACGACGGATCGGTGATGATCTCCTGGTATCCCATCATACTGGTATTGAAAACCAGTTCGAATACCGCATCAGTCTCCGCGCCGAAGGCCTGCCCATCGAGTATCGTTCCATCCTGTAAGACCAGTGTTGCAGTATTGTTATTCACTTCGCTGTCCACTCCCAATTATGTAAACAGGTATAAAAAACAGCCCTTCGAGAAGAAGGGCTGTCTGGTTTAATCCATGTGGTTCATATGCTCCGGCGGAGGTCAGGCCGCCATCCCAAACAAAAAATCCCGTACTTCTCTCAGGGAAGTAGGCAGGCTCTTTCGGGATCGGAGAATCGGATTCAATTCACGCATATTGGGCGAAATTCTATCACACCCGGGGAGAAAGTCAATAAAACACGGTCAGATCAATCCCCATTGTTTCCGCAGGGTATCAAATATTCCGGCGCAGGCAATCGTATCTGCCAGTGGGATCAGGTCGCTCTGCAATTTGTCCGCCTGGAACAGGCTAGCACAGTGTTCCACCTCATAAATAAAGCCATTGGGCACGCGTTTCTCGAACTTTTCGATCCGCCGTTTCTGCGCGTTGAACAGTTCAGCCTTCATTGGTCCAAAACAGTTCTCCAGCACGATCTTACCTTCCGTGCCATAGATGACAGCTTCGTCCATGACATTCGCGGTAAAACCGCAGGAAAAACTGGCCAGGGCGCCCCCCGGGAAACGCATGGATACGGCTGCCGCTTCATCCACCCCGCTGGGCGCGATCTCCGCCACGCCGGTGACTTCGCCGGGGTTTTCCACAAGAATACCCGTGCAGAATTCTATGGGATAAATACCCACATCGAACAGGCTGCCTCCGGCCAGCTTTGGGTTATACCAGCGGCTCTGCGGATCATACATTCCCTTGAAGCAGAAGTTGGCGGAAATATATTTCACCTCTCCGATCCTGCCGGCGCGCACCCACTCCTGCGCTTTGCGGTATGCCGGCATGCAGCGAGTCCACATGGCTTCCATCAGAAGAATGCCGCTTTTCTGTGAAAGTTCCGCCAGCTCTTCCGCTTGCTTTCGGGTAAGGACCAGTGGTTTTTCACACAGCACAGCTTTCCCTTTATTCAGGCATTCTTTCACCAGATCGTAGTGGAAGTTGTGAGTCACTCCGATATAAATGATGTCGACGTTCTTATCTTCGATCAGCCGTGAATAGCTGCCATAGGCTTTCTTAACCCGGTATTTCACGGCAAAAGCATCCGCGCGAGATTGATCCCGAGCGGCAACACAGATTAACTCCGCTGAGTCAATTCTGCTCACTGCATCGGCGAATTTATTGGCAATGGTACCCAGACCAATGATCCCATACCTGACTTTCATAGAGTATCCCTTTCTCAATTCCGGACAGGTCAATTATCAGAATTCAAATCTATTAGTTTTATGACCCGGCAGAATTTACGAATGCCCGGCCCGGCATCCTCCGGTTTACCCTGTCTCAAAGCCAGCCAGGCATAATAACCCTGCCGCATCTCCTCCAACGCGGAGATGCGCGCTTCATAGGATTGTCCCTGCCAGTATTCAAAATCCGAATCGGGTTCACCGAGTTTTCGAATGTGGATGACCGGCGCGATCTTTCTTTCCATACCTCAATTTTATCGTTTATTCTCTTCAGCGCTTTAGCCAGATATACGCCCGTTTGCTGGGATGTTCCCCTCCGGCATAGGGGAACCTCTCCACGGCCTCATATTGTTGGAAACCGATCCTTTCCGCGATCTTCAACACGCGGCCGGTCTCCAGGAAACGCCAGGTGGCGCTGGCGCCATCCACATCCAAAAATTTTTCTGTCCTGATCGTGCCACGGCCAACGTGAAAACTGATCAGGCAGGAACCGCCGAGTTTCAACTGGCGGAACCACTCTGTCATCGCTTCTTCAACCTGGCGATAGGTAAAATGGACGATGGCATAGAAAGCCACAATGCCATCCGCAGATTCGGAAGGCATTTTGGATGACAGCATATCATCCACCTGGAACTCGATCTCCGGAAAATTCCGTCGGGCCAGTTCAATGGATTTTTCTGAAAAATCCAGGCCGATAATCTTCTGGCGTCCCTGATCGTGGAGGTATTTCGCAATATGCCCTGAGCCGCAGCCGCACTCATAGATCAAGCCGCCTTCCGGAAGCATCCGTGCGAATCGTTCCAACAGATTGCGGTCGAAGGGCTTGCCATCCAGTTCGTGCAGAAAGTTTTTCGCGTACTCACCCGCCGCCAGATCATAACAGTGGCGGACCTCCCGCGCGTTGTACCGGCTCATGCTTTCCTCTTTCTATCAGTTATCGGTTAACCACGGTGGGGAAACGATCTTTCATAGGCAGCGATGATTTCATCCCACTCCCGGTTGGCCGCTTCATCGATCGTCCGGCGGGATGGATCGGCGTCAAACCAGGCAACCGCGCGCCGCACTCCCTCTGCCCAGGTGACCATGCACTGGAAGTCTGGCACGAAGCGTTTGATCTTGCTGTTATCAAACACCACACTGTTGGCTTTGTCACCGATCAATGATCCGGTGTACTCTTCATCCCAGGCAGCCAGCCATTCAGAGGGAATGTGCACGGCATGCAGTGGGACGTTCAATGCGGCCGCAGTCTGTTCATAGAGCTGGTTCCAGGTTAATACCTCATCCGATGTGATGTGGAACGCTTCTCCCACAGCCTGCAGGTTACCGAATAATCCGACCAATCCCACGGCAAAATCGGCATTCCAGGTACATACCCACAACGATGTGCCATCTCCGGGGATGATCACCTTCCCACCGTGCCGGATGCGTTCCAACATGGTGTAGGGATGCTGCCAACTTCCCATGCACAGCGGAATCTGTGTCAGGCCGTAGGTCAACGAGGGGCGGATGATGGTCACCGGAAAACTGTTCTGACGGTAGACCTGCATCAGCCGTTGTTCGCAGGCGATTTTATCGCGCGAATACTGCCAGTACGGATTTTCAAGCGGGGTTTCTTCGGTAATCCTGTAATTCTTGACCGGTTTCTGGTACGCGCTGGCGGAGCTGATGAACATGAACTGTTTTACCCTGCCCGTAAAGAGGCGGATATCCCGTTCGATATCCTCCGGAGTGAAAGCGATCCAATCGACCACCACATCAAATGTGTATTTCGCCAGAGTATCCGCAAGGTTGTTGAAATCACCGTGTACATCAGCCGGCAGCAGGTGAGCACCTTCCGGAATGGGAATACTCTTCGTCCGCGAACGGTTGAGAAGGGTTAAATCATGGCCGCGTTTGACCGCCAGTTCCGAACAGGCTGTACTAATCAGACCGGTGCCGCCGATAAAAAGCACTTTCATTTTCATTCTCCTGAAGAATCTTCGGGGTAAATGACAATCCTTCCCTGGCAACCATTATCACATAGATAAGTGGTCTCTTGCAGTGATCGGCATGAGTGTAGGGCGTGCATTATCTGACGATTAAATAGATGATCAAAGCCATGACAGGGATCCACACCCAGCCGCCGTAATCACTGGCGCCGCTGCCGATCCCCTGAGGTTTGATACGCATCAACGGAAGACCCTGCGCGGCTGCCACCATTTGCTCATCTGAAACTGTATAAGGATTGAATCCCAGCATGAAACCGGCAAATCCACCTGCCTTTAGAACTTTGCGCAGAGCTGTCGTCCGTTCAGGAGAATCAAGTACCTCTTCGGCTCTTCCCGCGATGCAGCCGCCGGGGAGGATGACTTCAAGCGCGGGAGACGCAATCATATTGCGGTACCAATCCGCCTGCTGTCCCCGCCCGGCCAGGCAATAGATGTTTCCGTTCAAAATAGCATAGTTGACCGGAGAATAGCGGGTCTTGCCAGATTTCCTGCCGGTAGTCTTCAACACCATCATGTAACCCCATAGTGGATTCCCAAAGAGAGGTCCCAGTCCCAGTCGAAAGACAGGCACCATAAAAAACCTATTAAGGAACCAGAAAATTTTTGCCATGAGCGGTGTGACCATACGATCCTCCCCGAAAATTGTCTGTTAACGAAAGGCAACTACACTACGCCGTCCTGAATCTTGACTGCGGTTTCCTTTTTATTAATCGAAAAAATGCTAAGCGTCGCTGCCAGGATGATGAACACTATTGTCCCGAAGAGATGTATCCCGGGCGGCGAGGGCTGCAGGAAACTGAAGGTGAAATTGAAAGCGAAGTGCATCAATATGGCAGAGAGAATGCTGCGTCCAGTGTGGTTATACACCCCGGTCATCAATATCGAAAGCGCGGTCATCCGTAGCAGAAAAAGCCAGAAAAGGCCTGTGCCAAATCCCCATTCGAAGTACATACCACCGGGTATAAAGAAGAGCGGGAGATGCCAGAAACTCCAGACAACGCCAAGGATGAGACTGGCCGCCAGTGAATTCCAGCGAGATTGCAGCCGGTCGAGGGCGAATCCACGCCATCCGACCTCTTCTGCCAGCGGACCCATCAGCAGAGACTGGATTGCGATGAATACCAGCACAAGCAGCTCTGCCGGCCGGCCGGAAAATCCCTGCAAGGCGGGCAGATCGGGTGAACTACCATAAACCAGTTGATATATGAGGATTGCCAATCCGGCCGCCACCGGAAAAATCAGAAAGATGAAAGCATACCAGCCTCCACTGATAAGTTGGAAGCAGCTCAACCGGTGTAGCACGTCGTTCTGGGAGGCTTTGTCCATCGTCCGGGCAAGGTAGATAAATCCGGCGATCGACGGACCAAATCCACCGACTATATACAAAACCGGCATGGCCGGTGACCGGGACAGAAAGATGGCCGGCAGCCAGAAGATCCAGCTTAATCCGTATGCCAGGCCAAAAAAATGGATAAGCGGTGTGTCATTTTTACCGATTATGGGTTTTGCCAATGGCATGTGCGCTTTCACCATCATTCATGGAAATAGCCGTTTAAACTAAAAATCAGACAGTCCAACTTACTCTTTCGGATATTCGTACCCTTCGATGATCACCAGATTTCCATTGGAAACCGGTTTCCGGAAAGCCAGCGCCCGCTGATATTCCGGGGAATAATAGCAGTCCACTGCCGCCTGATAGGAAGGAAATTCCACCACCACATTTCTTGATTTCGCACTTCCTTCAGGGTTAATGAATTTTCCCGCCCGCACCAGGTGTCTGGCGCCGAATTTCTGGAACGCTTCTCCATTGGCGGCAAGGTATTTTTTATACTCTTCTGCGTCAGTTACTTCCAGACCGACAATCCAATATCCTTTTGGCATAATCTTCTCCTACCCGCTTTGAAATTGATCTACCCCAGTTTTCGGCAAACCAGCAGACCTTTGCCGATCGGCACGACCATGGCGTCAATGCGTTCATCCGACAACGCCCGGTCGATCAACGGCTGGAGTTCCGTGCTGTGACTGCTGGCGTTGTCTGCCACCAGTAATCCGCCCTGTACCAGGTTTGGAATGACCTTTTCATAACAATCCGCATACACTTCTTTTTCGGCATCCAGAAAACAGAATGCAATGTTCGAGAACCAGTCGAGAGATTCCCGGGCGTCTCCCTTGACCAGGTTGATGATCTCTTCCACTCCAGCTTCTTCGAAGGTTTTCCGGGCCAACTCGACCTTCTCTGACATGATTTCAAAGGTGGTCAACGTACGGTCGAGTTGTTCGCACGCCAGTGACAACCAGAGAGTGGAATAGCCGGCACTGGTGCCAATCTCGAGCATGGCACCTTCCGGCGTGTTGGCAGCCAGCAGGGCAATAAACTTCCCGGTTTCGGGTGGTATCTGCCGCAACCGCCTCATCCGCAGGGTATCATCGGTGCGGTCCTTCGCATCCCATTTCTCAAGCTCCTGCATCCGGGCTTTCATGGCAGGTGACATTGTATGAAACATAATGGTCTTCTCCTATCCAGACATAGATCATACCCATAACTGATCGGGTTCAATAATACCTCATCGAAAACCAGTGTCCCGATTCGCAGATAAATAATCTTCCCGACGATGATATTACCAGTTATTGAAAGAATAGTAATTGATCGGTGTATTTCACAGAATATGGGAAAAGTCTATACCACCTGAAAGCAGGTGTCAGAGTTACATCTACCCTTCCGTGAGTGCGGTCTGCCGGCTGCCTTCCGGTGGAAAATTAGCCGGTTTTTTCTTTCCACAACGAACTGGCAAACATGTCGGAAGATAGTCAACCCTGTTCGCGAAGGCCTATTTCCCGGTTGGCCACCAGAAACCGCTTTTTTGCAGACGCTCCTGGAACTCCAACACCTTACCCGCGGCAATCTTTTCTTTTACCGGTTTGCCTGTCCATTTGACGTAAAACCAATCCAGGTAATGTTCAAATCCCAATCGTTCCCAGTCGTTGATAAAACCCATATGCCTGGATTTGTCGTCATATTCCGCGACAATCTCCCGCAATTGGTCATCGTCAGGAGCATGGTATGTTCCATAATGCACCACATGCCGGGTGCTGAGGCGGCCTTTTTGAAAATCCGGTTCCTTGCGCGGATAACCCAGTACTACTGTGATTAATGGAAAACAGGACGTCTCGGGGAGATAAAGTTCCCTGTACACTTCATCCAGTTGATTGCGATGCAGACCGTTGGTGATCAATGAATCGATGCCCAGCGATCTGGCGGCAATGACAGCGGTCTGCGCAGCCAGCACGGTATCGATCGAACCGGTGATAAATCCGATAATATCGTCATTGTCAAATTCCTGACCCAGGAACCGGGCGGCGGCCATAATGCGCGTGAAATCCACATTGAAGATCAACGCCCGGCTGCCCTGATATCCAAATAAATCTTTCATCTTTACGCGGTCATCCAGTACGATGATGGAATAGCTTTGCCGGGCGGATGCATTCGCCGTGCGCACGGCCGCCTCGATTATCTGCTCCAGGTTGGCTTCACTAATCTCACGGTCAGAGAAATCCCCGTGGATGGTGCGCAGGGAATGGATGGTTTGCATTGTCTCGTTCATAAATTCCTCGTTATTACGCTGATGTAGACTGTATAGAAATATCGGCCGGTATATCACCTGGGATATTGAATACCAGAGTGGGCGCTGGGTTACGAATCCTAGAAGATCCGCGGGATGATGAATGGCGTTTTCGTCTTGTATTCTTTGTACTCCTCGCCAAAACGCGCTTCCAATTCTCGCTCTTCGAACTTCTTGATATACAGCATCAGCAGAACCGCAAAGACAGCCACACCCACAAACGAAGACACAGACCCGACGCAGATACTTAAGCCAAAGTACGCCATGAACGTTCCAAATGACATGGGATTGCGGCAGTATTTGAACGGTCCGCGTACCAACAATTTCTGGGTGGCCAGCACAGGAATGGGCGTTCCCCGGGCATCGAAAAGTTGATCACCAATAGACCAAAACCCGAAGACCAGGCCGATAAGCATGCAAATGCCGCCAATAAGCAGGTTGACATATCCGAATGTCAATGGAGGGATCCCCAATGCCGTATCCACCCTCGGGAGAAATTTGATCAAAGTCAACGGGATCAGGAAGGCAAACAACAGTCCGGCGCAGGCCGTGGCCAGCAGGCGCACCGGTAAAGAATACTCTTTGCGAGTCCATCGTACAAAATATTTCATCGTACACCTCTTCCTTATTACGTTGTTTACAACACGATAGCAGTCCCCGCCTGTTTGTTATATGAACGTATTCTATGAATAATTTCGGCCAGTGATAAGAGAACTGTAATCCACTACTACGGTTTTGTTTATCCCAACGGGTTCAATACTTGATTAAATCGGTTCAGACGCCATTTACTTGACTCCGGCTGAAACTCGATTTCCATGATGCCGCAGTAATCCACTTTAAAGTCCCAGCGGTGGTAAACCGGCAAACCCAGAAGATGGCACATCCACAGTCGGATCAGCCCTTCATGACAGACGATGATCATTTCCTGCTCTTCCTGCTGTTTCTCTTTCATAAATGAATCAATTCGAGCACGGGCATCTTCGCCGCATTCGCCACCCGGGAATTGAAAATCGTGATCCCTTTGGAGAAAGCCTTTCCAGACGTCGGGATAAGTCTGTTGGATCTGTTCATCCGCCATGCCATCTATCAATCCATTGTCTATCTCATTCAAACGGTTGTCTTTGACCGGCTTTATGCCTAGCTTTCGGGCGGTATAGTCAATGGTCTGGGCTGTGCGCAGGTAATGACTGATATAGATTTGATTTACCTGCCGGCCGGAGAAATACTCCCAAAGCCGCCTGGTTTCGACCAGTCCGCGCGAACTGAGTGGTTCGTCCCGATGCCGAAGAATGGGATTAAAAAAATCCCCCTTCTCTTTTTCCGCGTGACGGATGATGTGCCACTTCATGACTACTAGTCTAACAGAAAATAGAAATGATCACAGCAGGCATGCCCCTGCATCAAAGTCTGTGTTCGCTTGAACCCAATTCGCGGATTAAATCCGGCGGTCATAGGTTGATCTCCGCTGCAAACCAGATGGTATAACCAGTGTGAAGCGCCGGTCTGCCTGCCCAGATCGGCGTGTGGACAGTGCGTGCAGTGAATCTGCGTTCCCTCAGGACGTTTTTCCACGCGAAGGTCGAATCCGGCGGCAGGCAGGGGGTCCCATACCAGGCTGACCAGATTGTCAATATCGCATCCGGGCTGCCTGGCTCCCAATTCCGCCCATTCCGCACGGATATGCCCGGCGACTACTTTGTCGATCACCCGGCTGACGATTTCCTTTCCAAAGCGTTCGCCCAGAGAATCGAACAGGGCGATCTTTAGCATAGAATCCCAGCCCGCAGAAATCTCACACAACACCCGGTCCTCATTAGCGGTCAGGTCGAGCAGATTTCGATTGGGTGTGGTGAACCAGGGTCTGAGCCATGGCAGGTTTTGATCGATCGGATCGTTGGCCATATCGTCAATTTTATCCGACAAATCAAAAAGACTGGACCATTCCTTTTATCTATGACCGGCAATCATGGATAAAACACAGCTAGAAACCGGCTATGAGGAAACCCATGCCGGTTTCATGACTAATCAAATCCCTGAGTTGACCCTGAAATTCCAAAATTCTAATTTTGCATGGTCTGCCGGATCAATTCGACAACGGATTTCCCATCCATGTTTCCATACATTTGAAAAGGAATTACGAGACTTTTCTTATTCTTCTTGTTGCATATTTCAATGATTTCATCTTTTAAGTAGGCGATTTGCGGAGCGATCAATACAATATCAACCTGATCAATCAAGTCTTCCAGACAACTGCGTGGTTCTGCCAGTAACTCGAAATCTTCATTGGACTGGGAAATTGCTTCGACAATTTTTTCTTTAAGCATTTTTGTCGAGACTCCCAAATTACAGATCAACAACGCTTTTTTCATCATAACTTCCTTTTTACTATCAATCTATAAGTCTGGAGTTGGTTGATCTTACTTGTTTAGAATGGCGCGTTCAATAAAATCATACGACTTTTCAAAAACAAGATCACGCTCTCCATCAACGGGCAGCATATGACTGCTCTTTTCAAACCAGAGAATTTCCTTTTCTTGAGAACCCAAAAGAGAGAATACCTCATCTAATGAGTTCGGATCCAGAATCGAATCACGGCGGGCTCCCATTAAAAGAATTGGGCAGGTAATCCCGGGCAATATTTCGGGAACAAGATTGGCCAAATGTACCAATTGGAGATTACAGATCAGGGGTTTTTCATTGTATTTTATGTAACCGCGAGAAAGCTCCGGTTTATACCAATACCAACCCGGCAGACGGTTCGGAATATTCCGGGACTTCCATTTCCTCTTAAGTGATCCCCAGTAGACTTTGAAAGCATTGAAATATTCCAACAGTGGCAGCGGTGCGGATAATTTGTATCCAGGCGCGAGGACGATCAATCCATCTACATCCAAATAGGATCCGGCAATCAATGTCATTGCACCACCCATCGAGTGGCCAATTATGATGATCTTTTTTATATTCTGGTTACTCTTTAAAAGTGCATACCCATCTTCCACACTGGCGAGCAGATCCTTCCACCGGGATCGCTTAAGGTCATCTATGCTGGTGGCATGGCCGGTTGTCCGCATCCCCAACACGGAATACCCTTTTTCATTCAGATATTTTCCAAACGGCTGCATTTCCAATGGACTGTCGGTAAATCCATGGATAAGCAGAATACCCACTTCATTGCCAGGATAATAAAAAGGTTCACCACCCTGGATGATCACTGGTTTGATTTTGCTGACATTCATGATTTTTCCGGTTTCTTTTCATATTTGATGTGTAGATCATCTTTTTTGATGACCTACACATCTTTTTTTTGTGGTGTATGATGTATCTGTTCTGAAAGTGGATCAGATTGACAGCGATTTCAGGCTGCCTTGGCAGAGGCAGCTTCTGTCATACTGATCCTCTTTTCATGCATTCGGAGGAAAGGCAGCCAGAGCAGGCAATCGATGGCAATGATCACAAGAGATCCCAGGAAACCCATGAAACCCATATTGTTCAGAAGAGCAATCACGGGTGATGGCAGGAAAATGATCAGGGCAGGATTAGTTCCAGCGGTGATCAGGCCGCTTACAAACATCAAATAGGCGAGGAGCGGGTTAATAATCCCATTGACGATCAGAGCGCCCAATGCAAGGAAGGGATTAAAAACAATAGGCAAACCAAATATCAAGGGTTCGTTGACGGTGAAAATGCTGGGGATAATGGCTGCCGTACCCAATTGTTTGATGCCGTTGTTCTTTGAGAAGAGCATGATGATATTCAATCCCAGTGTCGCGCAGGCACCACCGATATTGACCAGGGCAAAGACGTACCCGATGGAAGCGAAATGAAATCCATTGGCGAATGTGGCAGCGGCCCCTGTTCCAGCCATTTGGGCGTTTTCAGCCGCAGCCGACAAAAATAACGGGAAGAAGATTCCGCCAATGGCCGCGGGGTGAATACCAAAAGCGAAACTGACCGCGCAAAGAATACCCCAGGCCATCATAGACCAGACTGTATCCGAGACAAGCAACAGAGGAGCGATTAATTTGTTCAGGGAAGCCATCACATCCACATTGCCAACAAATACCAGCAGCCAGGCAGCCAAAACCAGCAAAATTCCCGCCAGCATATTCGTAAACCAGGCGGTCATAAACGGCGGCATATTCTTGATCTTGATCGTCCAGCCCTTCTTCTCAAATAACGCGCAAATCTCACCGGAAAAGAAGCCGGCGATCATTCCAAGGGTCATACCCTGCGCGCCCAGATAATTGAAATTGAAGCTGATTGATCCGTCCGTAGCTCCAAAAGTCGGTTTCATCAAGATAAAATAGACCGTAACGGCAAACAGAACCGGTCCATCGATAACGATTTTGCTCAACTGTGCGTTTGCCCGGGCGATACCAATACAAACAAATAAGCCAAGCAGTCCGTACGACATATTCTGCAAGAGACCAAGTTTGGCCAGCAGGTCTGCATTACCGGGGAAAAAAATATTCGCCAACGCGCCTACCACCTGGAAAACCACACCAACAAAGATCATGGGCATGGCGAAGAACAGACCATTATTGATCGTCTGCATAAATCGAGATTTCCCCAGGCTTGAGAAAGTCGGCATGACTTTCTTCATCAGAAATCCATCTTCGCGAAACATATTAGCCAACATAACTCTCTCCTTTTTCTGGAATTGAACACACCTTCATATCAAAGATTTCTTTTGGGTTGATCTTTGGTTTTTTTTAATACGGCCGTTCTCCCCTTTCTATTCTCTCAATAGCCTCAGAGAAATTGGGCAGGTTTGCTTTATGGCTTGTCAACAAATCGTTAAGCACCAGACTGGCTCTCGGCAGATCGTTGATCAACGGGTTGGCAATCAGTGCTTCAAGCGCTTTTCTGTAGTTTCCTTCCATGGCCGCTTCACAGGCTAGAATTTCATATTGCTTTACGGAATTTACCAGCGCGTGCATATGAGGAGTCAAAGCCGGCATGGATATCGGAAAAATACCGGCTGCATTGACCAGGCAGGAATGTTCAACCACAATATCATCAGGCAGCCCGGGGATGCTGCCCAGGTTCGGGAAATCGACGGCCTGCACCTGGTTGCTGTTATTCTCCATGGCCAGAATCACTTCCAATGCAGCGGCACCGTAACCTTCCCCACCCCGCGATCCAGCGATCAACTTGATCCCGTCCCGGCTTTTCTGTCTGTAAAGTTCGATGGTTATCTTTTCAATCAACTCAACAAACTCAGCCCGCAATTTGACATTTGTTAGGTCGATCTTGTTTAACACTTCTTTCGGAAGGCTGCTTTTCAGATTTTCCAGCATCATTTGGGAACGGGTATCCGTAGGTTCCTTCTGATCGGCAAGAGCTTCATCCATCATGTAGTAGTAATGGTTGTACTGAACGATGAGAGGCCATTCAACAATATCGACAATGTCTTGAGGGAAAGTGAATTTCTTTGCCACTATCTCTGCCCCGTATTTCTTTGTCATATTTTCGGCAAATTTCCGAGTGGCATCCTTCCCAACATATTCCCCTTTTATATAAGCTCTGGCCCAATTTAGATGATTTAGACCGACCAGTTGAAGGAAAACATCATCTCTTTGTACTTCATAGGCTTCTGCGATATGTGTCCAGAAAGATCGCGGCCAATTGCACAACCCGACGGCCTTACACTTCGTGTATCGGTATATCGCCTCCGTAAGCATACCTGCAGGGTTGGAGAGATTGATCAACCAGGCTCCCGGCCGGGCCAATTCCACGGTTTTTTGTGCAATTTCCACTATCGCCGGAATATTTCGTAACCCCATGGCCAGACCACCGGGAGGGGTTGTTTCCTGGCCGATAAAACCATATTTGCGGGGAATGGATTCATCAAGGACCCGGCCATGCGCCTTTCCCACACGAATGGTGGCAATCACATAATTTGCGTCGCGCACGGCTTCCGATAGATCCGTTGTAAGGTGAATATGAGTTTTCGCCCCTCCCTCATCCAGGACCATTTTGGTATAACCGGCAACAACCTCAAGCCGGTTCCGGTCAATATCCATTAAATACCAATCGTCTACCTGTAATTTGTCCCGCATTTCTAAAAGCATCAGAGCGAAATCCGGTGTATAGAGACTGCCGGCACCAATACTTGCCAACTTCATTCTTTCCTCCCCGGATCATTAACAAGAAATTGAGTATTTGTAAAATTCGATTCAACCAGGTTTTGCAATGCTTTCAAAGCATCTCTTTCATCAACACCATCTGCTTCCACTAAAATCTCGGTTCCTTTGCAGATTCCCAGTCCTAGAATATTCAATACGCTTTTTGCGTCACCGTGATTTCCAGCATGAGAAATGGTCACTTTTGATTTGAATTGCTGGGCGGTTTGAGCAAAAAGCGCTGCAGGTCTTGCATGCAATCCGGTTTCGTTGTTTATCATGATGTTCACTCGTAACATGGGGTTATATCCTGTTCCAATGACGATGACTCATTTCTTTGCACCGAGTGCATTCTCCAATTCTCCTATCCGGGTGTGGAGACGGATGATGTACTTGGCCATGTGGACTTCCGACATGGCAATCATCAGGCTATCCTGTGCATGGGTAAGCAGCATGGTCAACCTGATACTTTCGCCACGTGCTTCTCCCTGGATTACCTCTGTTTGAGTTTGATGGGCGGCTTTGATCTCGGCGTTAGCCTGACTGATTTTTGCTTTTGCGGTTTCAACATCATTCTTTTCAACGGCCTGAATAGCTTCATTCACCAGCGAACGCGCATTCCCGGCATGGATGATCACCATTGTTGCGATCTTTGTCACATCTTCTTCTTTTTCACTCATAATCAATTCCCTGAAATTTTCACTTTCTTATTTTGGTTATTCTTTCGGTATAGTTTGTCTATCCTTTTTTCATATCCTTGTTAATGACTCCTATCAGATAGGCATCTGTAAAATACTCAAAAGCCGTTTGGTCCATACCTATATCAAATCCAAAACCGATAAATCGATCTGACATTAAGTAGCTGAAGAAGAGTCCCAGTAAAGCACGGCTTAAGGTTGGAACAGGAATGGAAGTCAGATCATCCCTTTCATCAACCAGTCTTCGCAATACGGCAGTCATTTTCTCAAAGTTATTCCCAAAGAGCTGCGGGAGATGACGACCCTGGAACTCGATCAACTCGATCAGATGAAGCCGGATATATTCCGGATGTTTATCCCAGGCTGCCAGCAGACGTTGTGCCGAATCATGAACAAATTCTTCAATGGTGTTTCCTTCGGCAACAGCCACGCATTCCGGAATTTGAAACCAGGGATGACATTTTTCAAGCACAGCTTCGAAAATCTCATCTTTGCTTCTAAAATGAACATATAGTGATCCGCGGGCCATATTCAGCCGGTCAGTGATTTGCCTGGTGCTGGTGGCGTGATAGCCCTGTGATACAAAAAGATCAGCAGCAGCCTGGATGATCAAATCTCTGGTTCTTTCGCCTTTTGGATATGTGGTTGGATTTTCGTTTGGCATATTCATTCCTAAATATGAGCGAGCGCTCGCTTATTAATATACAGACAATTGATGCTTTCGTCAATTCTGACATATGTCATTTTATTGAATGTCATTTGACCGGAGGGAAGGAAGTCTGGTTTAGTTATATTACCTGCGAGAGAACCGATTAAACCCGATGTTGGTCTGCCGCCGCCTGACCAGCCAGCGCTCCGCTGCTGAAGGCAAATTGCAGATTAAATCCCCCGCACGGTCCGACGACATCCAATGTTTCACCCGTCAGATAGAGTTCCTTTATCCGGCGAGACTCCAGAGTCAATGGGTCTACTTCACCTACCGGTACTCCGCCGGCAGAAACTTGGCAGTATTTAAAACCGCGCACGCCGTTCACTGGAAAGCGGGTGTTCTTCAGGCTTTCAAGCAATTTCTCTATTTTACGGTCGTCCAAATCGACCAGGGATGTTGATTCTGGAATTCGTACTCTCTCCAGCAAAACAGCCGATACTTTTGGAGAGAAGAAAGCATCCAGGAACACGCCGGCCGGCATGGAGCTTTGTCGCTTTTTTTCGAGCAAACGGTCGAATTCATCCTGGAAAAAAGCCAGAAGATCCAACGACAGCTCCAGCGAGCCGGCCGGATGGAGAGTGACGTGATGGCTGATGTTCATGACCGCCGGTCCGTTCAATCCCCATTCGGTGAAGATCAGGTTGCCGCGCGAAGAGGCTATGCAGCGTTCGCCTTTCCATAACCCGGCCTCAACATCCAAACGGACGCCCTGCAATGATTCCATGACTCCCAGGTCTAGTAACATTGGCGCCAGCGCCGGCCGGGCCGGCAAGACGGTGTGACCCAGATGCTCAAGGACAGGAAATAAATCACCGCGCGATCCCAGCGATGGATAGGCACATCCTCCTGCAGAGACAATCACCCTGTCAAATGAAGCCTCGTCTACTCTTCCACTCTTACAAAAACGAATGACGAAGCCATTCTTCGCCAGCCGTATATCCAACACCCGGCTGCCTGTGAGAACCAGTATTCCAGCATGTTGCACCGAACTGGAAAAAGCCTCCACCACCGAATGAGCCGAATTAGAAAGAGGATAATACCAGCCGTCAAAGGTCTTGCGCGCCGGAATACCGATGGTTTCCAGCATCGAAAGCAGGTCAGGCACACCGAAATGCGACAGCACCGTACCCATCCAGCATTCATCCCCGCAGGTATACACGCTGGCCGTAACCGCGTCATTGGTGATGTTGCAATGGCCGCTGCCGGTTACCAGCAATTTGCGCCCCATGGTGGCGTTGCTTTCGAATAACGTAACATCGGCGCCGAGCCAGGCGGCCTGCAAAGCGGCCGTCATTCCCGAGGCCCCCGCGCCAATCACCGCGATCTTCATACGGGCATTATAACGGACAGATCTCTGTTTGGCTTGCACAGTGAATTTCAACACAGATACTCTGGTAATCAATAACTTTCAAACTGGAGCCGGAGTACCGATCAAGATGACGTGTGATCTGCCGGATAAAGCTCTCGCCATTCCATCCCTGATCAGATGATTGGTTATTGTCCGGATTTATTTGATCTGCCAGACATGCACAAGTGGTTTGGCCCCATCCGCATATTGTTCGAGTACATACAAAAGGCCGCTGACGCGGTCGAAAGCCACATCCCCGATTCGGTAGCGCCGCTGGTCTCCGCTGCCCACCATCTGGATTTCCCATTCCGGTGGTGATAATAGAAGGTGCTCATCGATATCCATGGAGGCATAGGGCTGCGGCTGCCAGGTTTCCATCTCTCCTGCGGCCACTCTGGCCAGATCATCCGGATCATACAGGATGAACTGCGTATCAAACCGGTTCGACCACCACCCGCGCATGGAAATACAGCCGCCGCTATCCTCAGAACAGCAGCCGCCTCTATCTGATGCCGGGCATATACTCCCATCCGCCAGCCGGCAGGTTGGATAATCTGTGACGTGCGCATCCACGCATACCTGATCCGCTCCGGTCGGATTAACATATCCGTACCAGTATTTGTTTCCGGTGGCTTTGGTTCCGGCAAACAAGACCGCGGACTTGCCGCCCTCCGTCGTCAGCCAGGCACCGCCCTCCCATTCATCCGGATGTTGATACCCCTGCATGCACCGGGTGATCTCTTCTGTGTTGCTGGATTTTTCATAAAGCAGCAACGGCACTTCATCCAGGTGAGTCCCGGTGGGCATCGGGGAACCGTCTTCCAGCCAAGGGCGGTAAGCCAGAATGACCGGTCCCATCCCGCCCTGTCCTCCGTCGCGCATCCGCCCGGTTGCCAGAACGCGGCCGCCAGTATGCGCCCGCGCCCATTCATCCGGAATTTCAAACATATAGCCGTTCACACTATACAGGTCCTGCCAGCCGATGAACCAAAATCCCTGCACACGCGGGTTGGATAGATCGGGTGAGAACCAGGCATGGGATGCTTGATCCTGCGGCTGTAAATGTTCCCCCCAGGCCAGGTGAATCAACGGGCCAGTTTCTTCTCGGTTGAGGTAAACCATGCCTACTTTGGGAATCTCATCCAGTTCGGTAAATACGTTGGCCGCGATATTCTTGAAATCCTGCAGAAACTCCGCAGTATTCATGGTTTCCAGATTCTTTCCGGCCAACGGAACAGGAATGCTGACTTCCGCCACCTGGTCGCCATCCGGCAGATCTCCGTAGGGGATGCGGTCGTGCCCGGTCACGAATAATGATCCAGGGAATCCATCCGCCGCGCCGGCCGGGTCGCCGTCCGGATTGAAGGTCATGGCATTTCCGCCGTAGGCAAACGTCCGCGGCAGGTCATCGCCGCCGGGCAGGCGGAAGGCGCCCAGGTAGGTGAAATCCTCCGGCTGCAACCGAGCACCTGAAATGGCCTGTCCGGCTTCCATCTCCGCGGGTGCAGGCCGACTTTCTGGAACAGCGTCCTGTGATTCTGGCGTACTTTGCGGCAGATCAGGACTTGCAGAATCTGTTTGAATCGCTCCCGCCAGGTTGCATCCAAAAACCATCAACGTACCGCAGACCAATCCCGCCGCCCATCTGATCTTCATTTCCATTCACTTTCGTGTCTACCGTCCAGGAAAAGGAAACCATCCGGTTTGATCGATGGCAGCAATGTAAATTACTGATGCAATTCATTATACCCGGATACTTTTCTCGAAATTCAAGGGTCAAACACGGGAAACCCGGATGCAAAACCACAAGATTATTCAAGAAATCTGAGAGCTTCAGACATACCATTAAAAAAAAAACAAGGAAGGCGAGCTATGTTGGAAGAATTGCTAAATGGGCATATCGTTACTACAAAAAACGAGTGGGATGTATCAGATATTATCTGGAATAAACACGCCACAAATGAAGGGGTTTTCATAAAACACTTGATCAAAGGGGAAGCCACAGAAGGCAAATTCAGTTGCCACCTTGTGAAGGTGCTCAGGGGATGTGAAATCAGTGATCACACCCACCCGAATAATTGGGAATTACACGAAATTATTTGTGGATCAGGTATAGGTTATATGGATGGAAAAGAGATTCAATATACCTGTGGAGCCATAATAACAATACCCCGGGGAAAGAATCATCGGATTGTGGCTGGCGATCAGGATTTATATTTGCTGGCTAAATTTGTACCGGCTCTTGTTTAAAAAGACTGCGTCGAGCCGTAACAGTGTAAGCATATTCAGGTTCTATTCATACCAAGAAAACGACCAGGAGATATCCCAACATACTCCTTAAAAATTCGTGTGAAATGACTCTGATCAGAAAAACCCAGCCGGTAAGCAACTTCACAAATCGATTCCCCCTGTATCAACAGTTGCAGCGATTGCCTGATGCGGGTTTGAATCAAATAGGCATGCGGAGGTATGCCAACCCTTTCACGAAAGGATCTATTAAGATGAAATTGATTAATATTAACCTGCCGGGATAGCTCATTCAAAGCAATCGACTGTCCGGCATTTTTCTCCAGATATTTACAGACCTGTCCAATATACGAAGAGGTGCTTAAATCAGGAAGGTTCAAAGGTTCCGGATTGGCATAACGCTGTATCACATCTATCAATAATCCATGAAGAACAGGCCTTACTCTATTTTTCCTACCCTCCTGAATTTCAATAAATTCCAGCAGTCGGCAAGCGATAGCCTGATCCTCAATCCGCATAGTGGGAAAAGCAGGCAGTTCATATCTTCCGGTCGCGCTGAAATTGGCCTCTCGCATAACCCTGGAAGGGATGGATACCACCCGGTAATCATGACCTTCCCTATCAGGTTTTTGGCAGGAATGTGGCTGAAATGGATGGATGATAAAACAATCCGGCGCGGCTAAATTTACATACCGGTCATCCACATGGATAATACGTTTACCGCCTGTCAGAATCCCCAGAATATAGGAATGGTGGATATGCAGAGGAAATGTATGGCATACATTGGTCCCGTGCAAAAATCCGATTAAGGGTTCATCTCTGGAAAATTCAAGTTTGATGTTGGACACCGGTGAAGAAGAAAGCATAGAAGACTTCTATCTGAAAGCGGAATTCCATTTTTTCTGTAATCAGGTAGAAGTCATTATCCCACTAAAATAGCGGGAAAACGAAATGCCCGATGGATCGGCGGTAAATTGGACGAATTGCGAGGTTATCCTTTGACAGCCCCAGCCACCACACCTTTGATGATGTACTTCTGGCAGGTCAGGTAGAAAATGATGATGGGGACGATGGCCAGCACCAACATGGCCATCATGGCGCCCATGTCGCGGCTGCCGTATCCGCCCTGCAGGTACTGCACGGCAATGGGTATCGTCTTAAAGTTGCTACCGATGACCAGATATGGCAGCAGGTAATCATTCCAGATCCACATGGTATTCAGGATCGCCACCGTGATGGTGATCGGTTTAAGGATGGGGAACACCACCAGGAAGAAAGTCTGGATCGGATTGCACCCATCGATCAGGGCAGCTTCCTCGATCTCATGCGGAATGCCCTTGATGAATCCGCTGAACACAAAGACGGACAATCCCGCGCCAAAACCGAGGTAGATCACAATGATGCCGACCGGATTATCCAGGTGGGTAATATTCGCCATTTTCGACATGGTGAACATGACCATCTGGAAAGGCACGATCATGGAAAATACCAGCAGGTAATACAACAGCGAACTGAATTTCGATTTCACCCGGGTGATTGCCCAGGCAGTCATGGAGGTGAACAGAATGATCGTTCCCACAGAAAACACGGTGATGAACAGGGAATACCCGAAGGCCGGGACAAAACCGGTCTTTTCCAGTCCGGATGTGTAGTTCTTCAATCCGACAAAAGTTTCGGCTGTCGGCCAGGCGAACGGGGTATCGGCAATGAAGAAACGTCCCTTGAAGGAGTTCATCAGAACAATCAGGATCGGCGTCAGATACAAGACAGCCAGGATGAGCAGGAGCACAAAGAGTACTTTATCTGTGGCAGTGCGTTTGGTTTCCATCAGCTCTCCACCTCCCTCGTACGGGTCAGGCGCAACTGTAATAAAACGATCAGGGCAACGATGATAAAGAAGAGAACCGCTTTGGCCTGACCGACTCCCTCATACCCGTTGCGGTTATAGAATGTCGTGAAGATATCCAATGCCAGCATGGCGGATGCCCTGTCCGGCGCGCCGGCCGTCAATGCCAGGTTCTGGTCGAACAGTTTGAACGAGTTGGCCACCGTCAGGAAGGTGCAAATGGTAACCGCCGGCATGACCATGGGGATGGTTACGTTTTTGAGGATCTGCCAGGTGTTGGCGCCGTCGATTTTTGCGGCTTCGATCAACTCAGGCGAAATGGCCTGGATGCCGGCGATATAGATGATCATCATGTATCCCACCATCTGCCAGTTCATCAGAACGATCAAACCCCAGAATCCATACTGCGCATCGAAGGTGATATCCACTCCAAAATTGATCAGGATACCATTAATCAGCAGCTGCCAGATATAACCGAGAATAATGCCGCCGATAAGATTCGGCATGAAGAATACGGTTCTAAAGATGTTGGTGGCTTTCACCTTGCGGGTCAAGATAACCGCCAGAAGGAAAGCAAACACATTGATCAAGATCACGGAGACAACGGCGAATTTCACGGTGAAGATCAGAGCATTTACAAAAGTCTGATCCTCCGTAAAGGCCCGAATGTAGTTGCTGAAGCCCACCCATTCAGCGTCGGTCACTGCAGTAAATTCTGTAAAAGACAGGCCGATGCCTGCCAGAAAGGGGATTAAAAAGGCGATCAAAAAAGCGAGGATCGTTGGCAGGGTGAACAGGACATAATACTTCAATGGCATTTTCTGCATGGGATTTCTCCTGCTTCGCGGGAAGAATATCGCATGGAATTTCAATGTCACCCCGCACAGAAATCCGTGCGGGGTGACACGCTCAAATCAAGGCAAGAGCTGATTATTTACTTTCTTTCTTCCATTGATCGATTACCAGCGCCTTCACATCCTCCCATTTCATAGTTCCCTGCGCGTATTTCAGTAGAGCCGCGCCGAAATTGTCTTTAAAGGTCTGGCTGGGGAATACGGTAAAGTTCCAGGCAACATTGTAAAGGTCTGGGGTGCTCATATAGCGCAGCACTTCCTTGGCCAACGGATCGGTCGGTTTTTCATTGTCGGCAAAGGTGTCAAACGGGGCAATGAATTTCAGGTCATTGGTGACAAAGGCTTTTCCGGTCTTGCTGCTGTATAGCCAGTAGATGAAGTCGGCGGCCAGTTTCTGCTTCTCAGCAGGTGCTTTGCCATTGATGGCAAAGAAGTTTTCCGTCCCAATGCTGATGGATTGTTTTTCTTCACCCTTCATGCCGGTATAGATAGGCAGGAATTTGACATCTTCGGCTTTCACGGTATTGCCGTCCACTCCGGAAATCTGCCCCCAGGCCCAGTTGCCATTCTGAACCATGGCCGACTGACCGAGGGCGAACTCTGCCATGGAATCATCCACGCTCTTGCTGCCTAGCAGTTTGGAAGAGGTGACCGAATTGTTGATATACAGGTCAAAGATATTCTTGTAGTTGTCCGAGTATTGGAATTTGATTTCTTTGGTTCCGCTGCCGGATAGATCAATCTTGTTATCGCGGAATTCGTAGAACACGGGAACATTCGCCAGGTGGGTCTGCCAGCGCCAGTCTTCACCGGTCTTCAATGATGTCGATGAGAATACTCCCTTGATCCCCAGCTTGTCCTTTTTAGCCGTCATATCTTCAACGACCGCTTTCAACGTGGCGAAGTTGTTGACCTCGCTCATGGATTTAGCTTTCGCACCTTCCAGGGCGAAATACTTGGTCATGATGGCATTGTTGTAGATGATGCCGTATCCTTCCACGACATACGGAAGGCCGTAAACACCATCCCCCACGGTCACTGCCATGGTCTTATCGCTCAGGTGTTTATACAGCTCCGTACCCTTCAGATCCGCGCAGTAGTCCTTCCAGTTGGCGTATCCAACCGGACCGTTGATCTGGAAGAGAACCGGAGCATCTGCTTTAGCAATCTCGGATTTCAGCGTTTGCTCGTACGTGCCGGAGGCAGCCGTCATAACTTTCAGAGTGACACCGGTTTCCGCTTTATATGCTTCACCGATTTTTGTATAGATTTCGGCGACTTCGGGTTTGAAATTGAGATAATACACCTCGCCGCCATCTGCCCTGGCAGGCGCGGCAGGGACAAAAGCGGAAAGAACCAAGACCATTACGGCCAGGATACCGATCAAGCTCATTGATTTTTTCGACATCTCTTATCTCCTTACAGAATATGGTATTTCCCAATACACTTGCAGCGAAGTCTATTCGAAAACAACCACCTCCTTCCTGACGGTCGAAGAGATTGTGAGATCAATCAAGAAACTTATTCAATTGGATTATTTATCTTCACCCGTGCCGGGTAAGGTGTTTTCCATGATGGGTGGCTTACAGAGAGACAGTTTAAATCATATCCAAATAGTGAATTAATGCAAGCCCGCGCTTTTGTTCATTGGAGCTGTTCCGCCAGGCCGGGTTTTGTGCGGGGCCAGAGGATCATGACGAACGCCGCCCAAACAGGAATCGCAGCAACCGGATACCCCCGACGCCCACAACGATGAACGCCAGAATAAACAGGAACAGTGAAGCCATGACAATCATCCAGGGTCCCCCTTCAGGGGGGATTGCTCCGGAAGCCAGGCCGGATATCACGGCGATTGCCTGTCCGCCAACCAGTGCCACAACCCCGCCTAGTAATCCCCATCCGATAATTCTGTGATTTGATCGGACGCGCAGAGCCGCCCACCAGAGCAGCAAACCGCCGATAAATGGCACGGGGAATATCTCTGCCGGGAGCACGTAATCAAAACGGAATACGCGATCCCCAATGAATGTTCCCACGCAAAAAACGAAAGGCAATAGAACATCGAACCAGACCATCAGACTGCCGGTAATTGCCAGTATCTTTATCAGGGTGTTCTTATCATTCATACAGAGATTCTCTTTCCCCGCATTTCCTGTTCCAGGAACCAGTTTGCACCCCCATCTCGAGAGACTTCACCCAGCCATAGAAATGAATGCGGTGTGATCTCGGTAAAACTCCAGCGTTCCCGCTGCTGTGGATCGGTACCCTGGCTTTCCTGCACAATTCGGTCACCAATCCCTTTCCCGATCAGATGTACATACTCACCACCGTACGGCTGCATCCAGGTGATATGCCAGGCATCAATGGACGGATCGTAACACCGCAGGGTGGTGCCATATTTATGGGATGGCGCGCCATCCGCGAAAAGAACATCCTGAATCCCACGCCCACCCAGGATCCAGGCAAAATGCCATTCACCGCCACCTTTTCTAGCAGAACCATCGGGCGAGTGCCAGATGGCTTCCATTTTCCACGCGCCAACGAACTGGCCGTAAAGCATCAGCCTGTCGGCATAATCAGTGTAAGGTGCGGACGCTGATAAGAGGTTGAAGACAAAGGTTTGTTTCATGAAACCTCGCATCATATCTAGCCCACTTTCCATTCCACCTGGCAGGTAGAACAGGATTTGTTATTACTATACACCCTGTGAGGGTGTCAGAATATCACTATTAACAATTTGCCTGCCAGGGTTGGGTGATGATCTTGCTCTTTTTGGCAGACATTATCGCTTCGGTTAAATTCCAATCTGCCAGAAAATTCTGATAGGCATCTTTCATCCGCGCATCTATATGGATTACATGGTTTGGACAGATATAGACACAGTGCATACACCCTATGCATTTTTCAATATCGGATAATCCTGTATCGACATTGAATGCCGCTGACGGGCATTCTTCCTCACAAATTCTACACAGGTCACATTCACCGTCAACCCGAACCGGATTTGTCCACCCGCGTTCCGTCTTTTTTGGAGGTTTCTGGCGGATTTCCAGAATCTGGTTATAACCAAAGGGTTTCTGCAATTTGAATCCGGATGGTTCGGGTTGAGAAAAGCGCTCGACCGCCAGGTCTGCAAATTCCCCTGCAATATTAAGATCTTCTTCATTCGGGCGCTCTGACAGAGCTGTCCATCCCCCTATATTAAATGAATGCGGTCCGAGAAATTCTGCAGAGAATTCGACTTTGAAATTTGCTTTTTCGAGTATCTGGCCGGTATGGAAATGCGCGTATCCTGTGGTGCGTCCACCATACGTGAAGAATGTGGCGCACTTCTTACCACAGCCGTTCAACAGGTTCAACCAATCATTGACCACAATAGGCGCAAAATCAGAAAACACAGGAAATCCAAAGATAAATGCGTCATATTCACACACAGGCAACGGCTTCTGACGGGCGTCAAATGAAGTGATATTGATCTGGTCTACACGGCAATCGAGGTCGGTCATCTTCTTTGTTATTGCGCCGGCATAGGCTGCGGTTACCCCGGTGGCGGAAAAGTAGACAAGGGCTATCTTAAGATCGGGCATCTGGATATTTCCTTAATTTCGAAGAGATTTGACGAATAATCTGCGCTGCATCCCCGGGAATGCTTTCAATGAGATCTCTGAAAATCAAACAACACCGTTCACCACATTGACGGATTTTCCGTCGATGAATGCCTTAACGTTTTGATACACCATACCCATTAAACGCCGGCGGGCGGCTTGAGTGGCCCAGGAGATATGCGGGGTGATATAGCAGTTCTTTGCCGAAAGCAGCGGGTTGGCAGGATCGGGCGGTTCCACGGATAGGACATCCAGGCCGGCACCGGCGATGATTCCTCTGTTCAAGGCATCCGCCAGGTCAGCTTCGTTGATCAATTGTCCCCGACTGGTGTTGATCAGGTACGCGGTAGGTTTCATACTGGAAAGCAGCTTGGCGTTAACGAAAGCCCGATTGGTCCCGGTCAATGGGCAGTGCAGGCTGACCGTATCACTTTCTCGAAAAACCGTCTCCAGATCGGTCAGGATAATACCTTCTGGAGATGTAAAGACTGGTTTCGGATCATGCGCCAGCACGCGCATGCCAAATGAACGCGCCATATTCGCCGCAGCCAATCCGATGCGCCCCAATCCCACGATCCCCAGGGTCTGACCGTAAAGTTCAATGAGCGGAAAATCCCAGAAACAAAAATCTTTCGACTCGCTCCAGCGGCCCTGCCGGACTGCGGAGCTGTGTTCCGCCGCGTGCTGGCAGAGGTTGAGCAAATGACTGAAAGCCATCTGCGCGACTGAATAGGTGCCGTATTCCGGAACGTTGGTGACCGGGATACCCCGTCTGGCCGCCGCATTCACATCCACCACGTTATAACCGGTGGCCAGCAGGCCGATGTATTTCAGGTCAGGTAACTGGTTGATCATCTCGCCAGTGACCGGCGCTTTATTGGTGAGAAGGATATCAAAACCCATCGCCCGTTCCACAGTCTGTTCTACCGGTGTGCGCTCGTATACGACCAGTTCCCCCAGCGATGCGAGTTCATCCCAGGAAAGATCGCCGGGATTTAATGTGTATCCATCCAGAATAACGATGCGCATAGGACAGCCTCACCTTATCCAAATCCGGAAATTATCGAGAAATTATCCGTCGTACTAAAAGGTACTTCTCGCTGTTGAGGAATAATTATACGGTCTAATTCAACCATCCTCCCATTTATCATGTGGACTGGCCGTGGGGAATATCCTGAGGAGTTACCTTTCCACCATTCAAAGTGCATTTTGTGTCAGGGAATTCCATCAGAATATAATAACTGTATGATTTTTAAAGAAAAACTGGCGAAATCCATTCTCTCCGAATCAAAGATATTCCCCTATGTGATCAATGCTTACACGGGCTGCCAGCACAGTTGCAGTTACTGTTATGCCCGCTACATGAAAAAATTCACCGGGCATCACGAACCCTGGGGACAGTTCGTGGATGTCAAGGTCAACGCGCCAGAATTGCTGCGCAAAGAGATCACCAGGAAACACCGGGGACGGGTATGGGTCAGCGGGGTATGTGATCCATATCAGCCGCTGGAGGCCAAATACCGGCTCTCCGGGCAATGTCTGGAAATCCTGGCACAGCACGACTGGCCGGTCACCGTGCAAACCCGTTCCCCCCTGGTGCTGCGGGATGTTGAAATACTGAAACAAGGAGCAGAATTTGAAGTGGGTTTCAGCATCGGTACGGCCGATGACGCCGTCCGCAGGCTATTCGAACCTGCTGCGCCACCCGTCGAGGAACGGATCAACGCGCTGACAGAATTACATCGAGCCGGGATCAAGACGTTTGCCATGATCGCGCCCATTCTGCCCGGCGCTGAGGATCTGCCCGAATTGCTTGCTGGGAGAGTTAACCATGTGATCCTCGACAGGATGAACTATCATCATGCAGACTGGGTGTATCAGAAATACAGATTGGAAGACAGCATGACCGACGAATACTTCGAAGGTATGGACAGGCTGCTCCGGGCGGCTCTACGGAAGCAGGGCATAGAAATTCAGTATTGACAGGGAAGAACCTTGAATTCCATCGAACCCTTCCTTCAACTCATATCCGGCTCACTGACAGCTAACGGCTATGTGATTCAGACCAGGCCGGTGCTGGAAGGTGTGCGGGGGGTGCTGTACGCCAGGTCACCTCAGCCTTATTCTCTGCTCATTACAAAAATCATCGACCATTTTTTGTTCCTGAGCTGGGATGACAAGCTGTTTGGCCGTCAAGACCAGCTGATCGTCACCTATAAGTCATTCAACCGGTATGTCAACCGGCAGTTCACGATCCCTCACTGGATGCGCATGACCATACCCAATATGGCCCTGATCGTTCTGTCGGAATCCGGTTTTGATGAAGATACTCTGAAATTCGCACAAAGTACCTTCATGGTACCTTTTAAAGGAGGGGAGGTCGGACAGTTTTTTCTCATCGACCTGAAGGAAAAATCCACCATATGTCATCGAGCCTATGCTTACAAGCAATACGGGGCAGCACCGCTTTACCACACGCAGAATTTTCTTCTATCCATTATCAATGGCTGCCTGCAAAATCTAAATTCAGAATAATATAGAATCCTGCCGCACCCGGTAATTATAATTACAATAAACAGCAGATAATCAGACACAGGAGAATGCCTAATGACTGAACGATTGGATGGAACCGTTGCGCTGGTTACCGGAGCCAGCAGTGGTATTGGAGAGGCGGCCGCCCGCCAGTTGGCCGCGCAGGGAGCTTCTGTAGCCCTGGCTGCCCGCCGCAAAGACAGGCTGGAAAAACTGGCGGCGGAGATTACGGCAGCCGGCGGGAATGCCCTGGTGCTGACCGCCGATATAGGAAAACAGGCGGAAGCACTTTCTGTTGTGGAAAAGACCGTGGGGAAATTTGGCCGTCTAGATACCCTGGTCAACAACGCGGGTTTGATGCTGCTGGGTAATATTGAAAACGCTTCCACCGAAGAATGGGAGCGCATGATCGATATCAATCTGAAGGGCGTACTGTACACATCGCACGCCGCCATTCCCCATCTGTTGAAAGCGGCTGCCAATTCTCCCCGCAAGGTGGCCGATCTGGTCAATATCAGTTCGGTGGCCGGGCGGCGCGCCCGGGTGGGTGCCGGTGTTTACAACGCCACCAAGTTCGGTGTGGTGGCTATCACCGAATCACTGCGGCAGGAAGTGACCAGCCGGCATGTACGGATATCGGTGGTGGAACCGGGTGTGGTGGCCACAGAACTGACCACCCACATGAAGCCGGAAGTGGCTGAAATCAACATGAAACCATTCGCGGGTATCACCGCGCTCGAACCGGAAGATATCGCCGATATCATCACCTTTATCGTCACCCGCCCATGGCGCTCGGCGATCAATGAAGTGCTGGTGCGTCCCACCGAGCAGGCATTCTAGTTTTACCCTCAAGTGCGGGGAGGATGATTTAAGAGGTTTTTTAAGCCAAAATTCGACTTAATAAATCAAAAAAGGAACCAGGGTTTTCTGATACAAATCCTGGTTCCTTTAAACTAATCAACACATGGAAGTTTATCCCGCGAAGATTTTAACCGCGGCGGAAAGACCGGCGCCTTTTTCAAATTTGTATCCGCAGGCTGCCAGCCCGGTCTCGATCGCCCCGAGGGTGGCCAGCACATCTCCCTGCGTGACCGCTCCCATGTGCCCGATGCGGAAGTATTCGTTCTTGATCTCCGCGTGCAGGCCACCGGCCAGCGTCACACCGGCTTTTGAAATAGCCGGGATCAGGTCCGCGCCGGTCACGCCTGCCGGGAAGCGCGGGGCTGTCATGGTATGGGCGGCAATGGCATCACCCAACGGCACCTGCCCCAGTCCCAGGGCGGCGATCCCCGCTTTGACCGCCCGGCTGATGCGGACATGCCGCGCGAAACGTGCTTCCAAACCTTCCTGCAATATCTGCCCCAGGCTGACATTCAACGCGAAGACCAGGTTGACGGCCGGTGTGCCAAAATAAGCCGACTTTCGGGCTTCATACGCCTGCATGACCGGCAGCCAGTTGTTCCAATCGGCATAATAACTGCCCACCGGTGTTTTGCGGGCTTTGAGGGCGGACATGGCCGCAGGGGAAGCCACCAGCAATGCCAGGCCGGGGGGAACACCGACCGCTTTCTGCGAGGCGGTGAAAGCCACATCCACTCCCCAGGCATCCATATCCAATTCTTCACCGGCCACCGAGCAGACACCGTCCACGACCACCAGCGCGCGGTACTTCCTGCCCAGAGCGGCCAGGCTTTTAACATCTGCCAGCACACCTGTGGATGTATCCACGTGCGTGATGGTCATCAACTTGAATTTGCCGTCTTTTAAAGTTCTTTCTACATCATCCAATACCGGGTGAGCGCCTACGGCCGGCCGCACATGGGTGACCTTCGCACCATAGCGCTCGAGGATCGTGCCGATACGATCCCCAAAATAACCGGTATTGACCACCAGGGCAGTGTCGCCAGCTTCCACCAGGTTGGCACAGGCCGTATCCATGCCCAGCGTGCCCGTGCCGGCCAGCACGAAGGGCTGCCCTTCTTTGCACTGGAAGAGTGTTCGCGTCCGTTCCAATGCCTGGCCAAAAGCTTCGATAAAATTCGGCGCCAGGTGACCGGTGGTCGGTGCGCCCAAGGCAGATAACACGGCCGGGTCAAATTCAATTGGGCCGGGGATCATAAGCAGGGAACGATTTTTCATCTTTATCCATCCTTTAATGGCCGTTTATTATTTCCAACAGAAAAATTCTGCATTCCATTCGAGGGTTTAAAGGTAAAAATTCGAATATACCCATTATATTGCTGTGAAGACTTGTTTGCCGGTCCGTTTCCGCCATGTGATGTTTATCATGACATTAAACCGAGGACGGGTGGGCAAAAAGTAACCCACCCGTCCCTACAGGTGAGAAAATCTATTTCTTTAATATTGTAGAAAGGACCTGTTCTTTGGAGATCGGTTTTGTGCAGAAGAACCAGTCGTAGCATTTCATGTCCTTCTTGTTCTCCATACGCTCCTTCGCCACCCCACAGGATCCGGCAGTCGGAACAATCACATCATCCCCCGGCTGCCAGTCTGCCGGGGTGGCGATTGAGAAAGCATCCGCTGTCTGCATGGCAACCAGTGCCCGGTAAAGCTCATCAAAATTGCGGCCCAGGCTGAGGGGATAATAAATCATGGCGCGAATGATCCCCTTGGGATCGATGAAGAACACCGCGCGAACCGCTTTGGTGTTGCTTTCACCGGGTTGGATCATTCCATATTTGTGAGCCACTTCCATGGTGATGTCTTCAATCAACGGGAATTTGACCTCCACATCTTTCATGCCTTTGTACTCGATCTTTTCCTTGATCGTTCGCAGCCAGGCAATGTGGCTGTACAATCCATCGACCGAAAGACCGACTAGCTTACAGTTGGCTTTGGCGAATTTTTCTTCCTGAGAAGCAAAAGTCATAAATTCAGAGGTGCAAACCGGTGTGAAATCCGCCGGATGGCTGAAAAGAATCACCCAGCTTCCTGAAAAATCCGCCGGAAAATTGATCGGACCCTGAGTGGTAACTGCCTTGAATTCGGGAGCCTTATCTCCAATCCGCGGCATGGGAATAACCTGATTTTCTATTGTTTCCATTTTTTCTCCTTATTTATTAATTAGGTTTGGTATTCTTTTTTTGACAATCGGGGCAAATTCCGTAATACAAAATCCGTGCGCCCCGTAATTCAAATCCTGTAACTTGGCTGACAGCATCCTGCAAGCCGTCCATCGCAATTGTTGGAACATCCACTATCCTGTGACAGGAAGAACAGGCCAGGTTGACATGCGGTGATGTGTCCGCATCAAAATGCACCCGGCCATCACCGGCCGGTCCGAGAACATTCACGACGCCCAGTCCTGCAAGCACATCCAGTGTGTTGTATACCGTGGCCAGAGAAAGCGAAGGATACTCATGGCGAATTTCATCGAATATCATGAAGGCTGTTGGATGGGCATTGCTTTCACATAGCTTGCGGCAAATGGCCATTCGCTGCGGGGTTATCCGCAGTCCAGCTTTTTTCAGAGAATAGGTCAGGTTTTCCAGTGTGTTCATATCGTTTGGAATAATTCTTGATTTGTAAATATTCTTATATAATACTAATTATATATAATATATCCAATTTGTCAATATGCCATTTGCCTTCCACTCAGATAACTCCTTTTTTTTCTCCGGCTTAATCTCCCGCTTCGCTTATCACGCCGATCTGAAAAATCGGAAGAAAAACCGACTGCACCTCCGGATTGAATGGATCGAATCTGGACGGCCTTTTTTCCGCCCCTTTTTTATACTGTTTATACGCCCTCTGAACCAAGCCTTAAGTATAATAAACTCAAATATTGCGCTGATACCGGTAAGCTTGCCGGGAATTAACCCTATTGCCGTAAATAAATCAATCAGAAATGCCTGTTGAGAAAACACTAATTATCAGTACGCTATTCTCAGCCACGATCATTTTATACGTGCTGACTTTCGCCATTTGGGAACGCAGATCCACATCCGGGCGCGCGGCTTTTTACTTCTCGCTTGGACTGGCCGCCACAACCATTTACACATTCGGTTATGGAATGGAACTTTCCAATACCACGCTGGAGGGTGTGGAAAGGTGGGTGCGCTTTGAGCATTTCGGTATTCAAATGATCACCCCACTGTGGGTGTTGTTCACCCTGCACTTTACCGGCCGCGAGAAATTAATCACACCCGTGCGGACCGTCATCCTCTTCATCTGGCCGGTGACCATGCTCTATGCCACTCAGACGCTTGGAACGCTCAATCTGGCACACCCTGATCCGCATATTGATACGGTTGGGCCATTTTCTACTTTCGATTACACCCGGGGAGTGTTCCTGTATATCGGCGCCGCGTACTACAACGTCTGCCTGTTCACCTGCATGGTACTCTTCACCATCCATTTGATCCGCTCCGCTCCCGCCTTTCGCGCCCAGGCCTGGTTGTTCTGGATCGGGTCACTTATTCCCTTTATCGCCCAGCTTGTTTACAACCTTGGCCTTTCCCCCTACAATATCGACATCACTCCCTTCGCGCTAACGATCAGCGGGGTAATCTTCAGTCTGGGGCTGTTCCGTTTCCATATGCTGGATATTCTTCCTCTTGCGAGGGATGTCGTTTTCGACAGTATCAAAGACGGCGTCATAGTTCTGGATCTGGCCAACCGGATCATCGACATGAACATCAGCACACAGAAAATGCTGCCCGTTGTATCGAAATCCATAATCGGTCAACCGGTGGATGTAGTGCTGGCAGAGTATCCGGCTCTTTTAGATTTGATAAATAAAGGCCAATCAGGCAGCGTCGAAATGGATATAAAGAAACAGGGGATCAGTAGTAGTCTGAATTATCTTGGAACCCTCTCCACACTGCGTGATGCGAAGAACAACCGCGTTGGCAGGATTGTGACCATCCATGACAACACACAGGCCCGGCAGCTCTTGATCCAGCTTGAAGAACTGGCCGCCCGTGACAGCCTTACTGGCATCTATAACCGGCGCAGTTTTGATCAGTTAGCCGCCCAGAATATTTACACTCTGCGAGAAACGGGCGGGATGATGGCAGTCATCATGCTCGATCTGGATTTCTTCAAGCGCGTGAATGACACGTACAGTCATTCCGCCGGAGACCTGGCATTGAAAATGGTCAGCGAAACCTGCCGCGGCCTTTTACGCCAGGGAGATATTCTCAGCCGGTATGGGGGTGAAGAATTTGTCATTTTCCTGCCGGATACGGATGAACCGGCCGCGGCGGCCATTGCCGAACGCCTGCGCGAAGGGATCGCCAGGCAGGAGATAACTTTTGAAGAGCACACTTTCTCTTTGACGGCCAGCTTCGGGGTAGCCAGCACGGTCTGCAACGGCCTGATCTCTCTGGATGAACTTGTCCACATGGCCGATCAGGCGGTGTATCAGGCCAAACAGCAGGGCCGCAACAGGGTGTGTATCTGCAGATCGCCGGATTGATCTGTCTGTCGCCTGCATTTTAATAAGATCCTAATCCCGCTTCAGGCAATTCGCGTTGTCATGAATTTTTCTATCTTCTTCATCCTTATCCTGGCAAGTATGGACGGGCCGTAGATTCTTTCGCGAGATTGGCTATGATGAATCTACGATCAGGTCATAAGTGAGGTACATGATGCAGAAAATCTATCCGTGTCTGTGGTTTGACGATAATGCCGAAGAAGCCGTCAATTTTTATCTATCGGTGTTCAAGAACGCGAGCATCGAATCCATCGCACGTTACGGGAAGGAAAGCCGGGGAAAAGAGGGCAGTGTGATGGTTATAAATTTCACGCTGGAAGGCCAGCAATTCATGGCGCTGAACGGCGGACCATATTTTACTTTCACGCCGGCTATTTCACTGTTCGTCAATGTCGGGTCGCAGGAAGAACTGGACTCTATCTGGAATAAACTCTCCGCTGTCCCGGAAGCGGAACAGTGCGGCTGGCTGAAGGACAAATTCGGCCTGTCCTGGCAGATCGTTCCCACCATTCTGGGGGAGTTGATGCAGGGCGGCGATCCCGAAGCGGTCAGCCGGGTGTCGCAGGCCATGCTCGACATGAAGAAACTGGATATCGCGGCGCTGCGGAAGGCATATCAGGGAAGGTAGGGGTTATTTGAATGAAGGTCGGATGCTTTTACCGGTCTGATCGGCGGAGCCGCGTTTCTTACGACGAGGTATTCGAAAAATACTCCAGAAAATCTACCGGCAGATGAAGGGTATATATCGCTAACTGCATGGTAGTGGGTGGTCCATGAGAAGCGGCTTGTTCTATCTATTATTTCTAAATACAAACTACTCTTGGTTGTAATAAAAGATAAAATGCTATAATTAGATACTCAAATTCAGTTGTTACTTATTAATAAATAAAGCTAGGATCTCCAAATTCCTAGCATGCAATATGCAACTTTACTTATTATTTTTCTGGTAGTTCTGAATCACATAGGGGGAAGGAATTGGATACATCAAAAAACGCACAAAATAAGAAGGTTACATTAATTGCAGATTCCATCTATAACACGATACGAATTTCTTACTTAGAAAAACAGGTAATATCAACTGATGTTTTTAACCGATTACATAATATATTACAGAACTCGACAGCCTATTTAACTTATCCTTCTTTAAAAACTTCGAGATTTTCTCATTCATTAGGTTGTATGCATATTGCCGGCATGATTTTTCATCAAAGCATAATCAATGCCAAAGATGAAACCCGGTCAAATTTCTTTACTGATGCTAAGCAATTGATTGAAAAATCCAAAAACGGAATTTTTGCAAAAGAAATGATTAATCGGTTTTTTGATCATGAAAATCCAAAGGTGGATCTAGATGCGTGTGAAAGAGACTTTGGCAAAGCGCTTGAATTTGATGCCTTATACTTGTTTATTACACCAAGTTCGATTGAATCAAAAGAACACCTACTTTACATCCAAATATATCAAGCAATACGCATTGCAGCATTATTACACGACTTAGGTCATCCACCATATTCTCACATGGTTGAAAATGCACTAGGTAGCATTTATGCATATCTTTCATCAGAGATACAAGAAAAAAAGGTTTTTGATACCTATGAGAAGAAACGCTTCTATGAAATTGTTGATAATATCAAGAGAACTGACCTACTTGGAAAATCCTCTGACATCCATGAAACGATTGGAAACATTCTGGCCGTATATGTATTAAGTGAAGTAATAAAAAATATATCAAAAAATAAACATAATAATGTTGATCAATTAACATATGATGTCGCAATAATATCCCAATTAGCTTTAGGAATATTAGAAGAAAGAATTACTGATGACACTGGCCATATCATCGATGATAAGAATCTTCTACGATCTCTTCATAAGATAATAAGTAGTGATTTAGATGCTGACAGAATGGATTATATCGAAAGAGATTTGCGTAGTTCTTCGAATAGAGGCCATATTTCGTATGACCGACTTTTAGCTTGTTTTTGCTTAGTTTCAGGTCAAGATATCGAAAGAAAAGAAGATACAACAAAAAGATACTATGAATTTATTCCTTCAATTCAAGCATTATCCTCGATTGAGGAATTTTTCAAGAAAAGGTTTGAACTATATCAAGTAGTACTATTTCACCATCGTGTTGCAAAAACCGATGGATTATTAACAGAAGCAGTAATTCGTCTCTCACTGGAATTTCTAAGCAATACACAAATAAAGCATGAAGATCATTTTGGTACCACAGATGTTCAAAAATGCCATAGTAAAGACGGCGAGCCACAAAATTACTTGACTCCAGAGATTGATTGGTTGTGGAAAATATTAGATGCCAAAGAGACATCATATAATTGGAAAGTCGCGAATAAATTCTTTCAATGGGATGATGCTTGGCTTTTAAATTGTTTGCGACTTCGATATATTCAATTGAAAGAGGGAATAATCTCATCAAAAGAGGAATTTAATTATCAAACTAACGAAGATTTGGCAAAAGCAGATCGCTTTCATGTATATCCAATTCTAGAAGAATTACTCACAAATAAAAAGAATTACGTTTCTTTATATAAGAGACCAAGTGAATTTCGTAATGTTGATTTTTCATTTCTAAACGCGGCTTTTGAAGATAAGGATTTCACTTGGGATTCAATTAAATCAAAAATACAAATTACCTCACCTAATGTGGAACTATCATATCTGAATATCATTTCTTATTTTGAAATCTATAAAGATTTAAGATTAGGGAAAGTTATCTCAAATATTTACCCTTATCCACGAAGCATAGAGGATTTGCAAGTATCTAGAGGCTTTTTTATTAATACTGTTTTTGAATTCCTAAAAAATACTACAATTTGGACAAATGATAAAAAACAAAAGTTATTCTGGAAAGCATATGAAAGAATAAAAACAGACCGAGTAAATTTGGGTATTGAAATTGATGATATTATTCCTCTATTTAAAGTACTTAAACCAGGAGTCACTGATGAATTTCATCTATCTGTTGATGGAATTATTGAACCTCTTGGAAAATATTCAAGAATCGTACAAGAATTGATATTAGCTTCATATTTATTTCCACCATTTTATGTTGCAATTTTTTGTGGTAAAAAGGAGTTAAGTAACACAGATCTAGAAAAAATTCAAAAAATCCTTGGTAAGGCATTATGGTCGGCATTTGTTGAAGTTGTAAAAGAGGATCTTGCATATTTTTAAGTAATCTTTATTTCAATTTTTCTTTTTTTGGCTACAATTTTCTGTAAATGAAATGGAGAGGATAACATGATCGCTTCGGACTATGTTCTAGAGAGAAAATACCGAACTCAAAACAACAGAAGGTTTGATGATAATCAAAAACATCTTCGAGAATTAATTACTACAATGAAAGAGTTTTCTGAAGATGAACTTTTATTTGAACTTTCAAAAAATGGGGATGTTGTTATTGATACAGAAGATTCTGTGAATGACTTTCTCCAACAATTAGTTGACACCGGTCTTCTTCGGTATAGATTTGGGAAATATTCGATGCGTATCGAATAATATAATATGGATTTTAGTAAAAGTTCTGCTTTAACGACCTCGAAGAAATACGTAGTAGATTTTTAAAACTAACATAGAACTAAAGCGCCTAATCAAATAGCCTGACAGAAAATAATACGGAAGGAATATTCGGGGGTTCCTACCAGATTAATGATGGATTTCAGGAAGTACATCCTCCATCTTGCAAATGTATTTCTACTTCTGCCTTTCCACCAGCACCTTTTCGACCATCACCTTCGGGAACCTTTGCCCTTTGATCTAAACCCTAAGGGTCTAATTAGGTTGCTTGGTAGAAAAAAATACCTGAAAAGACCCTTAGGGTTTCTGCTCATCTCAGATGGATTTCTGGAAGTGCACCCTCAATCCATCCAAACCGCTAACGTGCGGGAAATCCAACGTTTGAAGATGATCCAACAATAAACAGAGGCGGTTGCCCGCCGGGTGGATTTGCAGTACATTGGGATTAAATTTTTAAAATATCCTGCGTTCACGCTGTCATCTTACCAGTGGGTGGAAAGGAAAATCGTATGACGACGAAAGAAATGGACAGGCCTTTACGGAACGGGCTTTGCCGGGTGGGCGGATTTGCTTTGATTGCCATGCTGGCCGTGACGACCATCCAGATCATTGTTCTGGTGATATGGCCGCCTCCGGACACTGTCGACGGTTTGTTTGAACTGTTCAACAGGAACTGGTTCCTGGGGCTGCTCAGCATGGATTTGCTGTACATCCTCAACAATACCCTGCTCATCCTGGTCTACCTGGGATTGTTCGCCGCCCTGTATGACGACTCTCCCGCCGCGTCGCTGATCGGGCTGTTGTTCGGAGTGACCGCCATAGCCGCGTATTACGGTTCAAACACATCCTTCGAAATGCTTTCACTGAGCAGGCAGTACTCCGGCGCCACAACAGAGGCACAGCGGATCATACCTCTGGCAGCCGGACAGGCCATGCTGGAAACCTATGGAGGCACAGGCTTCGATGCGTATTACGTATTGAGCGCCATCACACTGCTGATCTTCGCGTGGGTCATGCACCGCGGTGTGGTTTTCAGCCGCGCTGCCACACTCTGGGCTTTGGCATCCGGGATCCTGATGATCATCCCTTCCACCGCCGGCACGGTGGGACTGGTCTTTTCGCTGCTGTCTCTGGCACCCTGGATAGTCTTTTGTGTGCTGGGAGCCAGGACATTGCTGTCACTGAGTAAAACTTAGGACAGTTCTATCTTTGATCCAAACCCTGAGGGTCTGATAAAGCTCTTCTGTGAAAGAACATATGAAAAGACCCTCAGGGTTTCTGCCTATCTTCGATGGATTTCAGGGAATGCACCGTCTCATTTCTGAGTTTCCACCAGCACTTTCTCAGCCATCACCTTCGCGAACCGGTCGCCTTCGGCCGCCCAGGGAGTATGCCCGGAATGCTCGAACCAGACGATCTCTTTGTGCGGAGCTTCCAGCACGTTGAAATATTCCTCGGCCAGCTTCACCGGCGCATTTACATCGTACCGCCCGAGGAAGAAATACACCGGCACGTCCAGTTTGGCTGCCTGCGTCCGGAAGTCTATCTCCCACAACTGGGGGTAGACGACAGTCATCGTGTCCAGTAATCCCCTGAACCAGTTGACCTTGTCATACAGGCCGTACTCCGGCGCGGCCAGGTCGTCCCAGGTACTGTTGTTCAGGTGGTTGATCTCCGGATTGGCATTCATGTAATCGAAGGTTTCCATCAGGTAGGCAGACTGTTCCCACACGATATTTTTATCGTAATACGGCGGCAGCCCCTGGGCGGTCAGTTTGGTGACCTGCGCGGTATCGCCGCGTTCTCTGGCCAGTTGCAGTGCGAAATCGTAGCAGATCTGATCGTTTTCGGTAAATGCCACCATCTGACCGGTTCCTGTGAATGCCCGGAACAGTTCCGGGTAGCGCTGGACGAGCATGATCCCCAGCGCGCTGCCCCATGATTCGCCCACCAGGTATATTTTTTCTTGCTTGAACCGTTCCCGCAGTTGTAGAACCAGTGCATGCCCGTCCTCAATGTAGCGGTCCACTGTAATTTTTGAGCGGTTCACGGCATCAAAGGATTTCCCCGAGCCCGGTTGATCCCACTGGACCACTACGAAATGATCTTCCAATCCCGATAGAGCGAAGCGCGCCGAAGCCATGTCGCTGCCTCCAGGTCCACCTGCCAGGAAGAGCAGCACCGGGTTGGCGGCGTCTTTGCCGCGGATGGAAATCCACTGCTGGCTGCCGTTAAGGGTGACCTTCTCCAGGCTGGCAATGCTGCCGGGCAGCGGTTTACCGTCAGCGCCAGTGATGGGCGGCGTCATGGCAAAGGCCTGCGAGGCTAAGACCGCCAACATGGTGACCAGCAGCGTCCCGGCCAGTGAACCGGACATCCCTTTCCAGGCCGGTTTCCACCAGAACTGAATGGAAAGCGCGCACAGTCCGGCGATGAAGAATAAAATCCACAGCGGAACCGGCACGGCCGTGGTTTTCGGCAGGAGCAGCAGCGGTAGACAGAAGACCAGGCTCAACAATCCTGCCAGCAACTGAAGCAGAAAAAAGCCGATTCGCGCTAATACGGGAGATTTCTTATTTTCTGACATAGACCACCCTCGATAAAGAATTAAATTAATCGCCATTCCACCGGAGTGATAATCTGCCGCCATGTTTTCGGTGTCTGTACAACCTGTCCAAGCATTTCTGATCCATTTTAGCGAAAACCCAGTTTGAGCACAAATAGAGACCAGGCGTATATTTTTTAAATAGATATGTATTCTTTCATTATGATAAACGGTACAATGAAATAGTCCGTCACGCTTCCGCCTGATCCATCAACAGGCGCCTTCAGTCGATTGGAGAGCCCTATGTCGAAACTGTCACCTGCCGTTACATCCCTGCTGGTTGCCATCTCCTTCATTCTGTCCGCGTGCCAGGCGGCTACCCCGGCGGCCACCAGCGCGCCGCTGCCCACAGTGATCATCCCCACCCCTTTCCCGGCGGCCACCTCCGCGCCGCAGCATCCTGAAGCCCGCGCCGATGCTACGCGCCTGGATTTCTCCTCCACCACCATGCTCTCTTCGCCCGGAGATATTAAATCCGGTTCCGCCATTCAGGCGGTGTTCATCGGGGAAGCCGGCCGGAAGATCTATATCAAATCAACCTTTGACTCGGGCGGTACGGGCGCTCTTTCCCTGTGGGGAGCCGACGGCACGACCCTCATTCCGGAAGTGTCGGGTATCACCGAATGGGAAGGCGTGCTGCCTTCCGCGCAGGATTATTACCTCAATCTGCGTAATCCCGGTAAAAAAACCCTTGGCTATCAATTAATCGTCCGCCTGCCGCCGCTGGTGCTGCCCGCCGCCACGCGTATCCAATTCCAACCAAACACCACCGGCGGCACCACGCAAGGAGAGCTCGCTCCCGGTGCCCGCCTGCGTTATGTGCTGGGAGCCGCCGCCGGGCAAACCATGACCGTCAACCTGTCGACTGCCTCAGCCGAGGTGGACGCCTACCTGTATGTATGGAGTGCTGACGGTACGGTATACACCCAGGCCGGGCCGGTAAAAGAATGGTCCGGCCGGCTGCCAGCCACCCAGGATTACTATATCGAGCTGGTCTCCACCTCCGGCCAGCCCGTGGCTTACCAGTTGGGGATCAACATTCCGCCATCCATCCCCACCCTGCCGCCGCCACCGACGGCCAAACCAAAAGTCAAGATCGCCCGCGATGAAGTCCTGCATTTCACAGATGACGCTCCATCGGTGGAAGTCAACGGCGCGGTGATCAGCGGACAACGTGACCGCTTCACGTTCGAAGCGAAAAAAGGAGATACGCTGAGTGTGGAGATCACCTCAGAGGAAAACAACGCCGTCTTCACTATTCTGGGGCCTGATGAAAAAGCTCTTCCGGGTACAGAAGAGGGTACGGATACCGCCAGATGGTCTGAGAAGCTGCCGAAAGACGGCCTCTACACCATTCTGGTGGGACCGACCCGCGCCAATGCCACCTACACCCTGAAAGTGAAATTCTGAGCATTCATCCGGCACAGAAGCTCTCTCGCCTTCTTTTCGGATAGAATCCGCTCCTCCTGAAAAATCGATCACCGTATCAGTAAAAAAAAGGAATATCAATGTCAGTGGATACTTATCAACAGTTAAGCGACTTTCGCGGCAAAATTGTACTTGTCACCGGCGCAGGTTCGGGTATCGGCGCGGGGATCGCCCGGCGGTTTGCCGGTGTCGGCGCCAACGTGGCCATTTGCGATCTTCAATCCGCCTCGGCTGTCTGTGAAGACATTGTCAGTATGGGCTGCAAGGCAATCTTCGTCTCTGCGGATATCTCCGACGTGCAGCAGGTCGCCACGTTATTTGACACGGTATGTGAACGGTTTGGTGTACCGGATGTGCTGGTGAACAACGCCGGAATCTACCCCAACGCCGAACTGTTGAAAATGTCTCCTGCGGAGTGGGATCAAACCATCAACATCGACCTGAAGTCTGTCTTTCTCTGCACCCAGGCCGCCGCGCGCAAGATGATCGAAGCCGGCAAGAACGGCTCGATCATCAACATCGGCTCCATCGACGCCACCAATCCGCTGGCCGCGCACAGCCATTACGCCGCGGCCAAAGCCGGTGTGATTGCCTTCACCAAAGCGGCCGCCCAGGAACTGGGACAGTATAAGATCCGCGTGAACTCTGTCTCGCCGGGATTGATCAACCGCCCCGGCCTTTCAGAAGCCTGGGCAGACGGATACAATCGCTTCATCGGGCGTTCTCCCATCGGCAGGCTGGGCGAACCGGAGGATATCGGTGATGCCTGCGTCTTTCTGGCAAGTGACGCCGCGCGCTGGATCACCGGTAGCAACCTGATCGTGGATGGCGGTGTACAGGCCTGTCCACTGTTTTAGAACAATCTAAAGACTGAAAATACTTATCACTTCATTTATCAGGCGAAAAACATGGCAAACATCGAATATATCCAGAAATTGATTGAGCACTTCAAGTTCGAACCGCTGCATGTCGAAGGCGGGCAATTCAAACAGACTTACAAAGCAAGGGAAAGACTGCCGGAGAATGTGCTTCCAGCGGGTTGTGTCGGTTCGCATCCCATGGGAACGGCCATCCTGTACTTTTACACCGCCGACCCTGATAGCTTTTCTGCCGTTCACAGGCTGCCGCTGGATGAAACCTACCATTTCTATTTCGGCGATCCGGTCGAAATGCTGCTGCTTTACCCTGATGGAAAAACTGCACGTATCATTCTCGGGCATGACGTGCTGAACGGGCAGATGGTGCAATTCACCGTCCCGCGGGGAGTATGGCAGAGTTCGCATCTGCTGCCCGGCGGAGAATACGCCCTGGCAGGCACGACCATGTCACCCGGTTATGAAGACAGCGATTATGAAGGCGGCGAGCGGGAAGAGATGATCCGCCTTTATTCGCAGGAAGCCGATTTGATCCGCACACTCACCCGTCCCGGTGCTCCACTGAGAATATTGTAAATATGCCGGATTCTGAATCGTTTAAACGCATATCCGATTCTCCCGAGGTGGAACAAAGCCCGGCCATGCAGCGCTTTTTAAAGAGCATGAAAATTGGCTATATTGAATGGCACGACGGTATCGGTTATGACCTTGACGCGCTTCAAGAGATGACTGCCGAAGAATGCAAGGAAATTGAGGCGCTGCTGATCTCGCGTAAAGATTGCGACTGGCGGGATGTAGAAGGATTGGCCGCGCTCAATACCCCGTTCACCATTCAGGCTTTGCGGGACTGCCTGAACAGCCATAACCTGGATTCACGTTTGTTTGCTGTGAGATTTTTAAAGGAAATGGGTATCGAAGACCGCATTGAAGAGGTGGTCATACGTACCTTACCCGAAACCAGGCTTGGAATCGGTATGTCCTTTGCGCTCAATCTGATCGAAAGGTACCCCAGCGAACCTCTGCGCCATCTGGTTTTACGCTGCGCGCTCAATGGACACGAAGACATTCGTGTGCACTGCGCCGCCATGGCGCTGTACCTGTATGGTAAAACAAAATCTATTGATGACTCCTATAAGGGGATGGTGTTTGATTTCCATAGCAAATGGTATCCGAATCGAATGAAATCCTTCGTCGATCTATGCCGTCAGGTGGGGGTAGATCCGCAGATCGTTTTAAAATAAAACCTGCCCGGATACAACCCCGGTCCGAAAACTGCGTATAAAGAATTGTGATTAGGAACGATCCAGAATCAGTATCTCGACTCTGGGTTCAGGGTTATTGTTCTTAGAAGGAGAATGAATGTCTTTCACTCTAGAATCGGCACTTGGCACGATCCTCGATGATCCCCATGCCAGAATTGTGATCGACCGGTATATTCCCGGGGCTTCCTCCAACCCGATGCTGGGCATGTTCAGGAACACAACCATCAACACACTGCTTTCCATGCCGCAGGCCTGGCATATGGGGATCACCCGCAAGCAGGCAGAGGAACTGCTCGCCGAGATCAATAAATCTCTTTCCTGATCTGTATTGATGCAGGGGTTACCTCGTTGATTAATTTGACATTAATTTGAAACGGTCTATAGTATTCATAATCTGATTCATCTCTTCGGCAGGTCGAATTTGACCATGGGGCGGGGGAGATATTTTGTCAAAATGAAAAGGAGAAAAGATCATGAAATTCAGTGCACCGAAAGTTGTAACCTGGTGGATCGCGGTTATTCTTGGCGTTCTGGCGCTTCTCGGCGCTTTCAATGTCGTTCCCGCAATTGGTGCCTTCGCCATCTGGATGGCTTTGGTTGGTCTGGCTCTGCTGGCCGTCGCCACAATCACCAAAGGGCTGTAAGTTTTCCGTATTGATACAAATCCACTCTCAGGTGCGCCCCGCCTGAGAGTTTTTCTTGGATAAGGTTCTCTTTCCACAGAATTTTATTCTCATCATCGTTTTGGCAAGGAGGAAGACATGCCTGCCACGGTGAAATTGACAATGGCTCTATTCCTGTTGATCGCTGTTGTTTGGGCTGGAGTCGGAATTTTATACCTAGCCGGCGGAACAGGTTACATTCCTTCCATGCAGATCAAAGCGGCCATTGGAATTGTCTGCCTGGGTTGTTCGCTGGTCACCATTCTGGTGACATTTTTACTGAGACGACGCAACCGGTTGGTCTATTACACCGCTGTTGGGCTGATAAGTATGCTGCTGCTCGGTTCTTTCATGGATGACCTGGGATGGAGTGATGCCGTCGTTATCATCGTCACGATGGCCGCTCTGGGATTATTGATCAAAGACCACGCCTGGTATCTGGGTGGAAGAAATACCGGAAACCCTGTCTCGTAATTCTATTCCTAGCCGTTTTCCGACCAGGTGACGGAATATTCCGTCAATTTGTTGGGGAGCGAAATCCCCGGATCGGCGATTCCCCAGCCGCCGGACAGGCCGGCTTCCCGCGCGGTTAATTCAAAATGCGCCATGGCAATGCCCATATCCATGCGCTGAAGATCGGCAATTCCCGTCAGCGCCGGCACCACAAATTCGCGATAGCCTTTATTACGCTGCATATAGAAATGCCATTTTTCCGCCTGCCGGATCACCCGCCAGGGCTGGTAGTTTTTAGCAGAGGGCGCCAGGCGAACCATCTCGAGGGATTCGGCGTAAGCACCCGCCTGTCCTTTCTCCAAAGGGGTATCGAAATCATTCAGGAAGAAGAGCTCACTCCAGGCCGCGCGTTTGCGGAGCTGATCGACCTGAGCCGCGGATCTGACCTGGGCGGGAATGCCAACCGAAATCACCGCCGGCAGAGTTTCACCCCGGGCAGCGTTGATCCTGTGAGAAAAGGAACCGCGCGTAAACGATCCTCCCAGCCAGCAGGTGCCCAATCCAAGTTCGGTGGCTTTCAGGACGATCAACTCCAAACGGTAGCCAAAATCCTCCATATCCATGCGGGCGGCGCGGCTCGCTCCAATGATGAATCCCGCAGGATCTTTGATCGCGCCGTATGTTCCCAGTCTGCGAAAAATACCGCGGTCTTCTCCATCGGCCATAATCATGGAAAACCGGTTGGGTGCACCGAAGGGGCCGCTGGTAAGGCCGGTGATGAATTCACCCAATGAGCGGAATAGAGCTTCCGAATCCGCCTGACGATCATAACTCCGGCAGGAATAGCGGCGGCGCACAATATCAGAAACAGGTTGTGAGAATACCATGTTTGATCCCCTGGTAAGAATGGTTTAACCCCTATTCATATTCTAATTCAAGAGCAGTTCAAATTGGAGTTTGCCGTCGAAGCCCAGAAGACATAGGATCTTCCTGTACCTGATCTATCGGATAAAGGATTTTGTTGAACAAACGCTGCCGGAATGTTCCAGCCGAGTATGCCAGGCTTCTATGAAAACCTGCTGTACAATTGAACTACCGGAAGATCCCGGCCGGGGAGTTGATCATTTCATGCTGTTCATCAAAAAAAGTACGGGGAACTCATTCCGGTGAAATCTTCGGGGCAGAGAAATGATCTTCCCCGTTTGGGAGTAAAAACCACCCTTCATCTGAAATTCCATTTAAGGAGACAGGATTATGGATATTGACATTCAATTTCGTCCTTCCTATTCACTGGCCATCGTCAAACTGGCACCTTCGGAACGCATCCGCGCCGATTCGGGCGCCATGGTCAGCCATTCAAGCGGTGTGGAAGTAGAAACCAAAGCCGAAGGCGGTCTGTTGAAATCACTGGGTCGCGCCGTTCTGGGTGGTGAATCCTTCTTCCAGAACTTTTGGAAAGCCGGTCCGCAGGGCGGCGAAGTCACCCTCGCCCCGGATTTGCCGGGCGATATCGTGTGCATCACTATGACCGGTATGCCGCTCATGATCCAATCCGGTTCCTACCTGGCGTCTGAATCAGGAATTGATCTTTCCGGGAAACTCAGCAGCAAGGCATTTCTTTCGGGTGAAGGCTTTTCGATGCTGGAAGCCACCGGCAGCGGCAAGGTGCTGGTATCGTCCTACGGCGCCATATATGAAAAAAATCTGGCCGCCGGTGAACATTACATCGTCGATTCCACCCATCTGGTGGCTTTTGATGGGGCCATGGGAGTATCGGCAAAAACTGTTGGCGGATTCAAATCGACCATGCTTTCGGGTGAAGGGTTGGTGGTTGATATCACAGGTCCGGGAAAGCTTTACCTGCAAACCCGCTCGCCGCAGGCGTTGATCAGTTGGATCATCCCACAGGTTCCCACCAAGAGCAGCTGATCTGAATCCATAATGGAGAAATAAATGGCAGACGTGAAAAAGACTGTTTTTATCACCGGTGCTTCAAGTGGAATTGGACTCGAAACCGCCCTGTATTTTTATAAAAAGGGATGGAATGTAATTGCCACCATGCGCCATCCGGAAAATCGGCAGACCGCGCTGCATACCCGGGGACTTCCCGATCTGATCCATCTGGATGTGACGGATGATTCATCCATTCAAGTGGCTATCACGAATGCCCTGAAGAAGTATCAGACGATCGATGTTCTGGTGAATAATGCCGGATACGCCATTCACGGTCCTTTCGAAGCCACCACACCCGAACAGATCAAGAAGGAATTTGATACAAACGTAACCGGATTGATGGCGATGACCCGGGCCTTTCTGCCCATCTTCCGCGGGCAAAAAACCGGCGTGTTGATCAATGTGGCATCGATGGGCGGACGGCTGGGATTCCCGCTGTATTCGATATACAACAGCACCAAATGGGCAGTGGAAGGCTTCACGGAAGCCCTGATGTATGAGTTGAAACCGTTGAACATCAAAGTACGGCTCATCGAACCCGGTGTGATAAAAACCGATTTCTACGACCGTTCTCTGGATAACACGGATTGTTCAAAGTATCTGGAGGATTACGGCCATTTCATCGAACGCGGCCGTAGAAGCCTGAGTGACGCGACAATCCGGAATGGCAGTGAACCGCAGGTGGTGGCGCGGGTGATATACCGGGCTGCCGTGGATACCGGCTGGCGGCTGCGCTACATCGCGGGAAACGATGCCAGGCTGGCGCATTTCATGCGCTGGTTGCTGCCGGAAGCCTGGTTTTACCGGATGCTGGAAAAAATTACACTGTACTGACCAACTGGACAAGGGGTATCATCATGAGCATCATTGACTGGTCTGATTTTCAGAATGTGGAAATCCGAGTTGGCACTATTACGGATGTGCAAGACTTCCCGGAAGCTAAAAAACCAGCCTATAAACTGACCGTCGATTTTGGTCCGGAGACCGGCATTCGCCGGTCAAGCGCGCAGATCACCACTCTTTATACACGGGAAAATCTGGTGGGGAAACAGGTGGTGGCGGTGGTTAACTTTCCACCCAAACAGATCGGGCCATTTATTTCGGAATGTCTGGTGACCGGTTTTCACAGGGAAGACGGTGCAGTTGTTCTGGCCGTTCCGGATAGCCGGGTGCCAGATGGAGTTCGCCTGGCCTGAACAGAGCGGAAGCTCCTTTACATGGTTAAGGGTGGATTCCACAGGTAACGCATGCACTCTTTTTGGGTTAAGTATTTTTGAACATGTCACAAATGGCGTATGCATATATAATTACAACAGGTAACATTAAAACATAATTAAACTGCGTTTTGACCGGTAAAAAAATGAGCAATATCACATCGTTTTCGGGTTCCGAAGTATTAATATATGATGAGAGAAGAGAGCGATTTCTCTGTTCAGTCGTCTGTTTTACCCCCGTTCATTGAAATTAAAATATCTTTTTAGCATCGGGGGATCAGTGTGCCCTGAAATCCACATGACCAGAGGCACAGTTCCAAAATCACGCTGCCGACCGGTGTGATTCACAAATCTTAATGGCGCCACGAGCGCCGGGAGGAAAAGGTATGAGTATCATCTTCATTGTTCTGGGTGGAGCGGCGATCTTCTATGTCGCTTACATCACCTACGGCAAGTTCATTTCCGCAAAGGTTTACGAACTTGACGACAAACGCGTTACACCCGCCGTTGAAATGGAAGACGGCCTTGACTACGAGCCGATCGACTCGAAATTCTTGCTCGGTCAGCACTTCTCGGCCATCGCGGCTGCCGGACCTGTAACCGGCCCCATCCTGGCCGGTATCGCCTACGGCTGGGTACCCGCCCTGATCTGGATCATTCTCGGATCCATCTTCGTCGGCGGTGTGCATGATATGGGCGCGCTGGTGGCTTCCGTCCGTAACAAAGGTCGCTCCATCACCGAGACCGTGCGGGTTCATGTTTCAAAGAGCGCCTGGGTTTTGTTCAACCTGTTCATCTTCTTTGCCCTGGTACTGGTCATTGTTGCCTTCACCGATGTCACCAGTTCTGCCTTTGTAAATGTCATCGAACTGGCCAATGGGGAGTCTGTCGGCGGCGGTGCCATCGCCTCCTCATCCATCATGTACCTGATCCTGCCGATTATCATGGGCTTCCTGCTGCGCTATACCAAGCTCAGCCTGAAGTGGGCGACCATCATCTTCCTGCCTCTGGTAGGTGTGGCCATCTGGGCTGGTAAATATATTCCCGTTGTCATGCCCTCCGTCGCCGGATTGGAACCCCAAAAAGTCTGGAACCTGATCATCATGATCTACTGCATCATCGCCGGTATCGTTCCGGTCTGGGCGCTGCTTCAACCGCGCGGCCATCTGGGCGGTTACTTTATGTATGCCTCGATCATTGTGGCAGGAATTGGAATTATCTTTGGTGGTTTCACTATCCAGTACCCTGCCTTCACCATCCCTTATGGCGAAAATTTCTGGACCCCCATGGTGCCCATGCTGTTCATTACCGTGGCCTGCGGTGCCTGTTCCGGCTTCCACGCATTGGTTGGCTCGGGTACGACCTCCAAACAGTTGAAGAAAGAATCCGATGCCAAACTAATCGGTTACGGTGCTATGCTCCTTGAAGGTATTGTGGCTTTAATCGCCCTGTCCTGTGTCATGATCGTCACTAAGGACAATGAACTGCTTAAGAAATCCCCGAACTTTGTGTACGCCTCCGGTATCGGCTCCTTCATGCAATTGATCGGCGTCAGCCCGGCCTTCGGTATTTCCTTCGGTTTGATGGCCTTCACCACCTTCGTGTATGACACTCTGGATATCTGCGTCCGCCTTGGCCGCTTCATCATTATGGAACTGTCCGGGTTAAAGGGCTGGGCTGGCCGCATCATTTCCACAATCATCATGGGCGGTTTACCCATGTACCTGATGACAGTCAACATGACCGATGCAGCCGGCAAACCCGTGGCTGCCTGGAGCGTGTTCTGGAAGACCTTTGGCGCCTCCAACCAGTTGCTGGCTGCCCTGGCTCTCATTGGCGTCACCATCTGGCTAGTCAACACTGCCAAGAACAAGAAAGCCTGGATGTATGCCTTCTTCCCGGCCGTCTTCATGTTCATCATGAGCACCTGGGCATTGATCAATACGTTCATTCAATACACAACCAAAGATGGCGCCTGGGTAGGCTTCCCTGCCGGTGCGAATGTCATTATTCCTATCACCTGTGCCATCTACGTAATTCTGGCGATTTGGATGGCAGTGGAAACAGTTAACGCCTTCAACAAATCTCACGGTAACGGTAAGGGTAAATTAGCGGCGGAAGCTGCCAAATAATCACCCTGAAATCGTTAAGTAAGTAAAGAAACCCGTGGCCTAGCCACGGGTTTCTTTTTGTCCTGTGATCATTCAAGTAGATTCATTTCCAGCGTTTGCCCGACACACAATTTTGTTTATACTTACCTGTAGTGGGTCTATGGTTTCATATAGAGGACAAGAAAAATGAACGGTTATTTCCGATACGCAGCCGTAGTCATTACCGGGGCAACTATGTTAGCCTGCAACCTGGGCAGCGCACTCACCCCTCAAAATCCAACCGAGCCGCCCCTGCCAACAGCCAATCCAACTTCACCATCTGATCTATTGCCGGAAGCGGATCAACCCACCCCTACCGAAGAAGCCGTATCAGGCTCCGAGACTTCTTCCGCGCTGGATATCTGCGCGCTGGTCACAAGGGCGGATGTTGAAAAATTCTTCGGTGAACCGGCCGGTGACCCAAAACCGGTGAACAGCGGATGCACATTTACCAACGCGAAAGATGGCCTATACGCTTTTTCTCTTGGCGCCGCCCAGGACAAAGAAGCCTCGGCGGTTATGCAGGGACAGGCTTTACTGCTGGGCATGGCCGGCGTCAAACTGGATGAGGCTGCCATGGACAGGTTGAAATCTCTGGCCGATGCCCTGGATTACAAAGGGTATTTCACCGAACTGGCGACCCAATCGAAAAGCTCCCCGAACATCAGCGCTAAACTTTTTGCAGGAGGGGGCAATGATCTGACATACTGGGCGTGGATTACAGTGCCTCCGCGAGCAACAGGGGCTTTTGTCGCCGTGCGTGGAACCACGTTGGTCAGCCTGTATGTTGTCGTACCCGAATCACAAACCGCCGATTCTATATTGACCACAGCCAATAACCTGGCCGGAGAGATTTTCAAAAAGCTGCCTGAAAAGTTCACAATAGAAGCCGGGTCATCCCCCCAACCCCCGTCCACCTCCGATTCACCAACTGCCACCCTGACAGGCAAGATCGCGCTGCCCGCTCCGACTCTTATCTCCCCGGAGAATGGCGCACAGATCAACGATTACCCCCGAAATATCACTCTCACCTGGTCGGCCGTTCCGGGCGCCCGCAAGTACCTTGTTGAGATCATGGCCTGCAGCTCCACCAATCCTGAAAATTGTTTTTCACACCCCATGCTCGAAAAGAACACGCGTGAATCTTTAAAAAACAGTTATTCTTTTGAGTTTATCGGCATGCAACCCGGGAAATGGCGGGTTTTTCCGATGACCGCGGATAATCAAATGGGGACACCATCCGAGTGGTGGACGTTCACCTGTACAAAATGATGAGCATTATTGATCCTGCTTGATGCTGCCATTCGTTAGCGCGCCAGACTCGCCGGATTACTGAGTGGAGATGGATGCCGGGGTAAGTCGTGTACAATAGAACCTGACCATTACCTGCCAGAAACGGACGTTGCCCATGCCAGAAATTTCGAAAGTTGCCATTCTGGGCGCCGGAGCAATGGGCGCTTATTTTGCCACGCGATTCTTCGAATCCGGCTTTTCCACCTGCCTGATAGCCAGAGGGTCCCGGCTTGAAAAATTGACTAAAGACGGCCTGATCGTCAACGGAAAGAGATATGACATCCCTGTTGTGGATCCGGCGCAGGCCGCATCACCGGTTGACCTGATCATTGTGGCGTTGAAACATCACCACCTGCAGGAAGCCGCCCGTGGACTGGAGAAATTGATCGGCGATTCAACCGTCATTCTATCGGTAATGAACGGACTGGAAAGCGAAGAGATCATCGGTTCATTCTACGGCATGGAAAAAGTGCTGTATGCCACTTCCATGGGGATCGATGCGTTGCGTATGGGGAATGAGATCAGGTACACCACGCCGGGTACACATTACTTTGGTGAACCGAAGAATTCGATCCTGACACCGCGCGTGCAGCGCGTTCAGGTGGCATTCGAAAACGCGGGGATCAACTATAAAACCCCGGATGATATGATATGGTGGATGTGGTGGAAATTCATGGTCAATGTGGGGATTAATCAGGCGTCTACCGTTACCCGCCTGCGGTACGCTGCCTTCCAGAAATCACCGGCCGCGCAAGAACTGATGGAGTCGTTGATGCGCGAGGCGGTGACTCTGGCGCAGGCTGCCGGGGTAGCTCTTTCCGAGGAGGATATCTCGAAATGGTATCCGGTGTTGAACCGGCTGTCTCCAGAAGGAAAAACCTCCATGCTTCAGGATATCGAAGCCGGGCAGAAGACCGAAGTGGAGGTGTTCAGCGGCAAGGTGATCGCCCTGGGAAAGCAATACAATATTCCCACACCGGTCAACGAAACCATCTTCCGGATCATTCGCGCGCTCGAACAGGGTTACGGTTTTAATTAACGATGGCTTTGTAATCCCTGAAATTCTTCAGACATATCTGTCTGCCCTGAATTAACCGGGAATTGTCAGATGTTTCTGGATATCTGACGGATGTAAGCAGAATCCGTGCGATTGTGCTAGAATGCTCCCCTCAGGGGAAGGGTGTACTTATGACTTTCAAAGAGAAACTCAACACGCGTAAAAGTCTGATCCTGCTGGCGTTCATTGCGTTCATCGCCCTGGGTCTGCCAGATGGATTGCTGGGTGTCGGCTGGCCGTCCATCCGCAGAGATTTTAACCTACCGCTGGATGCAATGGGTATGCTGCTCTTTACCGCCACCGCGGGTTACCTGACCTCCAGCTTTTTCAACGGTAAATTGATCGCCCGCTTCGGGATTGGCGGTCTGCTGGCCATGAGCTGTGCGCTGACCGGGATCACCCTGATCGGGTACTCCGTTTCGCCAGCCTGGGGGTTGATCGTCCTACTGGGGATCACCGCCGGTCTGGGAGCCGGAGCCATCGATGCCGGTTTGAATACCTATGTGGCGGCCAACTTCAATGAGGGATTGATGCAGTGGCTGCACGCCAGTTATGGTATCGGGGTCACCTGCAGCCCGTTGATCATGTCGTTTGCCGTCAACACGTTAAATTCCTGGCGACTGGGGTATGACATCGTCGGCTTTTTCCAGTTACTGCTAGCGGCTTGCTTCTTTCTGTCACTGCGACTCTGGACGAGTGAGAAAAAGCCGGCCGGTTCTGATGAAGTGAAAAAACTGACGGATTACAGGACATCCTACCTGGAAACGCTTCGGCAGTCTCGTGTGTGGCTCAGCCTGCTATTGTTCTTTATTTACACCGGAGCCGAAGTTTCTCTGGGTGCCTGGGCTTACACTCTGTTGACCCAGAGCAGGGGGATCGCGCCTTCTGTGGCTGGAATTCTAACAGGCAGTTACTGGGCGTTCTTCACCGTCGGCCGGTTTTCAGCCGGCCTGTACACCCGCCGTATCAAACTGCACACTCTGATCTACGCCAGCATCCTGCTGGCCATGACCGGCGTTGCTCTGCTGTGGTGGAATCCCTCTGATACGGTCAGCCTGATCGGCATCGGATTGACGGGATTAGCCATCGCTCCCATCTTCCCGGGCATGATGTCGGGGACCAGCGAACGCGTTTTGCCGCGCTACGCGGCTAATACCATCGGTATGGAGATGAGCGCCGCCGGAGTGGGTTCGGCGGCCGTACCGGCTACGATCGGTATTCTGGCCAACAACACCACCCTTGAGGTCATCCCCGCCTGCCTCTTCGGATTATTCCTGATTTTGCTGGGTGTGTATACGTACACCGTATTGACAGGTAAAAAAGCGAAACAAACATCTGCCATTCGTCTAAACGGCGCCGAAGTCGACTGAGTCGGGCATCTATTTAACAAATAGAGTAGCATCCGCCGGCATGCCGGGCTTTAGATCTAGGTCCGGGTTGGGAATGGTCAGCTTTACCGCGTAGACTGTGTTCTTGCGGTTCTGGATGGTCTGGGCATTACGGGGGGTAAATTCCGCCTCGTCGGAGATATAAGTTACCCTGCCGTAGAATTCTCTGTCAGGAAATGAATCCACCGTCACTGGCAGTATTTGCCCCAGGTAGATCTGCCCGTACTGGGCTTCCGGGACATAGATGGTCAGGGTTACTTCGGTCAGGTCGGCGACCACCAGCAGGGCACCGCCCGCCGTGGTGATCTCTCCGGGGTCGGCGGCACGCAGAAGCACCACGCCGTTCAAAGGGGAACGGATACTGCCAGAGGATGTTCCCGCGCCCTGCTTGACCACAGCCAGCAGTTGGTCCTTTTTCACAGAATCACCCTCGTTC
>JAAZMZ010000025.1 GCA_012798535.1 Leptolinea sp.
AGAGAACTGCTGCGCCATGGCTGCCTCTTCTTCCAGATAAGTCGATTCGATCACCAGCGCATCCGCCCCCCGGCAGATTTCCACCAGATTTTCCACCTCTCCCACATCCCCCACCACGACCATACGGGTACCCGGCTTGTAATCGCCCAGCACGCTGGCCGGATTGATGACGCGCCCGTCCGGTAAAGTGATGGATTTTCCGTCCACCAGATCGCGTCTCCACGGACCTGGCGGGATGCCGAGTGCGTCCGCCTTTTCAGGCAGGAAAGGTTTGCGGCCTTTTTCTTCAAACACAAATCCCAGACAATCCGGTCCGCGGTGCTGCACATTGAAGGCGGATATGGTCAGGTCGTCTTCTTCGATGATCACTCCGCTCGTCACCGGATAGAATTGAATGGGCATGGGCGCGGCGGCACCCCGTAAGACCACGCCGTACAGCAGGTCGTGAATGCGTTCCAGTGCGTTTTTTCCGCCGTAGATTTCGAGCTGGTCGATCGTCTCCCAGCGCATATACGTGGATAGTAATCCGGCCAGGCCAAGGATGTGATCCAGATGGCCGTGTGTGATCAGAATGCGGTTCAGATGTTTGAAGCCGATACCGCTCTGTAAAATCTGCCGCTGGGTTCCTTCCCCACAATCCACAAGATAACGCTGATCTTCGTGTTTGACGATCAGCGCTGGCAGGTTGCGGCGGGCGGAAGGCGCGGACGCGGATGTCCCCAGGAAAATTAATTCAAACAATAATCAGGCCCTTTCCAGATGAAGAATTCAATTTTACCGCATTACCCTGAGGGGTCTTTTCATTTTTAAAGCGGAAATCGGATTTTTATCAGCGATTCAGTATTCTTCAACTTTAGAAAACACCCATGATTAGCAGCGATTTGTACCTGCAAGGATGCACATATTCAGTTTGGCTATATGGGTTTAGAATCAGCCGTTGAAAATTGGGGAGTTCAAAAATAAATCAGAGAGGGATGTATGAAACATCATAATTTTTCAGTAGTTATTGTCCTGTTGTTCTTTTCAAGTTTATATGCCTGCAGTCCGACTCCTGTGAAGATGGCTTCACCGACCGGTGAATCCGTTCAAGAACCCAGTAATACGCCTGAGCCAGCCACCCCCACAACAGCACCTACAGTTGCTGCGACAAAAACATCGAAACCTACCATCCCGGCATCCCCAACCATCGTTCCCACCAGCGAATCGGCGGCTATGGAGAAATTAATCAACCAATTATATGAGAAGGGTACGATCTCATCGACCGATGGAGCTTACCACCGCCTTGATGATTTCCAAAAGGAATGGGCGCAGCTTTACTATTATCAATGGTGGTATACCGATTACAGCCCTTCCAATTTTGTGATCCAGGCAGATCTGGAATGGGAATCAGCCAGCAAGACGGCGAATCTGGGTGATTCTGGTTGTGGATTTGTATACCACACGGAAGACAACCAGAACCATCATGCCACATTCCTGATGATGGATGGCAAGGTGCAGACCTACCGCTCGCTGAATAACAATTGGACCCAGATGAAAGGTGGATACGCCGGGAAATTCAACACGCCTTCTGACAAAGCGCATATGATCTTGATCGTAGATAATCAGATCATCACAGTCATCGTAAATAACAAAGAGGTGGTTCATTTTGAGGATAAGAAATTGACAGGCGGAAAGCTCGGCCTGACTCTGGCGTCTGGCACCAATAAAGATTTCGGCACACGCTGCAAGATGACCAACATCGAACTGTGGGAATTGCCGGAATAGCCAAATCAGTTGTCAGATTGGTTATAATCATCCCTGTGAATCACCCTGGATGGTTATCGATGGGCATTTCCATACCCTTTCAACGTGTTCTACCAATCTTACTGATTGCCAGTCTGCTTTCGGGCTGTGCGGCCAGTGCGGCAACACCTCAGATGACAGAAACGATACCGTCCACGACAACTGAGCCGACCGTGGAAGCCGTGCCGTTGGAAACCCTGACGCCCACCAGCGAACCTGCCAGCACCAGTACTCCGCCGCTGGCAATCACGGCTACATCACTGGCCAATGCCATGAAAGCGGATATGCAGAAACTGGCGAACGAGAAACTGGTCAGCAGCCCCTATGGGAAGTATTACCGGGTGCAGGATTTCACCGGTGAATACGCCAAGTTGGCCTATTATCGTTGGTGGTCATTGGACCGCCAGCCGACTAACTTTGCCATACGTGCCGTTGTCACCTGGGATTCAGCCATGCCCAATGCCAACCCGTCCAAAGCCGGCTGTGGTTTTGTGTTCCATGAAACCGGAGTGGATAATTTACATTTTTCCCTGCTGACTATGGATGGTTATGTGCGCAATTATCGGGTGGAGAAGAAGATCTTCAACGATCTGAAAGCCAATTACGCGGGCAAATTTAAAATTCCGGCCGATTCGGCGAAGATCATGCTGGTGGTGAATTATCAGTGGATCACCATTTTTGTGAATGACAAACAGATAGTCCGCTTCCAGGATGATCATCTTAAAGGCGGCGGACTGGGTTTCGGTGTGGCTTCCGGTTCCAACAATGATTTTGGAACTCGCTGTGAATTCACCAACGTGGAGCTGTGGGAATTCAATTAGTGGATCGTCGAAACTCCCCAGATTTGCAGCAGCCGGATATAGAACCGGGTCATCTTCACCAGTGAAGTGATGCGGATGCGTTCGTTGGCGCCGTCCGGTTGTAAATCATCTTCAGGGGGAATCTCCAACGGGGTAAATCGGAACACATTGCGGCAAACTGAAGTATAAAAACGGGCATCTCCCGGCCAGGGCTGCACGACCGGTGTGATGGGTATGCCCTGATAGACCTCCAGAATCGCCCGTTCAATGGTTTGATAGGCGGGTGAGGTGGTATATGCCGGTAAAGGCGCTTCCCAGGCACGCTCTGCCTGCGCCTGAAAGAGCACGCGCTCATCCTTTACTGAGCGGCGGATGTGGTCGCTGACGGCCGCGATGGTTTCACCCGGCATTAAAAAGACATCCACCTCGGCATGGGCATTCTCCAGGCTGCCGGAGAAGCGCACAGGTACAAATTGCGTGGTGGAGCGCATCTGAGCTTCAGGATGTTTCATGATGATGCGGCGGGCGATGGAAGAGAGCAGCCAGGTGTTAGCAAACACCACCTGCTGGGTGTAACCGATGGCTCCCACCAACCCGCTGTAGGTTTCACGGATCTCCTTCAATGAAGCAGGCAGTGGATTATCGGAAAGGCTGGCCAGGGCGTGCGCCAGAATATCCAGTTTATTATCTGACCGCCGGGTATTCTGGGTCGTGAAATCGAAGCGGATATGCCCGCGTTCCGTCACACCGATCAGGGCGGCCGAACCACTCATTCCCGGCAGATAATCACCGGAAATCCAATCGCCTTCATCCAGCACCACTTCCAAACGCACATTGGCTTTCTTCAGGTAGGCTGCCGTACGGCAAGCCCCCATTTTTCCACCTGACAGACAGTCATGCCCGAAAGCCAGATAGACGGTTCGTTCCGGGATATATCCGGCGCGCAGCATGATCTCGACAGCCTGCAGGATGGCGACCATCTGCCCCTTGCCCTGCAAGGCACCGCGCCCCCACACAAAGCCATCCTTAACCTGCCCGGAGAAGGGCTGCACTTCCCAGTTTTCCACAGACCGTGGATCAACCGGCGGGACGTCATAATGTCCGCTCAGCAGAACGCCGGGCAATTTTGGGTTGCGCCCCGGCCAGATATACAACAAAGACAGATCCTGGCTGGAGCGGACCTCCAGGGTGGTATGAACCCGTGGAAATTGTTTCAACAAAGCCCGATGGAGGCTGAAATATTCATCCCGTTGGGTGCCAGTCAACTCCTCTGCGGCAATGGTTCGGCAGCGGATCACTTCGGAAAGATGTTCGGCAACCAAATCCCCATCCACATCCTCCAGATCGATCACCGGATAATCCGGGATTGGCCGTGCAAAACGCAGGGCAGCGATCAACATCAGGGCTGCCAGGAAGAAAAGGAGGATGGTGAATAGGATCAGGATTTGGATGACCATCAGCACACCATTACTGATTGTATCAAAATCAACGGCAGGGCGATAATCTTGCGCAGGATGATTGGAAGGTGCAGACAGTATGAACCTATAATTAACCAATAAATGAGGATTCTAATATAAAGGAGGCCGCATGGAATACAGATATCTGGGAAGCACGGGTCTGCGGGTATCAGAGATTGGCCTGGGGAGCATGCAATTCGGCTGGACGGCCGATGAAGAAACCTCCTTCAGCATACTTTCGAAAGCCGTGGATGCGGGAATAAATTTCATTGATTCCGCCGATATCTATTCACGCTGGGTCAAGGGCAATCCGGGCGGTGTATCCGAACAGATCATCGGGAACTGGATGAAAAAGACCGGCGTTCCTCGCAGCGATCTGGTCATCGCCACCAAAGTCCGGGGGGCCATGGGACCGGGGGTCAATGATGAGGGACTCTCGCGCGCGCATATCATGAAAGCCGTGGAAGACTCCCTGCGCCGCCTGCAAACCGATTACATCGATCTCTACCAGACACACTGGTTCGATGAGAATACCCCCATCGAGGAAACCCTCAGCACCCTGACGGATCTGGTGCATCAGGGCAAGGTGCGGTATCTCGGTTGCTCCAATATCCCTGCCTGGCGGTTGGTGGAATCACTCTGGGCGGCAGACCGCCGTCATCTGGCACGCTACGAGAGTCTGCAGCCGCATTATCATCTGCTCCGCCGCGAGGAATTCGAAAAAGGCCTGGCGGATGTGTGCCGGACATACAGCCTGGGAGTCATGCCCTACAGCCCACTGGCCGGAGGGTTTTTGACGGGCAAGTACCGGAGAGATGAAACCGACACCGGCAGCCAGCGGAATGTCTCGAAGTATTTCAACGAACGAGGCTGGAAAATGATTGACCGCCTTGAATCGATCGCCCGGGTGCGGAAGAAAAGCGTTTCTCAGATCGCTTTGGGCTGGCTCCTCAGCCAGCCGCTGATCACCTGCCCGATCATCGGACCCCGATCGCTCGAACAGTTGGAGGACAACCTGGGTGCAGCCGGATTGCGCCTGAATCCGGATGAGATGAAAGCGCTGGATCAGGAAAGTGCCTGGCAGCCAGTGGAAAGTTAGCCGACCGGATAGTGTGTGTTACAATCCGCCTGATATCGAAAATCGAGGGTCAAAATGGTTGAGAATATACTGGTTTCTGTCGCCTGGCCGTATGCCAATGCCGAGATTCATGTCGGCAACCTGACGGGTGCTTATCTCCCGGCGGATATTTTTGCCCGCTTCCAACGGCTGCTCGGTCGAAAAGTATTGATGGTATCCGGTTCTGATTCACACGGAACACCCATCACTGTACGAGCGGATGCCGAAAAAACCAGCCCGCTGGAAGTCTATCAGCGCTACCACAACGGTTTCCTTGACCTGTTCATGCAATTGGGTTTGACCTACGACCTCTTCACCAGCACTCATACCACCAATCATTTTGACGTCTCCCAGAAAATATTTCTATCCCTGCAGAAGAACGATTACCTGTATACCGCGCGGGAGATGCAGTGGTACGCTCCCAGCCAAAAACGCTTCCTGCCTGACCGGTACGTGGAAGGTACCTGCTATATCTGCGGTTTTGAAAATGCCCGCAGCGACCAGTGTGATAAATGCGGGAATCTACTTGACCCGGCCCAGTTGATCAAACCGCGCAGTAAGGTGGATGGAACGAAACCGGAGCTGCGGGAGACCGAGCATACTTACCTTGACCTCGGCAAACTGCAGCCGGCTGTGGTGGAATTCTTGAAAGCGCATGAGAGTTTCTGGCGGCCCAACGTCCTGCGCCAGAGCCTTGGCCAGATACTGGCGGAAAACCTGCACGGACGGGCCATCACCCGCGACCTGGACTGGGGCATCCCAGTGCCGCTGGAAGGCTGGGAAGGTAAATGCCTCTACGTGTGGTTCGAGGCGGTCATCGGCTACCTATCCGCCTCAATAGAATGGAGCCAACTGGCAGGCAAGCCGCAAGCCTGGACGGAATGGTGGCATGGCCCGCAATCACGCACCTACCACTTCATCGGCAAAGATAATATTCCATTCCATGCGGTGATCTGGCCAGCCCAGTTGATCGGCAGCGGAAAGACATTCGATGAATTCATGGGTATCGCCAATCCCGCTACGCTCAATCTGCCGTATGATGTGCCAGCCAATGAATTCATGAATCTGGAAGGCCAGAAGATATCCGGCAGCCGTAACTGGGCTGTGTGGGGACGCGACTTTCTGTCGCGCTACGACCCCGATCCTCTGCGCTATTACCTGACCGTCAACATGCCGGAGTCCAAAGACACCGACTGGGATTGGGAAGACTTCTTCCACCGCAACAATGACGAACTGGTGGCCACCTGGGGAAATCTGGCCAACAGGGTGTTGTCTTTTGCCTGCAGGCACTGGGATAACCGGGTGCCGGATCCCGGCGAACTGACTGCCGCAGATAAGGATTTACTGGCCAGGATCGAAAAAGGATTCGAGACTGTGGCCGCCGAACTGGAAGCGGTGCATCTGCGGGCTGCGCTGGCCGAAGGCATGCGGCTGGCAACAGAGGTAAATATTTATCTTGACCAGACCGCTCCCTGGACGGCTATTAAAACAGACAAAGCCGCGGCCGCCCGTTCGGTGTTTACCGCATTGAAAGCCATCGATTCGCTGAAGATCCTGCTGGCGCCTTTCTTGCCGTTCACCAGTGAACGCCTGCATGGTTTCTTTGGCAACACCCGGCCGCTTTTCGGCAGGCAATTCATCGACACCATCCAGGATGATCTCGGCATACATACTGCTCTGCGTTATGATCCAGACGGCGCTTCAGGTAAATGGGAACCTTCCAGATTGCAGCCCGGGCAGGAACTGGTCAATCCCCAACCGTTGTTCAAAAAGCTGGATATCAGCATCATTGAAGAAGAACGCAAGCGGCTGGGACATTAATCCGCCGGTAAACGCAGATTAACCACCCGGTTTCAGTATTCCCAGCCGGGCGGCCTTTTGCACACACTCCGCCGCAGTGTTGGCGTTCAGATTGCGCTTCAGCGCGGAGATATGCAGGCTGACCGAACGTTGTGAAATGTTCAACCGCCCGGCGATCTGTTTACCGGTCTTGCCCTGCGAGAGAAAATTCAACACATCCAGCTGCCGCCGTGTTAATCGGCTTCCACCTGCCGACTGGAAGATGGTCGATTTAGCCGTCACATCCGGGAGGGCGATGATCCAGTCTTTCCAACAAAAAGTAGCATACATTACATCGGATTTACAGAGAGAGCTTTCACTTTTGATATAATCCGGCAATCCGTTGGCAGCCTGAATATCCAGCAACACCTGCCCGACAGGTAGTTGGAGGATATGATATGAGAAGGTTTGATCTAGATGGATTACGATTAAATGGGTCATAGAATAATTAGCATATATGTTCTATTATGACACGAATTGATCTCCTGTCAAGTCGTATGGATTTCATCCTGTACAGGGGTCTTGATTTTTCAGGGAGCGGAGTAAAATCTTATATATGAAATACACCAACTTGCTTCGCCGGTTTTTACCTTTAGCCATCGTAACCGCCATCCTGTGTGGCGTCATTCAACCTGTTCAGGCGGCCAGCGTGCCTCCGTGGTCTCTGCCTTCCACGGATGCCATCGGGTTGGTGGCCAGTGTTAATTACCAGGCCGACAACCTGACGCTGGATGACCAGTATCTTTACCCCACTTTCAGTTCCATCAGTGTGGTGGACTTGAATCCCCAGTCGCTACGCTTATTTTACAAACTCCGCACGGATTATATTTTCGATCTGGTGGTGAAAGGCCAGTATGCTTTTGCCGGGCAACAGTCCAGTGGATTGAGGGTGTTCGATATCACCGTTGCCACCCCGACCGTCTTTTCCAGCCATGAGATCGCTGGCGGTGCCTACGGCCTGGCACTGGCGGGGAACAATCTACTGGTGGCCACTGGCTTGAGCGGCCTTACGATCCTGGACACAACCAAACCGTACGACATGCCGGTTGTCGGGAATGTCATGCTTGAAGGTTTCTCCAAACAGGTTTGTGTTTCCGGTAATCTGGCACTGGTCAGCGCCGGTAAAGCCGGTGTGCATGTGGTTGATATCTCCAAACCCGAGGCGCCTGCCCTTCTCATTACCATTCACACCTCCTCTCCTGTGGAAAATGCCACGTTGGATGGAAAGATCGGGTATCTGGCGCTCGGTTTGGGAGGAATGGAAATCGTCGACCTGAACGATCCGGCCAATCCCGCCATGCTGTCAAATCTCGAATCGCGTGATTTTCTGCGTCGTGTGATCGTGAAAGATTCGCTGGCTTACCTAGCCGAGCGTGATGCCGGGATACGCATTGTCAGTGTTGCGAATCCCGCCCATCCGGCTCCGCTGGCCGTCTACAACACCACCGGCGGCGCCTGGGATATCGCGTTGAAAGACAACAATATCTATGTGGCCGATTATCCTTATGGATTACTTGTGCTGCGCTACGACCGGCCTGTAGAACAATCCATCCCGGAGCAGGGTGGAACGGTCAATTCACCCGCCGATGGAGTGGCCGTGACCATCCCGGACGGCGGCTTCGAGAGCTCTGTCACTTTCAAACACGAACCATTGCCAGCTATCAACACGCCCATCGGCCCCGAACCCACCCTGGTGAAGGCTGGCCCTTTTTTCCGCAATGTCGCCTGGAGCGGTGAAGAAGCCTCGAAACCAGCCAAACCGTATTCCATCACTGTCAAAGCCAACCTGACCGCATTGACCGCCCGGCAGATCCGCGCCCTCAGCCTGTACTACTGGGATACGGAGCTGAAACGCTGGCGTAAGGATGTTTCCAGCCGGCTGGATGAATCCACGGGGATCATCACCGCCACCCCATCACGCCTGGGCATCTGGGGTGTGTTCTACGACCGCGATGAATCCTATACCAACCTGCCGCCGACACCTACACCGTGATCAGGGCTGCCGCTTGATCTCACGCGGGTAATAGAATCCATAGCGGGTGATCATGGGATCATCCGAATCGTAGAATTTTCCGCAAATCTGCAGGTCGCCGTATTCCTGCGGCATCAACTCGGTTCTGGCCAGAAGCCAGACCCGTTTTCCGGTGGAAATGTCATACCCCAGCAGCAGGGTGGCCGGGGGTTCCATTTTTTCAAGGATTGTGAAGGCTTCTTCGTTGGGCAGGTTGTGGATGAAGACCTTATACCGCCCGTAGTGGTATTCCGGCAGCCAGTCCAGTTGAAGGACACTTTCACGGATCAACCGCACGGATGTCCCGGGGGAATAATGCAGATTGACCGGTACTTCATCCGTCTGACAGACCGGTTTTTGTGTCGCCGGGGGGAAGGCAGACTGCATGGCGGCATAGGGAGCTGCCACCATAAAAACCACCAGCAGTGTAGTAAAACCGGTCATGCCGCTGATAGAGAACTCTTCGGGCAGATTTTCAGCCAAACCGCGCCAGGGCAGAAAGCCCAGCAATTCCGACACACCCACGGCCGGAAGCAGCGCCAGCAGCGGGATAGTGGCCGCGTAAGCGCGCATCTTGTGAGCGTCACCCGGTGGCACAAAGGGTACCGAGATGAATATTCCCAGGGTGGACAATAGCAAGAAGGAATAGAAAGGATTCTTCCATTTGCGGACGGATTGAACCAGAGCCACCAGACACAGGGCGTAAAGTACCCAGTGAAGATAGCGGTTATTTGCTGTTACCTCACCTCCCACATAGGCATATACGCTGAACCAGGAATCGGAAAAGAGCAATCCCCATTGTTTCAATGAGCCCTGGATAATCCCTGCCGGATTTTCTTTGATCAGATCGAAGGCCATTTTGTAGATCTGGCTGTACCGCTCCTGATCTGATAATCCAGTAGTCTCACCGTACTGCTCATACACATAAGACCAACGTTCTCCTCCGGATGCCAGGCCGTACAGCGATTCGGAAAAATTGCCGAAAAGCTGGCCTCCGGGTGTGCCGATCAGATGAAATGTCAGAGTATTAATTCCAAAAGCAACCACAACAGCCGCCGCGGCCAGAATAACCTGCTTCCAGCCAAAGGAGGATGGACTGCGGTACAGCCAGCCAATCCACAGAACAAGCACAGGGAGAATAAAGAAAGCGCCGGCGCGTACATTGAGCGCCAGAGACAGGAGAAACAGGCCGAATAAGAGGAAAATGTGAAGCTTGCGCACGGCACCCCGGCAAAGGTAAGCCAGCGCCAGCGCGCCCAGGGTTATCCCCAGCGATTCGGTCATGGTGGTGCCGATGAAACGCCGGGCAAACAGGAAAACGATCCAGAAAGTCACCGCCGCAGCGGAAGCACCTTTTACCCGGCGAATTTCAAGCATCATGTAGACGCAGGCAATAGCTTCGAGAAGAGCCAGAACCGCCGTGGCGTTCTGCAGATTCCGCCCAGTCAATCCCAGAATGGCACCCAGCAAACCGATGGAAAGCGGCCTGCGGGAAGAACCATCTGAAAGCAGGGAGCCATCCAGCAGGCGGTTGGCGTCAATATAGTACGTGGCGGCATCGTTGTATGGGATCAAGCCGCTGACCACATAAGGTTCGCTTTGCCCGCTGGCCCAAAGACCGGCCAGTGCCAGGCCAAACAGGGCTCCTCCGGCGGTGAACACCGCCAACGGCCGCCACGGTTCCGGCAGACACAGTAGTATAAAGAAAAAAAGGAGAATAACAGTGGATGTGGACACAAAGCTGTAACGTACGGTGGCAGCCAGCGAGCGGATCTCCACCGGAGTGCGGCTATAGGCTGTAAACAGGAAGGCGGTCGTCATTGCCGCCAGTGGCAGTATGATCTTGATCAACGTTTCTTTATTTATGAAGGTGATGCGTTTCATCGGGTTCGATCTTCTACATCAGAATGAAGAGGACGGGTGTTTTTCTGCCCGTCCTCCTATTTTACCTTCAGGATGAATATCCAAAGAGACCTGACGCCGCAGGATTATTTCATTCCCCCGATCAACTGTGAGGCCATCTGGAAGATTCCATTGGGGACAAAACTTAATAGGAGGATGCCGGCGGCCATCAGCACCGCCGTGAAAGAAGCCAGGTCTCCGGGCTGCACCTGCGGCTCACCCGGCTTAAAATAGGCATACATGATCAGGCGCAGATAGTAATACGCGGAGACAAGTGAAGTCAACAGACCGACAAAAGCCAGATCGATGTAACCACCGTCGACGGCCGTTTTAAACAGGTAGAACTTACCCCAGAATCCCATGGTAAGGGGAACACCGGTGAATGACAGCATGCTGAGCAGCAGCGCGGCACCCAGCCAGGGATGAGAGCGTCCCAAACCGGAAAAATCCTGCAGTTGCAGACCCTCCGAACCGGCTGGTTCGATGGCGATCATCACCGCCCAGGCGGTGAAACCGGTCAGGGCGTACGCCAGCAGATAGAAAAGGGCGGAGGATATCGATTCGCGCGCCACGAGAACATTCCCATAGGGCACAAAGGCCATCAGGATATACCCGGCATTGGCAATGCTGGAATACGCCAGCATGCGTTTGACATTCTTCTGTGAAATGGCGGTGATATTTCCGTAGATCATACTGGCGGACGCCAGCACCCACAGGACGGGTGAAACCGCCGGAGCCAAAGTCGGAAAGATCAGGATGAACACGCGCAGCAATCCAGCGAATCCGGCAGCCTTGGTAGCAACGGTCATAAACGCGCCAATGGAAGAAGGTGATCCATGATAAACATCCGGCACCCAGGCATGGAACGGGAATACGCCGATCTTGAAGCCAAAGCCGACCAGTACGAGGCCAGAGCCTGCCAGAAGCAGCAGCGGATTGGCCGTGCCGTACTGGACGGCATTCATTATGGCGGTAAATTCTGTGGCGCCGCTGGCACCGTAAACCCAGGCGATCCCGAACAGCATAAAAGCGGACGAGAACGCGCCCAGCAGGAAATATTTAAGGGCGGCTTCTTCTGAAGCCAGATTCGGCCGGAAGAAACCGGCCAGAACATACAGTGGAATGGACAACAATTCCAGCGCCAGGAAAACCACGATCAAATCGTGAGCGCCGGCCATCAACAGCATGCCGCAGATGGAGAACAACAAAAGGGTGTAGTACTCACCACGCTGAGCCTGATTGCGTTTCAGGTAGTCGTAGGCCAATGCGACGGCCGCCAATCCGCTGAGCACAAAGAGGAACGACAGGGTATTGGAGAAGCCATCCAACACCACCATGCCGCCAAAACCGGCTGACGATCGACCGCTCTGTGCCAGAATCAGTCCGCCAGAGATAACCAATCCGGCAGCGGCAAGTACGGCTGTGTAGGACTTCTTCGTTTCCGGAATAAACAGGTCTGCCAGCAACACCAATAGAGCCCAGGCAGCCAGAAAAAGAAGAGGAAGGATGGTGTAAAAATCAATGGGCGTCGGCATATCCATCCTCTCTTACGGTATGGCCTTTGCGGCCGTTTGCACCACAGACACGAGTTGTTCTACGCTGGGATTCAACAGTGCGTAGAACGGAGAGGGGTACAGGCCGATCCAGAAAATGAGAAGAATCAACGGAAGCAGGGTCAATATTTCCCGCCATGAAAGGTCCTTTAGGGATTGGTTCTCTTCCAGAACCACTGGCCCGAGGAAGACTTTCTCGAACATAGTCAACAGATATACCGCCGCGAGCACTACTCCCAGCGCGGCCAGGCCGGCAAACCAGGGGGATACCAGAACCGTCGAGCCAAAGGAACCCAGCAGAATAGTGAATTCCCCGATAAAACCGTTCGTACCGGGCAAACCGGCGGAGGACAGCGTTACGATCAGGCTCAGGGCAGCCAGAACCGGCATCACCTTCCACAGACCACCGAAATCAGCCAACCGGCGGGTATGGCGGCGTTCATACAGCATGCCGACGATCAGGAATAATGCTCCGGTGCTGATGCCGTGGTTGACCATTTGCAGCACACTGCCGGAAAGGGCTTGCGACGTGAAGGCAAAGATCCCCAGCATGACAAATCCCATATGACTGACGGATGAGTAGGCCACCAGTTTTTTTACATCTCGCTGGGAGAAGGCCACCAGGGCCCCATAGATAATGCCGGCTACCGCCAGACCGGCCATCCACGGCGCCAGTTCGACTGACGCCCGCGGAAAGAGCGGCAGGTTAAAACGCAGGAAACCATACGCGCCCATTTTCAACAGGACGCCCGCCAGGATCACCGAGGCAGCCGTGGGAGCTTCCACATGGGCATCCGGCAGCCAGGTGTGCAGCGGGAACATGGGTACTTTAATGGCAAAGGCCAGGGCAAAGGCCAAGAATAATCCGATACCGGTGGATTCGAAGCTCGACCGCATCCCAGTCAATACAGTCCAATCAAAAGTGCGCGCGCTGTTTCCCAGATAGAGAATGGCCAGCAGCATGACCAGCGAGCCTGCCATGGTAAACAGGAAAAACTTGAACGAGGCGTACAACCGCCGTTCCCCGCCCCACAGGCCGATCAGGAAATACATGGGGACGAGGGTGAATTCCCAGAAAATGTAGAAGAGCACCAGGTCCAGCGAGAGGAACACCCCCAGCATGCCAGTTTCAAGGAAAAGAAAAACCAGGTTGAAACTCTTTACCCGCTCCTGCACGGCCGTCCATGTGGATAGCAGCGCGACAACCGAGAGCAGCGTGGTCAACAACACCATCAAAAGGCTGATGCCATCAACACCCAGGTGGAAATCCACAGTCAGGCCGCCGAGATTCACCCAGGGAATGCGCAGTTCCATTTGAATACCGCCGTCACCGGCTTTGAAAACCGACAGCAGGAGAAGAGACAATCCAAAAGTGAACAGTGCGGTAAGTAGCGCCGTCCAGCGAATGGTCGATTTTTGCTCTTCCTTAAACATCGCAATGACCACACATCCGATCAGCGGGAAGAAAGTAACCAGTAGAAGAGGATGAATCCCGAACATCATAGTGAGTCCCTCATCACCTCAAGATCAGATAGGCAAAGATCAACACGAGTCCTGCCAGAATGAACAGGGCGTATGTGCGCACGTAACCGTTCTCCAACCCGCGCAGGCTGAAGGAAACGGCTTTGGTCAGGGCGCTCAACCCAACGGGAATGCCGTCGATCCATCCCTGATCCACAGGTTCAGCACAGATCTGCGCCAGCCGCTGGAACGGCCGGACGAACACGGCATGGTACAGCTCGTCTACCCACCATTTATTCTTCACGCACGTATACAGTACGCCCAGTCTACCCGCCAGTGGATCGATCTCACCGGTCTTTGCTTCCCATCTTCCGTAGATCAACCAGGTGGCAAACAACCCGGCGAGAGCCACTAGTAGTGAGGTCAGCGCGATCACCGGATTGAATACAGTTTCAATCCCTTTACCCAGAGTGTGTTCCAGCCAGCTCTCCAAATAATAGCTGCCCGGAATATTCAACACCCCACCCAGCGCGGCTAATACGGCCAGAAGGACCAATGGAATGGTGATCACCGGGATATTCTCGCGGGCATGCTGCGCGCTGGCGCTGCGCGGCTTGCCGAAGAAAACCAGCCAGACCTGCCGGCCCATATAGAAAGCTGTAAGGAATGCGGCCGCCAGCAAGATCAGGAAGACCACTGGGCTGGTACGGCTGGCAGCGGCCAGTATCTCATCTTTGGAGAAGAAACCGGCCAGAGGAGCGATCCCTGCCAGAGCCAGCGCGCCGATCAGGTAGACCCGGTAGGTGACCGGCATTTTATCGCGCAAGCCGCCCATCAGGGTGATATCCTGAGGATCGGTATGCGTATGCCGCGGATCGCCGTAGGAATTTGTTTCATCCAGTTTGCGCGCGCCTTCCATGCCCAGAATGACCGACCCGGCACCCAGAAAGAGCAGCGCCTTGAAAAAAGCGTGGGTGATCAGGTGGAACATCCCGGCGGTGAACGCTCCCATACCTACGGCCGTTATCATGAAACCCAACTGGCTGATGGTGGAATATGCCAGAATCTTCTTGATGTCATTCTGAGCGATGGCGATGCTTGCCGCGAACAACGCGGTCAACGCACCAACCCACATGACGGTGTTCTGGGCAGCCGGGACCAGTTCGTACAACACATGCGAACGCGCCACCAGATAAACACCGGCCGTCACCATGGTAGCGGCATGGATCAATGCCGAGACGGGAGTTGGACCTGCCATGGCATCAGGCAGCCAGACGAACAACGGCAATTGTGCGGATTTACCGGCCACACCCAGCAGCATGAACAAGGTTATAGCCAGCAGCACACCGGGCACAGCCGCGGCAATTTCGGGTGCACGGTTGAAAACAGGATCGAATTGCAGGCTGCCGAAGTTCCAGAACATCAAGAATAAAGCGATCAATAAACCGAAATCGCCAATGCGGTTGACCAGAAAGGCTTTCTTAGCCGCCCGGGCATTGGCTATGCCGTCGATCCCTTTTTCATACCAGAAACCGATCAACAGATAGGAACACAACCCCACGCCTTCCCAACCGACAAAAAGCATCAGGTAGTTATCGGCCGAGACCAGCAGCATCATGGCCAGAATAAACAGGTTGAAATACACAAAGAAGCGGCTGTACCTTCCGGGGTCACCGTCCACCCGCACCGAATAGTGCATATACCCGGCCGCGTAGATGTGAATGAGTGTACCGACGCCAGAAACCACCAGCATCATGGTCACCGAGAGAGTATCCACTCGGAATGTCCAGTCGATCTGAAGGGCGCCGGTGTGGATCCATTCCAGAAGAGGAATGGTTGCACCCTCCGAATGGCGTGCCAACGCCAGCGCCAGAAGGACGGAAATTATAAAGCTCCCCGCAGCAGCCAGGCAGGCCGCGGCGGCCGCAAACCTCTCTCCCAACCGGCGGCCAAACAACAGGTTAATCACGATCCCGCCCAGCGGAAACCAGACCACCCAGGAGACAAGGGAAAATGTCGGATCGATCAGCGTTTCACTGAATAACATATCGACTGCTTTCTCAGCCTTTCAGATTGTTCATCTGGTCAATATCTATACTGTGTTTGGTGCGGAAGATGGCCACCATCAACGCCAGACCGATGGCCACTTCGGCAGCGGCGACGGTCATCACAAAGAATACAGAGATCTGTCCGTTCAGCGCCTCGTATTGCCGGGAAAATGCCACAAAAACCAGATTGGCGGCATTGAACATCAGCTCCAGCGACATAAAGACCACCAGTGCGTTCCGCCGCACCAGCATACCGAGTATGCCGATCACAAACATGATCACAGCCAGCGCCAAATAATATGAAATGGGGATCATCCGTTATTCCTTTCCCGGGTGTATCCGTCTGCCCAGGGTGTTATCAGGTTTTGTCAACACAATGGCACCAATGATGGCCACCAGCAGAATCAGAGAAGTGATCTCGAAGGGCAGCAGATAGGTGCCGAATAATAACAAGCCGATCTGAGCCGGACTGGCAAAATCACTGGCCGGTATGGCCAGTTCCCGCGGAGATAAACCCGCCTGGAACAGAACCAGCGCAATCATCTCGGTAAGAAATACCGCAACCAGTATGACGGCCAGAATCCGCTGGCGGTGGCTATTCGCTTCATCGGCCAACCGTTCCGCACCCAGAAGCATGATAACAAACAGAAACAGAATCATGATCGCGCCGGCATATACCGTCACCTGCGCCATGGCGATGAACGGTGCTCCCAGAGTGATATAAAGCACTGCCACGCTGGCGAAGTTCAATACCAGGAACAACGCCGAGTACACAGCATTGCGGCTGACCAGCATCCCGATGGATGTGCCGATCACGATCACAGTCATAAAACTGAAGAAAATCATCGAAGTCATACATTCAACCTTATCAATCGGCAGGGTCCTTCATCTCAGGGACAGAGCGGGTGTAAAGGCCGGGTTCCGTAACCTGGGGTGTGGGTTTGCCGCCCGGGGGAACCGGTTCAAGCAGCATATCTCTGGTATAGATCGCCTGATGGCGGTCGGTGAAAGACAATTCGTAGTTGTCACCCAGAATGATTGCCTCGGTCGGGCAGGCGTCTTCGCAAAAACCACAGTAAATACAGCGCAGCATGTTGATCTCATACGTGCTGGCGTAGCGTTCTCCGGGGGAGTACCGTTTCTCGTCTGTGTTTTCTGAGGCCTCCACAAAAATGGCATCCGACGGACAGGCCGCCGCGCACAGGGCGCAGCCGATGCACTTTTCCAGGCCGTTTTCATAACGCTTCAATATATGGCGTCCTTTGAAACGTTCGCGCACCGGTCGTTTGACCTCCGGGTAGGGCACCGTGACCGGTTTTTCGAACATCGACTTAAGAGTCGTCCACAATCCGCGAAACATACCGCTATCCTCCCACCAGTAAGCGCAGCACTGCTGTAACAACGATATACAGCAGAGATAACGGCACCAGTATCTTCCAGCCGAAAGCCATCAAACGGTCATATCGGAACCGCGGCAAGGTGGCGCGCACCCAGATCATGAAGAACAGCCACAGGGCGACCTTGATGAACAGGTAGACAGGTCCCAACCAGGGATATATATCCACGAATGGTCCGCGGTATCCTCCCAGAAAGAGCGAACTGCCGATCATGGAAACGGCGATCATTTTGATGTATTCCGCCATGAAAAACAGTGCGAACTTCATGCTGGAGTATTCTGTGTGGTAACCGGCCGTCAGTTCCTGTTCCGCTTCAGGCATGTCGAATGGCGAACGGTTGACTTCCGCCAGGCTGGCGATGAGATAGATGACGAAACCCAGCGGCATGATGAACACAAACCACAGGTCTTTTTGCCCGTCGACAATCGTATTGAGGCTCATGGAGCCGGTCCATAGGATAGGACCGACGAAGGACATGCCCAGCGCCAGTTCATAGCTGATCATCTGGGCGGTGGCGCGCAATCCACCCAGCATGGCGTATTTGTTATTGCTCGACCAGCCGGCCAGAGTGATGCCGTAAACCGAGATGGATGTGACCGATAGGATATACAGAACGGCCACATTGATATCCGCCAAGCGCAAGGCAATCGTCCGCCCAAAGAGCTGTACTTCACCGCCCCAGGGTACCACTGCCGTGATGATCAGTGCCGGGATGACCGTGATCACCGGAGCCAGCACAAAGATCAATTTATCTGCGCCGGCCGGGATCAATTCTTCTTTAAATATCAATTTGAACGCGTCGGCTATCGGCTGCAACATGCCCTGCCAGCCGACCCGGTTGGGTCCCAGGCGCACCTGCATTCGTGCCAGCACACGCCGCTCATACAACGTGGTATAGGCAAAACCACCGGTCAGCACCAGCAGGATCAGCACGGATTTGATCACCCATTCCCAGATCAGCGCGGCATCCATATCAGATTCTCTCCGGTGAAGTATGATCATCGACCGGCGGAGCAACTTGCGCTGCCAGAGGTTCAAGAATGGGCACACCCGCAGAACGCGGGATCAGGCCACAGCCTTCCGGCACTGTTTCATCCAGAACAATGCGCACCGGGTAGGCCACCCCATTCACCGGCAGCATTACCCGCATTTCATCCGCCAGCATCAACGCTTTCGCCGTGCGCGGGTTAACGCGTAGATCTGCGCCAGCCAGGCGCGGTGTGAGAAGAGGAGATGTGGTAACGGTGATCCCGCGGTCATACAGGCGGGTTACTGGATGGATAGCCAATTCATGAGCCTGCGGTTTGGCAAGCTCATCAACGTCAGCATCTGCCATGGAAAGTTCGGCTTCCGCAACCGGCAGCAGGGGGAGTTGGACTCCCAATCCCTGTTTGTTGGCATAGGATGTACCGCCGTAATACACATCCTGCCTCCCGATGATCGGCTGCTGCTGCTTGACTTCCGCCAGCTTTCGGTAGGAGAGTCCGGCGTAAAGCGGAATCCCGGCCGCGATCTGTTCAAAGACCAGCGAAGGCGTACCGGCTTCCAGTGCCAATCCCAGTTTCGATCCTAAAAGAGCAGCAATCTCATAATCCGCTTTGCAGTTCGGCGGCGCGGGAACGGCCGGGTAAAAGCGCTGCACCCGCCTCTCTCCGGAGGTATAAGTACCTTCTCGCTCGGTGAATGCCAGCACCGGGAAAACAACATCCGCTAACTCGGAGGTTTTCGTGCGGAACAACTCCTGCACGACCACCTGCCCGGCTTTTTCAATCGCGCGTTCCAGCCGCGGATCATCCGCCGCGGGATCCACGCCCGCCATCCAGACTACTTTCGCACCGGAAAGCAATTCAACCAGATCGGCTGCCGGGCGACCGCCCATGTCCCACAATCCCTGGGTGTTCCCGCTCTCCCATACGGGTATCAGGCCGCTGTTCACCTTTTCGGTATGTCCACTGCCATGCAGCAACCGTCCACCGGCTGCGGCCAGCCGGGAAGTGGATTCCCGTCCCAGGCCATCGCTGCCGTAGAAGATCACCAGATTTTCCGCCTGTCTGATGGAATCCGCCAGCTCACCTTCGAGAAGGCCGTCCACGGCGCGGATTTCGGAACCGCAGGCCACTCGCACCACATGCGTTGCGTCTTTGTCCAGCCGGGTTGACCGGGTGTTGATGACGATCAATTCTGCGCCGTGTCTGGCAGCCTGACGTACCCGCAGCCACCAAACTGGAGCTTCCTCATGCAGGTCGCAGGCAGCCACCACGATCACCGATCCTTTTCCCAGGCTGCCCAGGTTGGATCCCGGCAGCAGGCCGTACCGGTTGACGATTTCTCCCCCGCCCATCCGGCTGTAGCCGATGAACGTGCCGCCCTGCGCTTCGGTCAACCTGCGCAGGTTGAAGATATCTTCATTGGTCAGGCGGCCACCGGCCAGAGTGACCAGTCCGCTGCCGGCTTTTTGGAAATAATCCGCCGCCGTGGACAGGGCTTCTTCCCAGCCAGTTTCAATCAATTCATTACCCATGCGGACCTGCGGTGTTTTCAGGCGCTGCGGGCTGTCGGTGAAATGATAGGCGAAGCGTCCTTTGTCGCATATCCAGATCTCATTCACCGCCTCATTCTGGCGCGGCATGATGCGTTTAATGGCCACACCACCGCCGGTAACAGCTTCACGCCGCACATTGATGGTGGTATTGCAGCCCACCGGGCAGTGGTTGCACAGACTGGCCGCGGAATTCAATTCCCAGGGGCGGGCACCAAAGCGAAAATCCGCCGTGGTCAGTGCGCCCACCGGGCAGATATCGGTGGTGTTGCCAGAAAAGATCGAGTCAAACCCCGGCTCGGAACAGGTTACGATCTCCAGTTGACGTCCGCGGTTGTAGAACCCGATGACTGCATCTCCGGCGATATCCGTCTGAAAACGCACACAGCGTCCGCACTGGATGCAGCGCTCACGGTCCAGGTAGATCAGGTCTCCAAGAGGAACATGTTTGGCGGCGTGGGATTTCTCGTCAAAGAGGAAACGGCTGGTGCCGGGTCCATGTTCCAGGGTCAGGTTTTGCAGCGGGCATTCTCCGCCCTTATCGCACACCGGGCAATCCAGCGGATGCGAGGTGAGCAAAAACTCCAGCACTTCCCTGCGGGCAGCCTTCACTTTTTCGCTGTCAGTGATCACAGCCATACCCTGGCTGACCGGTGTGGTGCAGGCCGTCTCTAGCTTGGGCCCAAACTGGATCTTCGGGTTGCCATCTGTTTCAAGAACGGGTGCGCCGGTCGCGCGGTCGATCACCGGTCGGCCGATTTCCACCAGGCACATGCGGCACATCCCCACCGCTTCCAATTTGGGATGATAGCAAAACACCGGTATATCGATTCCGGCCAGTTTAGCCGCGTCCACGACTGTCGCTCCTTCGGGTGCAGCCACTGCCCGGCCGTCAATGGTGAGGTTTATCTCTTCTGGCATGCGTTCTTAGATCCTTATCCAGCAAACACTATTTTCAATGATTCACCAGTTGCTCAAAATCAGCCCGGAATTTCTCGATGCCGGAGGTCACCGCCATGGTCGAAAATTCTCCCAGCGCGCACAGGCATTTTCCCTGCATTTGCCGGGCAACTGTCTCCAGCAGGGTAATATCTTCCGGTTCAGCCGTCCCCGCGGCGATACGCCGGGTCAAATGACTCATCCAGTAGGTGCCCTCACGGCAGGGGGTGCATTTTCCGCAGGATTCATGGCGGAAAAAATGAACTGTCTTGTTCACCAGCCAGGCCATGTTGACCGAATCATCCAGAATGATGACCGAAGCCGAACCGAGCGGGGCTCCCAAATTGCTCTGAGTAGATTCGTAATCCATCGGAGTATCCAGCGCGCGGTCATCTGCCGGGATGATTACCGAGGAGGCGCCGGCCGACATGATGGCCTTGATTCTGCGGCTTTCGGGAATCCCGCCGCCGTGTATGAAGATCAATTCGCGGAAGGTTGTTCCCAGCGGTAATTCATAGTTGCCCGGCCTGTTGACACATCCCGACAGGCTGAAAATCTTGACACCCGGCGATTTTTCGGTGCCCAGGGTTTTGAACCAGTCCGCTCCACGGGAGACGATGACGGGCAGATTGGTCAGGGTTTCCACATTATTGATGACCGTAGGTCTGCCAAACAGACCATAGGTGGCGGGGAACGGCGGGCGCAGTCGCGGCTGCCCCAGATTACCTTCGATGGATTCAAGCAGAGCCGTCTCTTCGCCGCAGATGTAAGCTCCGGCACCCATGTGGGTGTGCAGCTGGAGAGTGTACGGCGTGCCGAACAGCTTTTCCCCGAGCAGATTTTCAGAATATAACCGGTCGATACACTCCTCCAACCGGCGCGCGATCTGCCAGAACTCACCACGCAGGTAAATGTAGGCGTCGTTGGCCTGAACGGCATACGCGGCCAGCATCAAACCTTCCAGGAATTGATACGGATTCGATTCGAGGATCTCACGGTCTTTAAAAGTGCCAGGCTCCGATTCATCCGCGTTGGCCACCGCATAATGCGGCCACAGCGTATTGGGCAGGAAGCTCCACTTTACTCCGGTCGGAAATCCGGCGCCGCCGCGGCCGCGCAATCCGGATGCTTTTACTTCATTGATCAGCATAGCCGGCTGCATGCTGCGGACGGCTTTTTCAAAGGCGCTGAATCCACCATTCTTCCGGTACACCGGCAGCTCGTGAATATCGGGGATATCCCGGTGGCGGTAGAGGATGTGTTCGCTCATGCGCCCGTGCCTTCCCGCTCTGCCGCTTTCTTCTTCAGCTCGGCGATCAATTGCAGCGCGGCCTCCACCGTTTGATCCTCATGGTAAGTGATGTCCCCGTCGCCCTGCAATTGGAAAAGCGGTGCATGGTGGCAGCCGGCTAGACAGGTAACTTCCTCAATGGTGATCAGTCCGTCGGCAGATGTTTCACCAACTCGGATACCCAGATTGGTGCACAGGTCCTGCAGAAATTGATCGGCGCCGCGCAGCGCACAGGGCAGATCGGTACACACCTGCAGGCGGTACCGTCCGCCAGGCTGGTCGTGATACAGCGTGTAGAAGCCCACAATCGAAGCTACTTCCGTCGAGGTGATCTCCAGAATATCGGCGATTTCATCGATTGTTTTCTTCCGGATATGTCCGGCTTCCCGCTGGGCCAGATAGAGCAAAGGCATAACCGCCGCGCGTTTGTTTTCTGGCGGGTATGCGGCCAGTATCTTTTGGATCTCTTCCGTGTTTTGTAGCAGGAATTCGTTCACCGGTCAGAATCTCCCAGAATGACGTCGATGCTGCCAATGATCCCAATCAGATCGGCGACAAAATGTCGGCGGGTCAAAAGCGGCATGATCTGTAAATTTACAAAAGAAGGCGTTCGGAAGTGGATACGCTGGGCTTTGGGTCCGCCGTTGCCTTCCAGGAACACACCGATCTCGCCGCGTGGTGATTCAGCGGTAACATACACGCTTTCCGCCGGGGCGGAAAATCCTTCCGTCCAGAGCTTGAAATGGTGGATCAAAGCTTCCATACTGACGCCAATCTCGGAGCGGGGCGGTGGGACAAACTTGCGATTATTGCTGCGCACCGGCCCACCCGGCAATTTATCGAGCGCCTGCTCGATGATGTGGATCGATTCACGCATTTCCTGCACGCGCACCAGGTAACGTGAATATACGTCGCCGCCAGTCTGCGTGGGAACATTGAAATCATAGCGCTCATAACCACTGTACGGTCGGATTTTACGCAGATCGAAAGCTTTTCCGGTCGCCCGCAGGATCGGACCGGTGATGCCATATCGGATGCAGTCTTCTGTCGAAATCGGGCCGATACCGACCGTGCGCTCTAGAAAGAGGGCGTTTTTTGTCAGCATAGATTCGTAGTCATCCAGGCGCCGCGGAAACACACGAATAACATCGCGGACAGCCTCCTCGAAACCGGCGGGAACATCCCGCCACAGGCCACCCGGGCGGATGTAGGTGGTCATCATGCGCTGGCCGGAACACATTTCCAGAATATCCAGGATCATTTCACGTTCGCGAAAGGCGTACATATAGACGGACATGGCGGCCAGATCCAATGCGGATGTACCGATCCAGATGAGATGTGATGAGAGGCGGGTCAGTTCGGCCAGAATGACGCGGATAGCCTGGGCACGCTCCGGCACATCCAGATCTACCAGCTTTTCGATGGCCATACAGTAGACGAAGTTATTGCCGACATTATTCAGGTAGTCCATGCGGTCGGTCATCACTTCGGCCTTCTGGTAGGTCTTGGATTCCATATTCTTCTCGATGCCAGTGTGCAGGAATCCGATATCCGGAATGCAATTCAAAACGATCTCGCCATCCAGTTCCAGCAAGAGGCGCAGCACACCGTGCGTGCTGGGGTGCTGCGGCCCCATGTTCAAGAGCATGGTTTCTCCGCTCAACGCCCTTTCGGAAACCAGGTGTTTAAGCTCGTTGATATTTGTTTCGCGGTAATTCTTGATCTGTTCTGTCATTCTGTCGTGTACGGGCACAATCCTGTCAACACCTGATTCCGCAAATCCACCAGTTCAGGGTACTGGTAAAAGAACAATATTTTCTGATGAGCGATAGTATCAGCGGCCGGTTTTTTACTGAAAATGAAATAGGTCCAAGATTCAGCAATATCCTCTTCCGGACCGGTTGCCGCGTAATCTGTCACGAACTGCTCGGGGTGTTTTTCATAAAACTCATACACTTTATCTTCATTGACTTCCCCTTCTTCTGAGAATTCAACGTCGGAAGCCCATTCGTCATAGATGTCATTCCAATATTTGTCATAGAAAGCACCGATGTAGGAGCCTTTCTGACTGCACCCATCCAGGGTCATATAGTAATCGCAGGTATCTTTTTCTTCAGTGATCTGCTTATCATTCAAGGTCAACATATGACCGAATTCATGGATTAAAGTGGTCGAAAGCATCTTGAAATCCTGTGAGTCGACGGCATCCGCCTCGATCGACCATGATCCGGATGAATCCGCCTGATCCACCGCGCCGGTCGAATTATCGTACCCGTCGGAAAAGACCACAAACTGGCTAAGCATGGTGCGCCGGTCGGCCGGGATCACATCGGTGATGAACTTCCAGATTCGCTGGTGGTCTGCCGTGTTTTTTTGGTATTTTACAAATTCGGCCGGGACATCCGTGGCAAATTTCGGATTGGAGATCGTATCTCCAGAGATCTGATAGGTCGCCAGCGGCATTTCACTGTCGGCCACCGGCAGGTTTTCCGCTCCTTCGGGTTCAGATGTGTCGTTGACCATGGCTTCAAGGTTGAGTATGCAGGCGGATGATGCTTTTTCAGGCACAGCCGTCGCCTGAGGCAGCGGTGCGGCAGGCGCGATGGCAGCCGATTGAAAACCGGAGATCAACAATACGGCGATCAGGGACAATGTGGTGATAAATATGGTCTGTTTTTTCATGGGATTCCTCTGTGTGTGGGGATAGGGGAGCAGAATTGCCAAAGAACCATTATCACTAATTCTCGGGTGCGGGTTTTCGCAGCGCTATTTCATCCGCATTGAAATCGAACTGTACTTCTTCATAACCAAGGGGATAATCTTTGCGTAGCGGGTGGCCGACCCAGTCTGCCGGCATTAAGATACGGCGCGGGTCAGAGTGACCTTCGAAACGGATGCCAAACATATCCCAGATCTCGCGTTCATGCCAGTTGGCATTGGCATACAGACTCTCAATGGTCGAAAGTTCGGGCGCATCTCCTTCCAGCGGGACCCGGATTCGGAGCTGTATATTCTTTTCTGTGGAATACAACTGATAGATCACATGAAAACGCGGAGTGGTTTGCGGCCAATAGTCCACGGCGGTTTGGGCTTCGAGCATATCAAACTTGAATTTTTCACGAAGGCGGGTGAAGGCGGCTAATAAGTTATCTGCCTGCAACAGCACCGTCACCTCGCCGTGATATTCGCTATCCACACCATGAAAATCCGATTTTAGAACGGTCACCACTTTTTGAAGATAAGCATTCATCTTGAAAATGATCCTGAAATATGCAAAGAGCCAATCGTTAAGCCCAGGTGGTTATTTTTTCACCGCGGACTTTTTCATGCAGAGTCATCACACCGTGGATCAAGGCTTCCGGGCGCGGCGGGCAGCCGGCCACATAGATATCCACCGGCACAATCTCGTCCACGCCCTGCAGAATGGCGTAGTTGTTGAACACACCGCCGCAGGACGCGCAGTCTCCCATGGCAATGACCCACTTTGGATCGGGCATCTGGTCATACAACTGGCGCAGCACGGGGGCCATTTTGCGACTTACCCTCCCGGCCACGATCATCAGGTCAGACTGGCGCGGGCTGGCACGCATCAATTCCATACCAAACCGTGACATATCGAAGTTGGCCGCTTGAGCTGACATCATTTCAATAGCGCAGCAGGCCAACCCAAACAACATCGGCCACATGGAACCGGTGCGCGCCCAGTTGACTACCTGCTCCAGCGTGGTGGTCACCACGCCCATGTTGCCGGTCTTTTGCTCTATTCCCATTCGAGTGCTCCTTTTTTCCACACGTACACAAAACCGATAAGCAAAATGCCAACAAAGACTAGCATCTCGAGAAGGGCGAACCAGCCCAACTGGCGGAAGACCACTGCCCAGGGCAAGAAGAAGACAGTTTCAATATCAAAGAGGATGAAGAGGACGGCTACAAGATAATATCGAACAGACAGACGGCGGGTACCGGGTCCGTAAGGGATCATCCCCGACTCATATGGAGCCGCTTTCCGGCTGGATGGTCTGCGCGGGCCGAAAACGGTTCCAATGACGATGACCAGAAAACCCATGGCCGTTGCCAGGACGAACAGGATGATGATGGGAAGGTAATCATTCAACATAGCTAATCCCTACAAGATTTGTCCTAATTCAGAGTATATCATATTGAATTTGAATGTGTTTTTTTTCACAAAGGGTGTAGAAGGTATTGTAAAAATTAAAGTTAGAACTTCAAAATGAACTTGGATTATCGCTGTGCGGTTCATTAACCATACACAAATTCTATTTAAAAATCAAAAGGACGGGTCTGAAACCCGCCCTTACAGAGATTATCCAGGATCGAATTATGACAGGTACTCCCGCAGATTGCGGCTGCGGGTTGGATGGCGTAATTTGCGCAGGGCTTTGGCTTCAATCTGGCGGATACGTTCGCGGGTCACATTGAAATACCGACTGACTTCTTCAAGAGTGTGGTCCTTGCCATCGATCAATCCGAAGCGAAGTTCAAGCACCTGGCGTTCGCGTTCGGAGAGGGCGGCCAGGGCGTTTTGCACCTGCTCGCGCAGCATCTCTCGAGCGGCGGCGTCCATGGGCTCGAGAGCTTCATCGTCTTCGATGAAATCGCCCAGTTGGCTGCTTTCTTCATCGCCCACAGGACGTTCCAACGAAACCGGCTCTTCGGCCGACTGTAATATACGCTGTACTTTGGCTGTAGCAGCCACCCAGCGGCGCATGATATCCGGGTCAAGCGCGCCATCACCGCCCAGAAACTTGCGTATGGCGTCGACATCCTGTTTTTCCAGTTGATCGGATTCAAGCACCAATTCTTCATTGGTTGGTTCACGACCCAGCTTTTGCACCAGCGAGCGCTGCACACGCAGCAGGCGGGTGATGGCTTCGAATAGATGCACCGGTATGCGGATGGTGCGCGCCTGTTCGGCAATATAACGACTGATAGACTGGCGGATCCACCAGGTAGCATAGGTGCTGAACTTGAATCCGCGTGTGGAATCAAATTTGTTAACAGCACGCAGCAACCCCAGATTCCCTTCCTGGATCAGATCAAGGAAGGAGATGCCCCGTCCCAGATAGCGCTTGGCAATACTGACCACCAGGCGCAGGTTGGCACGAATCAACTGCTGGTTGGCTTCATCCGCCCGGAACTTGATCCCTTCGAGCTCGGAATTCAGATCTTCTTCCGGAGGAAGGTTTTCAATAAAGAAATCGATGGGCGGCATCTGGCCTGATGCGCGTACCACATCCAATAATTTGGCGGCCACGGATGAAGGCATCAGGTTAAGGGTCAGAAATAGATTGAAGGCATTGCGCGCCAGGGCATCCCACAGGGAATCTTTGCCCCACTGACCGTTATCGAGATAATGACGTAGATAGGATGGCTCCGCAATTTGCCAAACGCGGCGCAGCTGTTGAGCTTCGGCCAGCACCAGGCTGAGATCCGGCGGCTCTCCCTGGTTGTAACTGCGGGCGTCTTCCACCAACCGGTTCCAGCTCAGGATGGTTCTTTCCGCCAGGCAGGTGAATAACGCGTCGCAATTTTGCGTACCATGGACGGAATTGACATGCTGCTGAAGCGTGTTCATCAGGCGTTCAGCTTCGATCATGGCTGCCAGCCTGAATTCGCTGTCAGCATCCAGCAGGTGGATCTGCCCGATTTCTTTTAGATAGAGTCGTACCGGATCCTCCGAGAGTTCGACGGCAACTGCCGGGTCCTCCAGTATTTTTAGAGGATCCTCGAGCGCGAATTCAGACCACTCATCTCCGGTCTGTGCCAGAACGGAATCATCCGGTTCTTCCTGATTGATCAAATCCTCATCGCCGGGAGGCAGAATAGGTTTGGGGACTCCATTCTTTGATCCGTTGCGCCGGATTTGCCGTCCGGCAGGAGGCTTTTCAACCGTGGTTTTTCTGGTTTGCCGGGTGGCGGTGCTTTCCGGCTTCAATTCTGGCGTTTCTTCGATTTTTTTCGTTCGAGGCGACATGGGTTAACTATACCATAGGAGATTATTGAAGGTTGATCTCGGGCTGCAGGGCTTTTTCCAGCCGGAAACGCTCACCTGTCAGGTCGTCCATCTTGCGATAATATTCGCGCAGAGATTCTCGTTGATCGATCTGGTCTTCCTGCCAGGCGGCCAGGTCTGAAACCAGGAAGCGGATGGTATCGATGGCTTCCCGAATCTGCAGAAGCCGCAGCCGGGTGAGGGTATCATACAGATCATCATAAATTCGTTCATCCGGAGTTTTTTCCAGGCTTATACCGGTATTGATCTCCTGCAGGAACGTCTGAAGGGTCTCCGGTTGGTGATCGGCAAGATACTCCTGGACGCTCACATCCAACTGCCGGACGGCTTCCACCAGCAGGAGGAAAGCCTCCTGCGACTCAGTGGATTGGAAATCGTCCACGCTGAGTGCGGGAAACCGGTTGTTCTTTAATTCGTCCTCCAGTTGTGAAAAAAGATCGGGTTTGAACAGCAGCAAACGCAGGCAATGATTTTCCAGCAGCCGCAGGGGGTTCTTCAATTCCGCCGGTGGTATGCCCGGTTCGCGGCGGGAAGGTTTCACCCGTCGCCGCGAGGCAGGTTTTCCTCCCCCGGTTCCGCCGGTCTGCAATTGCAGCAGTGATTCTTCGTTGACATGCAGCAGAACAGCCAGCCGCGAACGATAGGTATCACGTTCGATCGGACTGGCCAGATCTTCGATCAGCGGAATGATCTGGCGGGCAATCTCATCTTTGGCTTTTGGATCGTTCAAATCGCGTCCGGCCGCCAGCGTATCCATGACATGCTGGACAATCGGTTTGGCATTGCGCAGGATGGCTTCCCATTCCGCCGGATTGCGCAGCACAACCTCATCTGGATCCATCCCTTCGGGAATGGCGGTTACACGCAGGTCCGCCCGCAGGCGGGATTCTTCATGCAGCAGGCCGCGCGCATCGAAGACCACCTCATCGCCGCGGTCCAGGGACTGACGGGCGATCTCCAGGCCGCGCATTGTGGCTTTCGCGCCGGCCGCATCCGCGTCCAACGCCAGGATCATCTTGCGAGTCAGGCGCTGCAACTGGCGGAGTTGATCTTCTGTCAAAGCCGTGCCCATGGGTGACACAGTGTTGGTGAAACCGGCCTGGTGCAGCAAAATGACATCCAGGTAGCCTTCCACGATCACCGCCTGATCTTTTTCACGGATGGATTTACGGGCATGATCCATGCCGTACAGCAGGCGGCCTTTATCGAATAGTGCGGTTTGCGGTGAGTTGAGAAATTTTGGAACGTCATTGGGATCCAGGATACGCGCTCCGAAACCGGCCATACGCCCCTGCGCGTCTCGGATGGGAATCATGATCCGGTTGCGGAACCGGTCGTACAGACGCTCCTTTTCCGGATTCTCCGACAACAGGCCGGTTTCTTTCAGATCCTCCTGTGTGTATCCTCTCTCCGCGAAATGGGTAAACAGGGTATCCCAGCCGGGAGGGGCATAACCAAGACCAAAGGAGGAGATCGTTTCCGATGTCAATCCGCGTTTTGTCAGGTAATCCAGCGCGGGTTTTCCCTGAACGTTTTGAAGCAGATAGTGCTGGTAGAACAGAACCGTCTCTTCCAATAGCTGGCGAAGCTTCTCCTGATGTTCGTCCTCTTCTTTGCGCTGTGGGGTGAGCGGTTCCAGTTCAACGCCGGCTTTGGCCGCCAGGATTTTTAAGGCCTGGGGGAAGTCGCATCCATCACGCTTCATGACAAACTTGAAGATATCTCCGCCCTCATTACACTGGCCAAAACAGCGCCATGTGCCAGAATCAGGGAAAACAACGAACGCCGGCGTGCGTTTGTTTTCATGGAACGGACAAAATCCGGTGTAGTTCTTTCCGGATTTTCGCAATTTGACAGAAGGGATCTCGTTCACGAGATCTTCTATATGAATGCGGGTCTTGATCTCATCTACAGCCGTCATACGGGATAATCAACCGGTTTCCGGGATACCAGCAGTTCCACCATTATCATTCACCCGGCGGTTTTAAACAAATCCGGCGGGATCAGCGCAGACAATTTTACATGATTACCGGAATGATATGTAAGCAACGTCGGTGTAGTACTTAAAGGAGACGCTCAACATCAGGAAGGAAAGCAATGACATTGCCCATGAATCACCTCTATATTTCATTTTTCAGAGATATAGAGAAGGTGAGATATGGTAATGGATTTCTTTCAGTTTGCTGAAATACACACCCGTTTGAAGAATGATCGAACTGAATCACAGGCCGGCTGGAGTTGGTGTGAATCTAAAATCCTTCCAGCTCAGACAGATCGACAATCCTCTCGGGCAGGCGGGCGATGCGCTGCAACATTCCCAACCGGTTGGCTTTTTCCTGCGCGTCTTCCGACATGACCAACACGGCATCAAAGAAGGTGTTGACCGTATCGATGGCCGGGAGGAAGCCGTTGAGAAAATCATCCACGGAAGTTGTGATTTGCAACGCATTTTCCATGCGGACGATCTGCGCGTACAGAGCCTGCTCGGACGGTTCCTTCAGGCTGTCGGGTTTGACCGTAAAGGTCTCTTTCAAACCGCGGGTGATGCGCACGCAGCGCGAGAACGCGGGAAGAATGGTATTCCAATCATTTCGCTGCACCCAGGCCGTCAACTGTTTGCAGGCGCGCGCCGCGCCGGCAGGATTTCCCCCCTGTGCGGCCAGGACGGCATCCACCACATCATACCGGTATCCCTGATCGGTCAGAAGGCCTTTCAGACGGCCGATGATGAATTCAAGACAGGCCTGCGAAGCTTCGGCGGACATGGAAACAGGCAAATTTCCGGCTGCCATAGCAAGCCCGGCTCCCAGATCGAAATCCATATCCCAGGCGATCAAGGATTGCACCAACCCGAGAGCCGCCCGCCGCTGGGCGTAGGGATCTTTCGTTCCGGTGGGCGCCAGTCCGGCGGCGAACAAACCGGCCAGCATATCCAGCCGGTCGGCAAGACTGACTACCAGGCCGGGTTTGGTGGAAGGCGAGGCATCACCGGTGCTTTTCGGCAGGTAATGTTCGACAATCGCTCTGGCCACCGCTTCATCCTCGCCGGAACGGCGGGCATAGTATCCGCCCATCACACCCTGCAGCGAGGTCATTTCGACAACCATGTGGGTGGCCAGGTCAGCCTTGCAAAGGTGAGCGGCACGCAGCGCCGTCTTTTCTTCCACACTGGAGAGCGCGGTGGATGTTTTCAAAGCGCCAACCAGTTTCTCAATGCGGGTGGTGCGGTCCAGCATGGAACCCAGTTTGAATTGGAAGATCAGAGTGGAGAGCTGTGGAACGAATTCTTCCAATTTGAATCGGACATCTTCATTAATAAAGAAAGCGGCATCGGCGAAGCGGGCACGGATGACCTGTTCATTGCCATCGGTCACGATATCCAGAGCCTGGTCATCCCCGTTGCGTACAGCGATGAAGTAGGGCAGCAACTCGCCATCCGGTTTGATCACCGGGAAATACCGCTGGTGTTTCTTCATGACCGAGATTAACACCTCAGCCGGGAGTTTCAGAGAATCTGGATCGAACTTTCCCAGCAGTGCCGTGGGACGTTCCACCAGGTTATTGACCTCATCCAGCAGGGGCTCATCCACTTCCGGTTTTCCGCCGACCGAAACGGCCAACCGGGACACCTGATCGGCGATGACTGACCGGCGGACCTGTGGATCCAGAAGGATACCCCGGGATTTTAAAGCGTCCGCATAAGCATCCGCCGATTTCACAGAAATTTCTTCCGCCGCGTCAAAACGCAATCCGCGGGTGATATTTCCAGCCGTCAATCCGGCATAACGGAAGGGAATGACCTGTTTCCCGAACATGGCAAACAACCAGCGCACCGGTCGGGAAAAACCCGCCTGGCTTTCGTTCCAGCGCATGACCTTGTCGAACTTGATGGCAGCCACCAGTTCGGCCAGGGCATCTTTAAGAACTTCACCGGCGGGTTTGCCAGTCTCATGCACTTCAGCAGCTGCGTAACGACCGCCGTCAATTTCCATGACCTTCAGGTCTTCGGGTTTCAAGCCTTTACCGCGGGCGAAACCGGTGGCAGCGGGAGTCGGCTTGCCGTCGGTGTCAAAAGCGCGGTCGGCTGGCGGGCCTTTTATAATGCTGGTTTTATCTGCCTGGCGGGGAGATAGTTTCCCGACCTGAACGGTCAAACGGCGGGGTGTGCCGTTTACTTTGATATCACCATGCCCCAACCGCAAGTCGGCCAGCATGGCGGGAACGTGTTCTGTCAACTGTTCTAGGGCTGACTGCAAATCTGCCGCCGGCAGTTCTTCCGTGCCGATCTCCAGAAGGAAGGTCTGCGGATCAGTGGGTGCTGCGGCGGAGTCAAATACGGCAGCGGCAGATGTCTTTCCCGCGTTCACGGTAGCGCTGTCGACCTTCCCCCACGGGTAACCCAGTTCGGCACGCTGAGCGACGTAGGCTTCCGCCACCCGGCGGGCCAGATCGCGCATTCGCGAGAAGAGCGCCTGGCGTTCGGTTACGCCGACCGCGCCGCGTGTATCCAGAATATTAAAGGTATGGGAGCACTTCAATACATAGTCATGCGCCGGTAGAACCAATCCCTTTGCCAGAGAGGCTTCGGCTTCCGCCTCGAACAGGTTATACATCTGGCGCAGGCGTTCCACATCGGCGACCTCGAAGTAGTACTGGCTGTGTTCGCGTTCGGCCTGCAGATTTACTTCGCCATATTTGCGGTTGGCACTCCATTGAATTTCCCGGAAGCTGCGCACCTTCTGCAAGGCAATGGCGATGCGTTCCAGGCCATAGGTGATCTCCACCGCGTTGGGGTCCAACACGATGCCGCCGGCCTGTTGAAAATAGGTGAACTGGGTGATCTCCTGCCCATCCAGCCAGACTTCCCAGCCCAAACCCCAGGCACCCAGAGCGGGTGATTCCCAGTTATCTTCCACAAAACGGATATCATGTTCCGCCGGATCGATCCCCAGGGCACGCAGTGAATCGAGATAGAGCTCCTGCGGGTTGCCGGGATCCGGCTTGAGGATCACCTGGAACTGGTAGTGCTGCTGCAGACGGTTGGGATTTTCTCCATACCGGCCGTCATCCGGGCGGACGGAAGGTTCCACATAAGCCACACTCCACGGTTCAGGCCCCAGCACCCTTAAATATGTCGCCGGATTCATCGTCCCGGCGCCAACCTGGGTGTAGTAGGGCTGCCAGACCAGACAGCCTTTCTCCGCCCAGAACTTTTCCAGGGTGAGCATAATGGATTGAAAATCGAGAGGTTTGGGCATACAGACTCCAGTTAAGCACAATATTGGGACAGAATTATACCGCTCGAAAGGACGGATAGTAGAGAGATTGGATCTATTATTTTCTAGAATTTATTACGGTTTTCTTAAGAATACCTTTACCGCTTGCATACCCTGCGTGGTTTTTGCGATAATCTGGTTAATTCTTCACAATTTCTGGAGGAGAGAGTGAAAAGAATCAAGATTTTTAAATTGATTGTTGCCGCCGGACTACTAATCGGCAGCCTGGCCGCCTGTGGTTCAGGCGCGCCCGCCAAGGGGAAACCAACCTCACCGCCTGAACCACCCAAACAGGAAGCCGCCGTGTCGGCAAAAGTGGAAGCAACGGCCGCACCGCAGGCTGAAGCACCTGCCGAGAAATCCGAATTCCCCCTGCCGCCCAACGCCAAGATCATTCAGAGCACTCCAGAGATGGTCATAGCTTCCGTCGCCATGTCGGTGAAAGATGCCATGGAATTCTACCGGGCAGATGCCAAAACCCGGGGATTTACGGAATACGAATTACTCACAACCGTCAGCGATAATGTCTTCAGTATGGCTTTCCGGAGACCGAACGAAGAAAAAGAAATGGTCGTTCAGGGAACAGCTATCTCGACCGACAATTTGACTTTGAACGTCAGATACGAGGAGACTGATGTGAAATAAAGTGAAAGATCGGGAGGATCACTTCTCCCGATCTTTTCTTATTTCGTTGATGAATTGGGGTGTATTTAGATGCCGCTCCAGCAGAGTGGTGATGTAATATTGCAGAATCGTCTCCACTTCCCGTTCCACCGCGGTTGATGGCACCGCCTGCAGCAGGCGGGTGTAGGCCGTGCGTTGAAAATTCCGTAGATATTTCAGGGCATCTACAGAAATCGGGCGGGCATCCGGCGCCTGGCCTGCGCAACGCGGACAGACAGCACCACCCAGGAACGCGGAAAAGAATTGATCTTGCGGTTTAATCTCTTCTTTGCACTGCACACAATTAAAGAGCTGCGGCCTGAAACCGACAGAATCCAGCAGATGCAATTCAAAAAAGTGAACAGCTGTGAAAATCGGATCACCCCGCGAAAGCCGCTCAAGTGTCTCGACCAGCAGCTGGTATAAAACGTGGTTTTCGCCTTCTTCGTAAGAGAAGCGGTCGATCAACTCCAGCACATACGCAGCTTCGCCGGTTAAGATCAGGTCTTCGTGCAGCGGCAGGAAAAGATCCAGCGCCACAGCCTGGGTGACGATCCACAGTTCATGCGATCGCGCCAGCATGAGGTTGACCCGCGTGAATGGCTCCAGGTGGCCAGCTTTTTTCGAATGGATGCGCCTCGCCCCTTTAACCACCGCCCGGATCACCCCCGCGTTTCGGCTGAACAGGGTGAGCAGGCGATCCGCCTCCCCCATTTCACTGTGGCGGAGAACGATCGCTTCGGTTTTCAGCGAACGTTCAGGAGTGGGCACAGATCAGCTCAACTGATACTGCCCTGGCTCAAAGGCTTCCGGTAACAGGTCTGCCAGGGTGGTTTCGCGGAGGATTTCCCCCTCTGGATTGCCGATCAATATCAGCATCTCCCAATTGAATTCAGCCAGCACCTGCCGGCACGCGCCGCAGGGAGTACCCCCGTTGGGGGTGACCACGGCGATTGCCGGAAATGATTTTTCGCCTTCAGAAACGGCTTTGAACACAGCCGTCCTTTCTGCGCAAATGCCGTTCGGGTAAGAGATATTCTCCACATTAACACCGGTATATATTTTTCCGGTTGAAGTGAGCAGTGCCGCTCCAACCGGGAATTTCGAATAAGGGGCATACGCGAATTTCCGCACAGCGGCTGCCTGCTTGCATAGTTCTTTTTTTGTAGCCTGATCCAATGCCATGATTAATCCTCCATATTCGAACTCTGCTCAATTTTATGCAGATGAAGTTTGCGGATCCTTCGGCCGCTGACCTGTTCCACCGTTGCCTGCCAGTTTTCCAGCATAATATCTTCACCACCGACCGGCATCTTGCCAAGCGCGGCTACCACATACCCGCCCACCGTTTCCGCCAGATCGCGGGTGAGATGGGTCTCGAAGATCGTATTAAACTCATCCAGATCCATCCAGCCCTGAACAAGAAAATAATCTTCGCCCAATTTTTGATAGGGCTGCTCTTCCGCCGGGTCGTACTCGTCGCGGATATCGCCGATGATCTCTTCGAGGATATCCTCCAGAGTGACCAAACCGGCTAGGCCACCATATTCATCCACCACCATGGCAATATGAATGCCGCGTTCCTGCATTTCTCTGAGTAACTCATCCACTTTTTTGGTTTCAGGGACGAAATAGGCATCACGTACCAATCCTTCCAGCGTTTTCAGGCTGGCCGTCAGGTCAGTATGCTGAAGGAGATCTTTGGCATACAGGATGCCGACAACATTATCCAGATCGTTTTCATAGACCGGTATACGGGAATGCCCGGTGCGGATGAAAGCCTGGATGGCTTCGCTGACGGTGGTGTTGACGTCCATTGATCTGACATCCATGCGCGGAACCATCACCTCGCGGCAGAGTATGTCGCCAAATTCGAAGATCGATTGGATCATCCGCCGTTCTTCCGGTTCCAATCCGCCGGTCTCATTGGCAGCCGCTGCCCAGGTCTTCAGTTCTTCCGCTGTGACCGGGGTTTGTCCGGGTTCTTCATCAACTTCTTTCAACCGTAAGGATTCTGGAGTTTTAATCCCGTTTAGCGGGCGGAAGAGGAGAACAGCCGTGCGGCTGACCACCTGCATGCGCGCCAGCCAGGCATAAGGCTGTCGAGACACCATGGTAGCAATTATCAACTCGAAGGCTACAACAACCGCCGCTCCCGGTAAGGCGGCAATCAATACAGCCCACCAGATCATCAGGTTATATGAAACGAGCAATCCGACCAGCAATGCCGCCAGAAGGAAATGTAAAAAACTGCGTGCCACATGCAGCGCGTAGACTGTTTCATCCGCACCGCGGGTAAGGGTAATTATGGCTTCAGAATGTCCCTGCGAATCACCGGGGGTATACACACTGGCCGATGACTCGGCCGTTAATGTCGTGCTGACCAGAAAGTCCAGGATCAGGATTATTACGAAACCAATATAAAAATATTCAATCACTTTTTTCCACTTTGCGATGCGGTCTGGCCGGCACTCCGACCACGACCTCTCCAGCCGGTACATCATGGGTAACTACCGAACCGGCGCCTGTGCGGGCGTTTTCACCGATATTCAACGGAGCCACCAGCATGGTATCTGATCCAATGAACACGTTAGCGCCTATGACGGTTGGGTTCTTATTAACTCCATCGAAATTGCAGGTGATGGTTCCGGCTCCAATATTGGTGTTCTCACCGATATCAGCATTACCAATATACGAGAAATGCCCCATTTTTACACCTGGATGCAGAGTGGAATCTTTCACCTCTCCAAAATTGCCCATATGGACGCCCTTCATGAGGTGCGCACCCTTGCGCAGGTGGGCGAACGGCCCCATGCTGACATTGTCTTCGACCACAGCTTTTTCGATCACCGCGGCCAGTATGGTGCAGCGGCTGCCGATTTGGGCATCCTCCAGAATGCAATTCGGCCCGATGGTCGTCTCTTCACCGATCACAGTTTTTCCCCGCAGGTGAGTATTCGGACCAATGATCGTATCCCGGCCGATCTGCACGGTGGATTCGATATACGTGGCCGCCGGGTCAATCAGGGTCACACCGAATTCCATCCACTGGCGGTTGATGCGCTGCCGGAGCAGGGCTTCAGCTTCAGCCAGATGAACCCGTGTGTTGATTCCGATAGCTTCATTGAAATCTGACAGAACATTCGCCTGTACGGTGAGACCATCCTCGCGGGCGATGGCTACCACATCCGTAAGGTAATATTCACCTTTGGCGGAGAGTTTTATACGTTTCAGAGCACCCCACAGCCATTTCGCGTCGAAACAATAGATACTGAGATTCAGTTCACGAATGGCCAGCTGAGCCGGTGTGGCGGCTGCTTCTTCCACGATCGCCTGTACGGATCCATCCGCCGCGCGGACAATCCGGCCAAATCCATGCGCATCATCGGCAAAACCGGTCAACAGGGTGATGGGACCGTTGTTACCAAGTTGCGCTTCCACCAGTTTCCTGAGGGTTTCATGGCGGAGGAGCGGCATATCGGCCGTTGTCACGATCAGGATATCGGCTTCATCCTTCAACAGTTGTTCCGCCGACATGACGGCATGGCCGGTCCCCAGTTGGGGTTGCTGAACGACAAAGCGGGCGTTTTCGCCCACCGCACTGCGAACCGCATCCGCGCCGTGCCCGATCACCACAACCGGCGGATTGGACGATAATCCCTGCACGGCGTCTAGAGAATATTGAATGAGCGGCTTACCGGAAAGCCGATGTAGCACTTTGGGAAGGCTGGAACGCATTCGTGTTCCCTGCCCGGCTGCCAGAATAACCGCTGAAATGACTGGAGTTTTGGTCATAAGTTTCACCCGTCAAGACAAAAATGCTCCGCGGTAACCGCGAAGCGCTGATCGAGATTCCATAGCTGGGGCGCCTGGATTCGAACCAAGATCCACAGATCCAAAGTCTGGTGTGCTGCCGTTGCACTACGCCCCAATTCAGGCCGGTTACCCGGTAGGCTGGATTTTATCACAATTTGTATCGCCTCGTCGGACACTGCAGGTGTACGGCTTATCCGCTCTTCTTGTTTTCTTTATTTGATGGGATAAGCCCCATGCTGGCAGCTTTTTCAAAACTGATCGTTTCCGGCAAGACCGGCCCGCTGTTCTTTTCCGGGGATTCGGCATCCCAGAATTCATTCACTTCTTTCTTATCCAGTTGTTTTTCGGGCAATTCAATATTCTCGTGGTTTTTTTCTGTCATGGGACCTGTTTGCGATGTGCTTTTTCCGGCCGGAGGATGCGGCATGCCGGGCACGGGTAGAATTGAAAGCATATTTAAGATGAATTGCAGGCTGTCACGCGAAGCGTATACAGCGGCGGCAGCCTTTGAAGCATCCGCGGATTGACTTCCGGTTGGAAAGATCAGCCAGACAAAGAACTTGCTGATGTGCGCCGCAAACACATCTGTCCGATTCCCGTTCAACGCCAGCAAACCCAGCGACATGGCATCTTCCGGCTGACGGGTGATTTCTTTGACCGCATCGACAAGAACAGCGCAGGTATTTACCAACTCGGGAAAGAATTTTAAATCCTCCACTACGCCGCCGGTATATAAAACCTGGCCAGTCAATGTGGTTAACACAATACCTCTTCCACCGCTTTCCCGCAGCAGCTTCAACAGACGCTGTTCGAGGTCCTTCATGGCGGCCAAATCTTCGGCACCCGGTTTATTGTTATGCGGCGCGGCCTCCCTCGGAGATTCGACAACCTCGGTTTTTGGTGTAAGCGGCATGGTCACCAGACGGGAAAGCATGGGGACTTTTGCTGGAGGTGTTTCCGGCTCTTCGTTGTTCGGGCTTGAATCAGAAAGCAGATTATCTATTTTGGTAAGCAGTAGCGGCATTTCGATCGGTTTACGGTAAAAAGCATCGACACCCGCCGCCCGGGTGCGTTCGTTCAAACCGGCTTCCGCCAGTCCTGAAACGGCAATGATCTTGATTCTGGGAAAACGTTGACGGATACGACGGATCAATTCCGTACCGGATATCCCCGGCAGGCGCAGGTCGGTGATCACCAGATCGAACCGGGTTTTCAGCGCTTCCAGCCAGGCTTCTTCACCCGACAGATAAATAGTTACCTGCAGGGGGATTTGCATGGTCGCCAGTGCATCTTTTACCAGATTGGCAAATTCGGGTGCATCATCAACAATAAGAATACGCCGGGCCTGCATAGCAACAATTATATATTGAAGTGCCTCATGCTGGATTTACATTCCAGCAAGCCGCCCAGTGTTTGGATTCGGTTTCGAGGAAGGGCGGTTCCTTCTCTTTACAGATATCGGTGGCAAGCGGACAACGCGGATGGAAACGGCATCCGGCAGGTGGATTCAGAGGGCTGGGAACGTCACCTTTTAAGATGATGCGGTCTCGTTTACCGCGTGCGCCGGGGATGGGGATGGCTGAAAACAGGGCGCGGGTATACGGATGCAAGGGATGGCGGTAAAGGTCTTCTCTTCCCGAAAGCTCCACCATTTTCCCCAGGTACATCACCGCCACCCGATCAGAGATGTGTTCCACCACGCTCAGGTTATGGGCAATGAACAGATAAGTCAGATTGAACTCCTGCTGCAGATCGCGCAGCAGATTCAACACCTGAGATTGAATGGAAACATCCAGTGCGGAAACTGGTTCGTCACAGACAATAAACTGCGGACGAAGCGCCAGCGCCCGGGCGATTCCGATCCTCTGCCGCTGTCCACCCGAAAACTCGTGCGGGAAACGCCGGGCATGATATTCTTCCAAACCAACCCGCTTCAGAATTGTCACTGTAGCATCATATTGTTCTTTGGCTGATCCGATGTTGTGAATCTTCAGGCCTTCCATGACCGAATCACCAATGGGAACACGCGGATCCAGTGAGGCATAGGGATCCTGAAAGATGATCTGCATGTTGCGGCGCAGGTCTTTCATCTCACGGTCATTGAGGCTGAACACATCCTTACCGTCAAAGATCATTTTTCCCGAAGTGGGTTCCGTGAGGCGCAGCATGGTACGCCCGATGGTGGTTTTGCCGCAGCCCGATTCGCCCACCATTCCCAGGGTTTCACCCTGTTTGATGGTGAAAGAGACATCATCCACGGCCTGCACCTGGGCTACCGTGCGCTGCAAGATGCCGCCTCGCACAGGGAAATGTTTCGTTAGATGTTCAACCTGAATTAAATCAGGGGGTTCGGCATGTGACCGCTCTGCCATGTGTCTCTCCAATTATTTCGTGATCTGAACAGGAGCTTTGTGATCTGCGGTGGACTGGTACAACCAGCAGCGAACATAGTGACCCGGTTCTACCTGGATCAATTGCGGTTCTTTCTGTTCACAAATATCCATTTTATATTTACCGCAAAGCTGGCAGCGGGGAGCGAACCGGCAACCGGTTGGCAAGTCGATCAGGTTGGGAACATTGCCGGGAATGACATCCAGACGATCTGTCACCCTGCCAAGCACGGGAATGGAACCGATCAAACCCTGGGTATAGGGGTGATAGGGTTTTTCGAAAAGAACATCCACCATGCTTTGTTCTACGATCTGGCCGGCATACATCACCGCCACTCGATCCGCCATATCCGAGATGACACCCAGATCGTGGGTGATGAGGATAATGGACGCGCCCGTTTTACCACGCAGATCCAGCATCAAATCCAAAATCTGCGCCTGAATGGTCACATCCAATGCGGTGGTCGGCTCATCGGCGATCAGAAGGCGCGGATTCAGTGCCAATCCCATGGCGATCATTACGCGCTGCGCCTGCCCGCCGGACATTTCATGGGGATATGCGCTGGCTTTGCTGGCCGGATCAGGAATGCCTACCAGACGCAGCAATTCAACCGCCCGTTCCCAGGCTTTTTCCCGGGGAAGCTTCTGGTGGATTTCGAGTACCTCGGCCACCTGTTCACCGGCCGTGAAAACCGGGTTGAGACTGGACTGGGGCTGCTGGAAGATCATGGACATGCGGTTGCCGCGCATTTTGACCATTTCATCTTCAGGCAATTTAAGCAGGTCTTTGCCTTCAAAGAGAATCTCACCCGAGATGATCTTACCCGGCACACCCACCAGACGCATAATGGAAAAGGATGTCACACTCTTACCGCAACCAGATTCACCCACAAGGCCTAAGATTTCCCCCGGAAAAACTTCAAAATCCACGCCGTCAACCGCTTTTACCACACCATCTTCCGTGTAGAAATAGGTGTGCAGATCTTTGACTCGTAGGAGAGGGTCTGAATTTTCCATGTGGTTCCCTTACTTGGGGCAGGTCTGCCCGTAATCTAAAGATTCAATCCCGAACAGGGCAGACCGGGAAGAGACGTCCATATCCAACCCGCAGAAATCAGGGCGGGCGGCGGCAACTTTCAAATGAAAATACAGCGGGATGGCAGGCAGATCGTCTGAAAAGATCTTTTGCACCGCCGCTGCTCCGGCTTGAACTTGAGAAGCATCAGAGCCTGTGGAACGCGCCGCCAGACAGGCAGCGTCGAAGGTCTTGTTGGAATATCCGCTCAGGTTGATCCCCATCCACTGTGTGGCTGCAGAAGGGATTTGCGATGAGATGAACAGGTCGCAGGGCAAACGCTGCCCAGCCTGCCAGGCAATCTGAGCCAGGTCAAACTTGCGCCCAAACAGTTCGCCGTCAGGAGCCGATGCGTACAACTTGTCGGGCGTTGTGGTTTGAACATTGATCTGAATTCCACAGGTTTTTGCCGAATCCGCCAGCACCTTGACGATCTCCTGGCGCAGATAGGCATCCGTAACCAGATATTTGACCGAAAGAGGGGTGCCATCGGCCACTCCGGGAACACCATAGGCAATCCGAGGAGTCGAAGGATTCGAGTCGTCATCTTTCCAACCCACTTCTTCCAGCAGCTTCGAACCGGCAGTGCTGTCATATGCGTAATGGGTCAGACCGGTAGCCGCCAGTGGATGACCCGGAGGAAGGAAACCATCAGGAATCACAGACTGCTGCAACAACTGCTTATTCACCGCTTTATCACGATCCAGACAGTAGGCAAAAGCCTGTCTTGTGCGCACGTCGCCAAAGAAATCCGGCCGATCACCGGTGACCGGTGAGTTACCATCGGCATAGGAAGCCGGGACAATATTGAAGAGGATTTCTTCCCATTCCGGCCCCTGCCCTACCGCGGCTTTGATCTTGCCGGCTTTCTGGGCATCCAGAACCTGTTCGATCATGGATTCCAATCCGACGGAAGGATCCACCACATCACATTCCCCTTTTTCCAGCGCAGCAAGGTTGTTATCTGCCTGCGCGCCCAGGAATTTGTATGTCAGCGTATCGATCTTTGGCAAACCTTCCGCTGCACGGAAGTATTTCGGATTTTTCTTCAGGGTGATATGGTCACCTTTCACCCATTCCGCGATCACATAGGGGCCCCAGCCCAGGGGTTTCTGTGTTGATTCCGCCGATGTCAAAAGGTCGGCTGGTTTGATCTTCTCCCAGGCATGTTTGGGTAGAGGCAGAAAGAAATTTTGCTGATACAGGGCATCAAAGTATCCGGGGATGCCTTTCCATTCTACAGTCTTCGCATCCAGTGTCAGATAGCTGGACGTCCGATCCGTCACATAATGATTGACCGGCGTCGAAATATCGGAAGCCAGTTGATAGGAAAAAACCGAATCGTCCGCGGTCAACGGTGATCCATCCGACCAGACCAGGCCGTCTTTGAGCTGGAATTTGGCCGTCAGGCGGTCCATCTTCAATTCGGTCGTCCCGTCCCAGGTGACCGCACACTCCGGTGCATGACAACCAGAAGGATAGATGGTCACCCCTTTTGCCAGGGCTTTCACCTCATCGTTAGTCGTCAAGACCGGATCACCCGTCACAACGGGAACGGGTTCTATGGAAGCATCGCCATCTGCCAGCGAGGGCAGTTTCGTAAGGATGACCGGTGTTGGTGTAAATTTCACCACATCTATCGGGCCGTCGTAAATCCCTTCCAGAATGCTCCAGACCGACTGCGTAGGGCTGGCATATGGGTAAAGTGAGGCAGGTTCCTGCGCCAGACAGATGGTAGCTTTCTTATCAACCGGAGCCGCTGTTGCTGTAGCTTCTGGAATGAAGGTGGGAATGATAACAGTCGCAGCCGGCGCAGTAGGTGCGGCGGCAACCGCTGTCTGGCAGCCAGAAATAATGAACAGCAACACAAAGGCTGTTCGGGCAGCTTGTTTCATATGTTTTTTTAAATGGGGAGGTTTTTCCATGTGCACTTATACAAGAAAGCGGGTGCAGACAGGCTGCATCCGCCTTATCCTTAATAACCGGTATTATACGTCTTTTTTATCGATTCTCAATAAGAATACAGATGGCGATTATATCATGCCGTCAGTCTTTTTCTTCATCCACGGGCGGAGCACCCTCGCCGTAGTCCAACACTTCACGCACCTGACTTCCCGGCTGCGATGGGCCGATGATCCCATTTTCTTCCATTGTATCCACCAGGCGGGCAGCCCGCCCATACCCGATACGCATCCTGCGCTGCAACATGGATATGGAAGCCCGGCCCAGCGTGCGCACCAGGTTGACCGCCTCGTCGTACATCGGGTCACTGGAAGGTGTCTTGCCATCGTCCCAGAGATCCGGCTGGCGCAGTGGGGTGACTGGCAGGGTCGGCATGGGAACCGAGAGCGGTGGAGCGGATTTCCCTTCGAGGGCGACATTGGCCGCGGCCAGTTTCCAGTGATCCACCAGCCGGTTGATCTCGGCATCAGCCGTGTACACACCCTGCAAACGAACAGGAGCCGGCGCGTCAGGCGCCTGAAAGAGCATATCCCCGCGGCCCAGCAGTCGTTCCGCGCCCGGCTGGTCCAGAATTACACGGCTGTCCATATTGGAAGTGACAGTAAAGGCGATTCTGGCCGGGAAATTAGCTTTGATTAAGCCGGTGACCACGTTGACAGAAGGCCGCTGGGTTGCCAGAATGAGGTGAATACCGGTGGCGCGGGCCAGTTGCGCCAGACGGGTAATGCTGCGCTCTGTTTCTTCTCCGGCCACCATCATCAGGTCGGCCAGTTCATCCACAACCACCACAATATACGGAATCTTTTCCGCATTTGTGCGGTTGTATTCGTCGATATTGCGCACCTTCCCCCGTGAAAAACGCTCATACCGGCTTTCCATCTCACGGATCATCCACTGCAGAACGGCGGGTACTTTGGCGGCATCGGTGATCACCGGAGCCAGCAGGTGCGGCAGATGGTTGTAGCCGGTCATCTCCACCCGTTTGGGGTCGATCAGGACCAGCCGCAGCGTTTCGGGGGTGTTGTTCAATAGAAGACAGGTCAGAATGGAGTTCTCACATACGGATTTACCGGAACCGGTGGTTCCGGCGATCAACAGGTGCGGCATGGATGCCAGGTCTGCCACAATCGGCTTGCCGGAAACATCCTTGCCAAGTGCTATGCGCAGTGGACTGTGCATCTTCCTGAAAGCATCACTGTCTACCAGTTCGTGCAGCGCGACCTTGCTGGTTTCTTCATTGGGAATCTCAATGCCCACAAACCCCCTGCCCGGTACCGGAGCCTGAATACGGATGCGTTGAGCAGACAAAGCCAGTGCCAGGTCATCGGCCAGGGTGACGATCTTTGAAACGCGCACGCGAGTCCGGCCGTTGCGTGTTTCAATAAAATCAGGTTCCACGCCGTACTGAGTGACCGTCGGTCCGCGCTGGATATCCACCACATGAACAGGTGCGCTGAATAATTTCAGCGTTTCCTCGATCTTCCGGGCGCGGTCGGTATCGATATGACCCTGGATAAAAACCGGCTCAGCCGGATCAAGGATATCCGCCACTCGTGGGAGTACCCAGGCAGACTTCTGCGGTTCCACCGGCAGCGGATTTTGTGACGCGCGTTCCTCCCGTTCATTCACCGGCCGAATTGGCAGCGTGGGCGCGCGTTTCACCGCAGAATGCCGCGAGGGAAGATTGTTGAGCGGATGGAATCCGGGCGGCAGCGGGGCTGTCGAGACGTTGCCCGACGAAGGCTGCGGTTGAGTCTGAAATCCCGCCGAATCCATAATGGCCGAAACGGGGGAAGAATCCACGGCGTCACGGACTCGGGAACGAAGATCATTGATCACATCCTTGAAGAGGGGCGGCGGCAGTTGCAGCGACAGCGATACTGCGACCAACAGCCACACCATCATAATGAGCAGCGCGCCGGGAAGACCGAGACCGGCGGATAAAAGACGTTCAAAGAACGCACCCAGGTATCCACCGCCCGTTCCCTCGAAAGCCAGTTCCCAACCGCCGCCGGCCAGTAGATGCAGCCAGGAGAGCAGATTGAGATAGAGCAGAAACAAACCAATCGCCCGGCTGGATGTCAGCGGCGGGATGGTCTCGAGACTGCGAAAGACCAGCCAGAAACCGACGATGAGCAGCCCGAAAGGCAGCGCGTACATACCCCAGCCGGCCAGCCGGCTGATCACCACCACCCATTGAGCGGATACAGCCGCGTCCTGCTCAGTAACCAGGCAGAGGAGGGTCAGCAATCCCAAAACGATAGAAACAGCACCGATAACATCCAGCCTGCGGTCCGGTGAAAGGTCGCTCCATTTAGGAATTCTGCCCAGTTGTTTTTTCAGGCTGTTCCACAAACGACCTTTCTTTACCCCGTTCACCATGCGCACGGATACATGCGGCTGGCGGTGGGTGTTCTGCTTTACCTGTGGTGCCGGTTTTCTGGTAGCCCGCCCCGGATGAACCGGGCTGGCAACGTTTTTAACTACCCGAGTTACAGGTTTAACCATAGAACGGCTCCCTGAAGTGAAGTGACAGTTGAGTTTTCATCTACCTGACGATGCAAGAGACTTGCCAGTGCTAACCTGCCCGCGGTTTCGAATGGATGGAAGAAAAAAGCCGGCATCAGGTCTTGTGCTGACACCGGCCCACGATAGTCAATCAGGAGGATTAGAGTGGAGGATTCAGCCAGTAGCTCATCTCATCCACATAAATATTGAAACGTTCCGTTTCACGCGCTCCGATCAGAATACCAAATCCGCCTTTGTCATAGCTGGCATCTGTGATCTCACCGATTTCCACACCGTTGATATACAGCGTGAAATGCGAACCTTTGGCCAGCACACCGATCCGGTTTATGGAGTTGGCGCCCGGTTTGATGTTGGAATTGGTCGTCCAGGCGATCAGGTTGGTCACGGATTTCTCATTTTCCGGTGGTTCGGCATTCCATTTCTGGAAGGCAAACTTGCCATCACAGGTGATGTTGAACCAGTACCCTTTATCTGCCGTGTTTCGGTCGGGTGAACGCAGCATCATGCCCCATTTGTCCATTCCGTGACAGGCGGCGCCAAACCGGGCTGTGGTTTCAAAATAGGCGTTGTCCACATCATTGACCGCCAGCCGCCAGCCGTTATCTTTTTGCAGACCGGTCAGAATCATATACCCGTTCTGGAAATCTACGGCCGTATAGGCATCCGCTCCAATCGGCCAGTTCTTCCCATTATCCATTGTATCTGTCCAGGTTGGAATAGGAAGCAGAGACCGCGGATCGGAAGCGGTGAAGGTAGCCGTCACCTGAAATGCCGGCAGGGAAGGCCCACCGGGGGTGATCGTCGGAGAAGATGTAATGGTCGGTGTCTCGCTGGGCATGGCGATGGGCGGTGTGGCCGTGGGAGCCGTGGTTTCCGTAGCCAGCGGCTGGTTGAGAGCAGCCAGTTCTGTTGGATCGGTTGTGGGGGTTGCCAGTTCTTCCAGAGGTTCAGTCGGGGTGGCGATCGCCCCGATCTCCCCTTCCGTCGGTGTTTCCATCGGAGTAGAAACGGCGGAAAGATCCATCGGTTGTTGTTCGGGCACTCCGGCCGTATTGGTTGGCATGGAAGTCAGCAGAACCGCCACCTTCGTAGCCATCTCTTCCGTGGTCAGGGTGGGTTTGGCGGCCGGAATGATACTGCAACCGGTCACCAGAATTGAAATTAGAAGAACGATTAATACTTTACGCATGGTATGCCTCCCGGGCGGGGCAATAGATTCGTCCAGGAGTTGCGTTGCAAGATTAATGCCGATTGATTTATCTCAGGCTTTGTAACCGATGCGCCGCAGAAAATCTTTGCGCCAGGCAATGTCGCCATCCGACTCAACACCTTTGGGTTTGAATCCTTCAGCCACACCCAGTATGCCGCGGCTGGCGCCGGTATCAGCCACCAGCACCTGGGTCATATTGGCCGTGGCGCAAAAAATGTGGCATACCTCGGGAACATTCTTAACGGTGTTCAAAACATTGATGGGGAAGAATCCATCGCCGAGAAAGATGATGAAGCTGTGCCCGGCGCCTATGGCGGCAGCGTTCTTCTTTGCCAGCTCGATCATTTCATCATTGGTACCGGACCAGCGAATGAGACACATACCGGAAGCTTCACAAAACGCCAGGCCAAACTGAATGCCCGGCACGGACGCAACCAGCGCCTCATGGATATCTTCCACGGTTTTTATGAAATGCGACTGCCCGAGTATGAAATTGGTGTCTTCCGGCTTATCGATAGGAATTGAAAGAATTTCCATAATATTTCCTCCTGCAATAGTGGTTACTGTTTCCCGCGGTATTACTCATCTGCCGGCGGAATCAACTCTGCCCGCACGACAAAACGATCCACCGCGCCAAAACGGTATTTATACTCTTCCTCACCGCGCATAAAGTCGAATTCACTGCGTCCGTTCTCGTTTGCCCATTGGAGCAGATATCCAAGCAGCACCCACCCCGGAGAATAACTCTGGAACTCACGATCCAGGCCGGAGTTGTACACCCAGATGCGGTTCTGATAGTCGAAACTGAGGTAGGCGGCTGCTTTCTGGCCGGCAACCTCCAAAAAAGCCAGTTGCAGAATACCCTCATCAAAAGCGTTTTGTATGACCAGCCGCATGAAATCCTGCATGGCCGGTTTCAGGAAGGTTTCCTTATCGCTATCATTCTTCATCAAACGCAAGAAGCTGTCGATCTCACTGTCCAGCGTGCTTCCGTCGGTGACAACATACCAGCGCACGGGTGTATCGGCTTCTTCTGCCCTCCGCATCTTTCGCCGGATCTCATGCCGCTGTTTCTTATCGATACCCTCCAGGTAGGTCTCCCAGTCTCCGGGAAGCCGGATGAAAGGGCTGTGCTGCAATTTTTCCACGGAAATCTGCCAGCCTTTTGTGGCAGCCGCGGTATGCAGCAGCGGTAAAGTAGGAGATGAATCTGGCAGATTGTACAGGTTGAGAGTCTTGAATGCCGGGATTGCCTTTGATCTGAGAAAATCCAGCAGGCCGGTAATAAATTCCTCCACGTGCTCCGGCGCCGCCAGCAGATCGAGATAATCCGATACTTCAATGCTGCCAAGATTGAGTATCCGGTTTGAACCATCCGCTATCGGTGTGGTAAACAGGGGAGCAATCCCCACCAGTTCCCCCTCCTGCCGGGCGGTGATCAACAGGAGCCGGGCATCCGGCCATTCCCCGCCTCCGCGGGTTTGCCACCAGATTTTCAGATAGGAGTATTCAAGAAAGGGCGCCTGGATCGGGCATTTTCGCAGCAGGGCGTCCCATTCCGCAGCCAGATGTTCGGGAAATTGAGTATAGAGTGTAAAGTTCATAAGCGAATTCTAACGTCCCCCGTCGTCTGCCGCAAGCCGGAACAAAATGACGGCAGGCGGATTTGCCTGCCGTCACTATGGATTGTGGTTTACTTTACTGTCCGATCACCTTCTTGGTCGGTGTTACAGTGGGTGACACATACAAAGTGGATGTTGACGTGTTGGGGATGTTGGTGATCGTGGATGTCTCCGTCACTGTCGAAGTCCAAGTGGGCGTTCGGGTAAAGGTGGGTGTCCGCGTAAAGGTGGGTGTCCGGGTAAAGGTCGCCGTGAACGTCGATGACGGGATGGGCGACAGGGTTCTGGTATAGGTGAGTGACGGGATTAGCGAACGTGTCGGGGAGAGCGTGATGGTCGGGGTATTGGTGATGGTTCTGGTCAGGGTGATCGTTCTGGTCGGGGTGATCGTCAGTGTCAGGGTGACCGTCGGTGTGTTGGTGACCGTCGCTGTTGACGCGGTTGTCGTATTGGGGAAGAGATTTATTCGCGGGATGATCTGTTTAGGCTGGCTGTCGCTCGACCAGGACAACTGCGAGACGGCGCTTCCGGTGTTTTCATAGTATTCCATTTTTATGACATACTTCTGGCAGCGTTCCAGGGTGATCGTATTGGATTTCTCGGTGGCGCTCTGGTTAGTCCAGTTGTTTACCAGCAGCTGGTTGTTGACCCACAGACGCTGGCCATCATCCGAACGGGCGTAGAAGGTGTACTCTTCCGAATAGAGCGGCATCACCTCTCCCGTCCAGCGAACAGCGAACAAATTTTCGCCTATTCCGGTGCCCGGTGAACTGGACCCCCAGCTGAAATCAATGGTGGCATCGATGCGATTGAAGATCGGGCTGGTGAATGGATTTCCCGGAGGCGCACTGCCTGTGAAATTATAGTATTCTCCAAGGATGCCGGTGCCATTTGTAAGACAGGGTTCCGGCGTACTGGTGAAGGTGGCGGTTGGCGTGGAGGTGTCTGTAACGGTAGGAGACGAGGTGTTGGACGGCGTGAAAGTTGGCGTGTCGGGGTTCACCTGCGCGTCAGACAGACCGGTCACGCGGGAAGTGCGGAACTGCTCGACTACTCCATCACGCGAGGTGTTCAAACGCAGGGTTGGCCACCAGTCACTCAGCAGCGGCATGATCAGGTTGTGGCGGTAGGTCAGGGTTACACGGACGCGGTCACCCGGGCCTCCGGCATCATCCATGTAATACTGCGGTTCCATGTGATAGGTTGGCGGATCTGTGACCGGAACGTTCTGTACCTTGTGATAGAACATACAGAGGGTTGGAAAATACTGGTAATCATTCTCGCCTTCGTGCCCGGGATAATAACGGGCCAGAGAGGCATCCAGTGCCGGATCGTTGATCAAGAATTGTGGGTAGGTGGGTGGAGAAACAGCCTCAAGAGCCGAATCAGTACGATTGGAGCAGATGGAAACCATGAAAAAGCCGGGCATGCTGGGATCTCCACGGTAATCCGAACTGAAGGTTGTGCCGTGGGTTTGCGCATCGACCAGATACTGCTTGTAATCACCGGAAACCGCCTCATCGTAGGCGATCCCGCTAGCACCGGCCAGAGCGGCATCACGAATGGATGGGAGGCGCGCCCAGTCTTGCAGCATCTGGGTGTAATTACGGGCAATTTCGCGATCCTTATCATCCACAAATGTGTCGGCGTTCAGGTCTGAAGTGCCTTCTACTTTGCAGTCCGCATTGCCATCTTCGGTGGTCAAACCCAATGCCGAATCCGCTTCGGCACAGTAAGCCACATTGAATTCGCCGGTGACCGCGTAGCGCGCTCCAAAACGGGCTCCGTTTTCCAGCGCCAGCCAGGCCTGCAGCAGCCGGCCAAATTCGACCACTCCAAAAGTGGCCAGCAACAATACCGGCAAAGCCATGGCGAATTCCACCATACTTTGCGCCGGTGCCGTCTTGAAACGGCGGATAATCCAACTGCCGAGGCCCTGGTTCTTCTTTCTCATACTTGCCTCACTGGGTCAACCTAGAATAAATCCGGGTGGAGATATCGTTGAAGATCTCACCAAGCCCCGTACCGGTGGATGTGTAATAGTACTGCCCGCAATTCGTCTTGGTGGGAACTCCCGCGCAGGGATCATTAGCGCGGCTGCCATCATCTCCCACAGATGCCGCGTAACGCAGCAGGTATTCACCGATCGGGCCGCTAGCGCCAGCCGGTATATCACCCGCGCCGCCCAGACCGATCGCATAAATTGCAATTTTGGTCTGAGGTTCTCCAGCTACTTCCGCGCCATTATCAGATTTTGTCAAAGCCGCGTAATCCACCATATCCAGAGCATAATCATACACTGAGTATAGTGTTGGATCCGCAAGCGCGGAAATGGACCCCGGAGGGCAGGTAGTTGCCGGATTATCCAGACAGTAGCGCGGGTTGAGGGTGTCATCTTTGCGAATATCCACGCAGTCAGTGGCCCAGTTGAAGCTGCCCAGGCCGCCAGTGCAATATCCTAGCGGAAAATCCGCTCCGATCATCGAGGTGGATGAGTGCGTATCACTTAGGTTTACCAGGCCGTCGGAAAGAAAGACCATGACCCACACGGCATTGGCACGGCCGTTGTTCTTCAACACCTGGGCGCCAACCCGCAGTCCGCAGCCCGTGCAGGTGGAGTTGGGGGTAAGGTATGTCCAATAGGGCTGGGGGCAGGTGGGAGGATCGGTTGAACCGTCGCAAACCGGGCTCACCTGCGCGGAATTCGTGAGATAGGCATCGGTCAAGGTGTCATCCGCGTCTGTATAGACACCATCGTTATCCCAGTCGTAACTGTCGAATTTAGACTCGTCATCGCAGGGGATGCCAGTTTCAGTCCACCCCGCCGAGGTTCCACTCGAATCCCAACGGTCATTGATATCCGCCGCTGTGCTCATCGAACAGGCGGCTGATGGGTTTGTACCGAAAGTGCCATCGTCATTATCCAGGCCATCACCGCTGCTGTCTTCTGGATACACCGGATTGAAACCAATACCCTCATCGATATCGCCATCCCCATCGAAGTCTTTATGGACGGAATACCATTTGCTGCGTATCAGGGTGGATGGCGGGTCATTGTGCACCTTCAATGCATCCACATCATTCTTGGCATCTTGCAGAGAATCCCGCATGGGAACAGTGGCTACATCCGGTGCAGTCACATCGAAATTCACCACAGCAACATGGTCATAACCATCATACATGGTATCGATCAATCCCTTGGCTGCCACTTTGGCTTTATGCAGCGGCTCGCAAGAATCATCCTGATTACAGGTATAGGGGTCAAAGGGGAAAGTATAGCCGGCTGTTTCGTTGGCCATGGATTCGGAGGTATCGATGACAATCACCAGGTCGATAGGCGCGGCTTCAGCCACGGTATGCGCCTGCAGGGGAACATCACGAAACCCTATCAGACTCAAGAAATATAGCGGGGCTTTCAGGGTGGCATCGATGCGCACCAGTTTGCGGGGTGAATCGGGGGGTACCGGGCATTGCGCCTGAAATTCCGGTGGATTATTCGCGTCGTCGCACAGATGCAGCACCAGATTCATGGTGGAGGCATTCAATCCATGCAGTTTTAGAACTTCCAGAGCAGCTTTTGTCATGCGGGGGCGATTCAACGTAGTGCCCACACCTTCCGCCTTGTAATCATTAGCAGCCGCCACCGCGGCAGCATCCACCGACCGGCGGAGCTGGCTGTAGGTCACATATAATGAACCGGCATCGATCGCCAGGCCGGTGAAAAAGATCATCGCCAGCAGCGTAACCGCAAAGATCACAATCACCTGGCCGCGGCCAGGCGAGGATTTATGGAGGAGTCGGCGTTGGATGCGGTTGAACAGACGGAAGCGGCATAAGAGTATAGGCATGGATCCTCATCGGATTGGGAACTAGCCAATTGGAAAACGGCAAATTCAACACTTGATGGTAACAGTAAAAGAACTCGATGGCCACAAAACCTTTATTCAAGGGTGAACCACTGATCAGTTCAGCCTGAACGGATGCCGGTGTGTAATGCGGCGCTGTGCGCACAATAGTGCCATTATTAGGGTCACATCCTTTTTTCCAGTTGCTATTATGTGCAGTATCCACTTCATCGTGGTCGGAAAAAGCCCAGTAGTCATCCGTCGTCGATTCGGGGATATCCGGATAGGCATTGGTGATGAAAGTCGAGCCTTCAACAGTAAAAATGGAAATAACCACATCATCCACAGCCGGATCCAGATAGACCAGGGGATTCAAACCATTGCAGAACCTCGAGGCGGGCGGGCAAAGGCCTGAATCTTTCGGAGGGGAGAAAACGCAGGCAGTATGATAGTAGAAATTGAACGGTGTGGCATTCTGGCAGTCGTATGTATTGGGTACCCATACCGCTTCCGGTTTGCCGATCTGCGGGTCTTTAATGGAAGCGAAACGCGCCGCTTCACGAGTCAGGTCGATCACATCCAGATAGCGGGCGATGAAAAAGGCAATTTCGATCAAGCCCAAGAGGATCAATAAAACAATGGGCAACACCAACGCCAGTTCAACAAAGGATTGGGCCTTTTGAGGTCTACTCTTGATCAATTGCGCGACTTTCAGAATCAACATACTTTAAGATGCTTCCGGAAATCAAATTCCTACAAAAAGGTGGGATTAGTCCAATCCTACAATAAGGCGGGAAACGGCTTTTGTCAATAAAAACAGGGTGAACCCAACAAAAATGTAATGCCTCCCTGCCATAAATTCAATTTTATATCAATTTTTAGAAGATGAAACTGTCATTTTTGGAAGCTGCGCAGCCCTAACCTGCCATTTTTGGCAGATTGAATTTTCTGTACCTCTGTGTAAACTGTGTATTATAAATAGAACATTTATTCCATATCCGGAGAAATTATGCCCAGATCCAAATCCCGATCCACACCCGGCCCGCGTGGCGAAACCATCGAAGATAAAACCACAGCCGCTCTGCGTTCCTCGGTGATCACCATTCAAGACCTCATCCAGCGGGTTGTTGCACTGGCCGATGAAGGCAAGAATCTCAAAGAACTCCTGCAAATTCTGGAAACCATCGGCAAGACATCCAACCGGTTGAGCATGCTTCTGAAGAATCAGAAGGCGTTGAGCGGCGAGGACAATCTTGCTGATTTTCTGAATCAGGCACTGGCCGAAGTGGTTCAGGAAATGGGTGAAAGCGCGGATCGGAAGAAAGGGAACGTGGATTGACAACGCGGGCTGCGCCCCGAAAAGGGTTGATCGACCGTTTACCGGACCTGTGATGGATGCCACATCTTTGCTGGATCCCTGCGCCATCCCCGCTGAACGGCCTCCCGATAATCCCCCCATCCGGTTTCTCCCCTGATGGGGGGATGGAGACGATAGAAGGTACTTATGAATCCCTATGAATCCACCACAGAAGAACAGGCGGCTTTATTTGCCGAACAGATGCGACACGCGTTGGATCTGCTGCGCGCCGAAGTGGATTCTTTGCGTGTCTGGCACGAACACGATATCGAAATGGTCAACCACCGGCTGGGGAACCTGGAAACCACGATCCGCGACCATGAAATGCGCATCCGCGCGGATACAGACGGTGTGATCCAGTTCAAAATGTGGGCCGGTCTGGCCTCCGGTGGATCGGGTGTGATGGCACTGGCCGCCCTGATCCTCAGTTTTTTTGGAGGTGGATGATGATCACGGTCCACCCGCTGCATACCCTGAAGGCGCTGCTCCGCGACCCGGTGACTTTCACCGAACACATCGGGGGCATCCGGCTGCGCGGTTATCAATGCAGTCCGCTGCTGGCCATCCTGAAATCAGTGCTCGGCAGGCGTGGTCTCAGCTTTGTGGTGATGTTCCCCCGTCAATCTGGTAAGAATGAACTGCAAGCCCAATTGGAATGCTACCTGCTGGCATTACTCTCACGTACGCCGGCGGAGATGGTCAAAATTTCACCCACGTGGAGGCCGCAATCCCTGAACGCCATGCTGCGTTTGGAACGGGTGCTGGAAAACAACACCATTACCCGGCGGATGTGGCATAAGGAAAACGGCTATGTGTACCGCATCGGTTCGGCGCGCATGATGTTCTTTTCCGGTGCGCCGGAATCCAATATCGTGGGTGCCACCGCCAGCACCCTGCTGGAAGTGGACGAAGCGCAGGATGTATCCATCGCCAAGTTTGACAAAGAGATCGCTCCGATGGCGGCTTCGACCAACGCAACCCGGGTTTTCTGGGGCACTGCCTGGACCAGCCGTACCCTGCTAGCGCGCGAGCTGCGTTCAGCCCGGCAGGCGGAAGAGGCTGATGGTATCCGGCGGGCTTTTGTGCTCACCGCCCGTGAAGTGGCGGCAGAGGTGGAAGTCTACGGCCGTTTTGTGGCAGAGCAGACCGCCCGGCTGGGGCGCGATCACCCGCTGGTGAAGACCCAGTACTACTCAGAAGAGATCGACTCGGAAGGCGGTATGTTCCCGCCGTCCCGCCGGGATGTAATGCGCGGCCGACACAAACCCTCCGGCCAACCAGCCTGCGGGCAGATTTACGCCATGCTGCTGGATGTGGCCGGTGAAGATGAATCCGCTGCTGCGGACGGCAGCCAACTGGCCAACCGGCGCCGTGATTCCACCGCCCTGACCATCGTTCAGGTGGATCTATCCACCCTGCAGGATGATCTGCTCAGGGCCCCCACATACCGCTGTGTTCAGCGCCGTTTATGGACAGGCGTCAAGCACACCGCTCTTTACGGTCAGCTTCACGGATTGATCGAAAGCTGGCAGCCGCAGGTCGTGGTGGTGGATGCCACCGGTGTGGGCGCAGGACTGGCTTCCTTCTTAAAAAATCGTTTTCCGTCGAAGGTGCAGGCTTTTCTTTTCAATCATGTCAGCAAGTCAAAGCTGGGCTGGGATTTCCTGAGCGTATGCGATTCCGGACGCTGGCAGGAACCCGATGCCATCGGTTTCGACGACCAGGCGGCTTTGCAGACCCTCTTCTGGCGGCAGATCGAAGCCTGCCAGTACCAGGTTGCGGAAAGTCCCGGCCGCCTGATGAAATGGAGCGTTCCGGACGGCACCCGCGACCCGCTGACAGGTGAAGTACTACATGACGATCTGGTGATTAGCGCCGCGTTAAGCGCGGTGCTGGACTCGTGCGGCTGGTACGATCCCGCGCCGGCGCTGGTCATTCCCGGCCGGGACCCATTATCCGAACTGGACAGGGAGGAATATTGATGAAACAAACGAAACTCAGTCTGGCCGCCCGGCTGGTCGGGCGGTTGTTCGCCGGCGAGATCGACCGCCGGGTGGAGCTGACAGTCGCCGCCCTGGATGACAACCGGGACCGAGCCCTGCGGCCGTTCTTCGCGGCGCTTCCCCTGAGCAGCACACGCGACCGGTCGGACGGTGAACGCGAAGACCTTCTCCGCCAGACTCTGGACGCCTGGCGGAACAATCCACTGGCACGCCGGATCGTTGGCTTGACCACGCAGTATGTGGTGGGCGGGGGCATCGGGCTGGATTGCCGGGATCAGGCCACGCGGATTTTTCTGCAGGAATTCTGGCAGCATCCCCTTAACCGCATGGATACCCGCGTTCATGAATGGTGCGATGAATTGACACGCGCCGGTGAACTGTTTGTCCTTGTCACCACCGATCCGGGCGGCATGAGTTATGTACGTGCAGTGCCTTCCACTGATGTGGTTGAGATTACCTGCACGGAAAACGACCTTGAGCAGGAATTACGTTTCACTATGAGAGACGGGCGTAATTTCCCCGGCCGAGAAGCAGGATTATCAGGCGAGGAAAATCCAGCGTTCATGCTGCATTACGCCATCAACCGGCCGGCCGGCGCCCTGCACGGTGAAAGCGATCTGGCTCCGCTGTTGAAGTGGCTGGCGCGCTTCTCCGGCTGGCTGGAAGACCGTGCCCGCTTGAACCGATTTCGCACCACTTTCCTTTACACCGTCACTCTTAAGGGTTCTACCGCCGTGGAACGCCGCAGCCGTCAGGTCGACCTTAACCTGAATCCGCCCTCCCCCGGCAGCCTGCTGGTTAAGGACGATTCGGAAACCTGGGAAACCCTCTCGCCGAAACTCGAATCGGCAGACGCCAATGAGGACGGGCTGGCCATCAAGAAGATGATTGCCGCCGGCGCGGGCATTCCGCTGCACTTTCTGGCCGAACCAGAAAGCGCCACGCGCACCACCGCTGAAAGCGCCGGCGGACCGACCTTCCGTCATTTCGAACAGCGCCAGGAATACGTCCTCTGGATGCTGCGCGACCTACTGGAAGCGGTCTGCCGGAGGGCGGCGCGCAGCGGCCGGCCGGTCGATCTTCACGCGGAGATCGAACTGAACGGCACCGATATTTCGGCGCGTGATAACAGCGAACTGGCACGCGCGGCCTCCGAGATCGTATCGGCTTTCAGCGGACTGCACGGGCGCGGATTAATCGACGACGCGGAACTGCTGCGGGTGGCTTACCGCTTTGCCGGCGAAGTGGTGGATATTCCGGCGCTGCTTCAACGGGCTGTGGATAAGTCCACAAAAACTGTGGAAAACCCTGTGGATAAAGGCGTGGATTCGGGTTCATAACAACGGTCACGCCTGTTGAAAAGTTATGTACAGACGGTGGAAAAAGGAGGCGAATGGATCAATTTTGTGAAGATACGGCCGTACGTCTGGCGCTGGAAGTGATGGATGTGGGACGGCAAACCGGAGAAGCGGGCGGTTTTTTGATCCTGGCGATATCAGCCGGGGTGGGAAACGGCTGGAATTTCCCGGCGGAAGTCCTGCGCCGTTCGCTTCCCCTGTGGGACGGAGTTGAGTGTTTCGTCGATCACGCCGCGCAGGGCAATCTGGCCGGCGGGCGTTCGATCCGCGACCTGGGCGGGGTGTGTTCCTCGCCCGGCTGGGACGACACGCGCCGCGGCATCCGGCTGTTGTTGAATCCCACGGGACCGGCGGCAGAGGTGATCCGCTCGGTCGGCCAGGAAGTGCTGTCCCCGTCCGCGACGGCCATCCCGAGGGTGGGCTTTTCCGCCGACCTTCTGCTGCGGGGTGCGCAGGCAGGTGTCTCTGATAATCACAAGGAGGTTCGGGAGATCATCAAAGTGCTGTCCGTCGATCTGGTGCACAATCCCGCCCGGGGTGGAGCCTTTCTGCAGGCTCTGAGCGCGGGAGCGGCACCGCAATCCTGTATGGTGAAAGGAAATCGGAATATGAATGATGATGTAGTGGAAACCAGCCCAGAGCCGGTCCCGCCTTCGGCAGCCGACCTGTGGGCTTCTCTGCTGGAAGCCCGCCTGACGGCCAGCGCTTTGCCGGCTGTCGCCTGCGACCAGGTACGGCTGCAGTTTTCCGGCCGTATCTTCGAACCGGCGGATCTGGACAAAGCCGTCGATTCCGCCCGCCGTCTGGTGACCGGACTGTCCGGCAGCAGTGTAGTGCAGGGACCGGGACGGATCACGGAGATGTTCGACAGCCGCGATCAACTGCAGGCAGCCGCCGATGACCTTTTCGGCGCAGAGCGTGATCCACGACTGACGGGGCTGAAAGCCGCCCGGCTAAGCGGCATTCGCGAACTGTATCTGACCCTCACCGGCGATGTGGAGATGCACGGCGGGTACTATCCGGAACGTGCGCGGCTGGCTACCACGGCGGATTTTTCCGGTCTGGTGAAGAATTCGTTGAATAAAGTAATCGCCAACCGCTGGCGTGAACTGGGTGAAGCTGGATACAACTGGTGGGAACTCATCGCCTGCGTGGAGCACTTCGACAGCCTGCAGCAAATCACCGGTACCCTGGTGGGCACAGTGGGTGACCTGCCGGAGGTGGCCGAACGCGGCGAATACCAGGAACTGGTGGTGGGCGATTCACCGGAGACCGCCGATTGGAAAAAGTACGGCGGCTATATCCCATTGACGCTGGAACTGATCGACCGGGATGAAACCCGCAAGTTGAAAGCCTATCCGCGTGAACTGGCCGCTGCCGGCCTGCGCAAGATCTCCAGCCTGGTCTCGGCGGTCTTCACCGCCAACAGCCATGTCGGTCCGACTCTGGCTGACGGCGGCGCGTTGTTCAACGCAACCGCCGTCACCACGGCCGGCGGGCACAAGAATCTGCTGACCGCCGCGTTGAGCGCCGCCGAGTGGGATGCGGTCTGCACGGCGGTATATAACCAGCCCATGCTGATCAAAAATGCCTCCGGTGTTTACGGCATGGGTCCTCGCATGGCGGTCAATCCGCGTTACCTGCTGGTACCGCGCGCCCTGCAACTGGCCGCCATGAAGATTCTCTATCCTTCGTTGGAAAACGCCGCGGCCATCTACAGTGAGAACATGCAGCGCGGCCAGCCGGGTGATGTGATCACCGTGCCCGAATGGACGGACGCCACCAACTGGGCAGCCGCCTGTGATCCACGTATCGCGCCGGCGGTCTTCATCGGGGAACGCTTCGGCATCATGCCCGAGATATTCCTGGCGGGTGATGAACTCAGCCCGGCTGTTTTCACCCACGATGAACACCGTTTGAAGGTGCGGCACTTCCTGGCGGTCTGGGTGAACGATTTCCGCCCGCTGCATAAATCGAACGTGGCGGGGTAACCCCCCTATGGTCCCCCCATCCGGTAACCCACCGGATGGGGGGACGAAAAACAGATGGATGATCCTGTGGGATTTCAAATCAAAGATAGTCTGACAGCTTTCCTGTGGATCACCGTATCCCTGGTATTTCAAGAAGAAAAAGAAAGGTAATCCTATGCAAAAAATGTACGAACTGCTGGCTTCCCGCAAATTCTGGGCGGCTCTGGTGGGGCTGGGCATCATCATTTTGAAGGCTTTTCGCCCGGATTTTCCCATCAGTGAAGAGGAGATCACCAATCTGGTGGCTGTACTGGCCGCCTATATTCTGGGGACGGCCATTTCCAATGCAGCCGATGGATTGAAGTCTGTCAGGCAGTAAGACCAAAGGTGGATGCCCCTCGACAGGCTCGGGAAACGAACCCCCGGTGGGTGAGCCTGTCGAACCCCCCGGCAGCCTTCGATAGGCTCGAGCAGCAGCCCGGTGGGTGACCCCTCGACAGGCTCGGGGAACGAAATCCTCCGGTGGGTGAGCCTGTCCCGGTGGGTGAGCCTGTC
>JAAZMZ010000026.1 GCA_012798535.1 Leptolinea sp.
GTAATCCTCACCGACGATGGCAGGAATTTGATCGCTGTTATCGGGCGGGAAGCCAGTTCAGACCTGCTCAAAGAGGCACTGGCGGATTTATCGGATGATGAAATACATAGTCTTGCCGGGTTATTGGGAAAAATATTGAAGAATCTTGAAAAGAAAGTGAACGAAAGCAATGGATCTTGAACGCGCAAATCGCTATATCGACGGGCTCTACAGCAAGGAACAGCTTCTTCGTAAAGCAGAATTTCTTCGCGCTACAGCGCTGCAAAACTTCACCGAAGTGGTGGATGATGACGTGGCACGTCTGATACGTTTGCTTATACTGATCAGCCGTCCAAAAAGAATTCTGGAAATCGGCACCAGCATCGGCTTTTCTACCTGTTCTATGGCTTCGATGTTAAAGAAAACCGGCGGGCAGATTACAACCATAGAATTTGATCCTGTGGTGGCCGAACAGGCGAAAAGTCATTTCAACCGGCTGGGATATCAGGATGTGGTCGATTTACGCGTGGGAGACGCCAGGAATATTTTGCCCACACTCGAACCGGATTATGACATGGTCTTTCAAGATGCCGACAAACGACTGTATCCTGAATTGTTGCCCGATTGCCTGCACCTTCTCCGGCCGGGCGGGCTTCTGCTGGCGGAAGATTCGCTCTTTCCTGTTATGGAACTGGATACTCGTTACCATGCGCTAATCGAACCAATAAACCGCTTCAACACCATGATAGCCGAGTCTACCGGACTGTTCAGTACTTTGCTGCCGCTTGGCGATGGCCTGACGGTAGCCGTTAAATTGGATTAACTCCACCGCTCAGTCGATCAGATCCATCACCGGGTGATCGCGAGTTAGCACCTCATAACGGTAAGCGCCGCCGCAGTACTTCACCAGCAGGTCGCCCACCTCCACACAGATAGCCTGCACCTCGCTCAGCGTGAAGGGCGGCAGCCCGTCCACATTGACTTCCACGGCCGTGGTTTCGGGCACCACCAGGCTGTGGTTGGACTGGCGCCACGTCCAGCGGCGGGTCATCACCGTGTCGCCGTCGGTGAAGATGATCTCACCCGGCGCGGGGTGTTCCACCGTGTCGGTGCCGAAGGGTACAAAGGTCTCATCACCGCGGGCAAACCGCAGTTCGATGTCGCCTTTCAGGTGGTCGATGGCATGCGCCCCGGTCGGCAGCAGGTGGCGGATGGTGACCAGCGTGCCGATATCCACCAGCGTGCTGATGGAGGGCAGCGGTTCACCTCGCAGCACGCGGCGTGCCAGGGCTTCCACCGAGGGGCGGAATTCAGTCGGTTTGATGCCGATGGAGCGGTAAGCCTCGCGCCAGTTTGTAATTTTGGGATTTTCCAGAATGGTGTCAATATTCAGTACAGAAGGCAGGGCGGCTTCCGCGGCGCGCAGAGCGGCAGTGAGATCGGCAGGCGCCGCCGGGTTGGTGAGGCCGGTAGCCACGACCACGCCGCGGCGGAATTCAGGGAATTTTTCAAAGACGTCTTTGGTTATGGAATAGCGTTTGGTCATGGTGATCCTCACGGGAGATAGTGTCGGGGTTAATGGTAATACAGATTTGCGGGATTTAATAACGAGTCCATCATCCGGCGGTTCGACAGGCTCACCGGTCGGGCGGTTCGACAGGCTCACCGGTCGGGCGGTTCGACAGGCATCGGTACCCGAGCCTGTCGAGGGGTTACCGGCCGATCAGCTTTCTCCGGCTGTGAAACCGCGGTTTCTCCACCGGCATCGGTTCAGGCTCTTCCTGAATGCTGTCGCGCAGATCGCGGGTGAGCGCCACAAATTCCGCCGAGTAACGGATCTCCTCCGTTCGTGGGCGGGCAAAGGGGACGTCCAGCTCGCGCACCACGCGCCCCGGCCGGGCAGACAGCACCACCACCCGGTCGGAAAGCAGCAGCGCTTCCGAGATGGAGTGAGTGACCAGGATCACCGTGGTCTCACGCGCCTGCCAGATGTTCAACAGCTCCGCGCCCATACGTTCGCGGGTCAGCGCGTCCAACGCGCCAAAGGGCTCATCCAGCAACAGCAGATCCGGTTCCATGATCAGCGCGCGGGCCAGCGCCACGCGCTGCGCCATGCCCCCTGAAAGACTGCGCGGCAGGCTGTTCTCGAATCCATCCAGACCTACCATTTCGATGAACTCCCGTGCGCGGTCGCGGGCTACCCCGGGATGATCGCCCCGCAGCTCCAGCGGCAGGGTGATGTTCTCTATCACCGTGCGCCAGGGCATCAGGTTGGCCTGCTGGAATACCAGGCCGATACGCGGGGGTGTGTCCTCCGGCGTCTTGAAGTGGACTGTGCCGGAAGTGGGCTGTACTAGCCCGGCAATGACGCGCAGCAGGGTGGTCTTACCGCTTCCCGAAGGACCGAGCACCGCCATGAAGCGGTACTCCGGCACATCGAGATTGACGGCCTGCAGAGCTTCAAGCCCGCCGTTCGCATTCGCGAAGGTCACGGTCAGGTCTTCAAGGCTCAGGAGAGAAGTATCGTTCATTTGTTGGACGGCAGAAAATCATTCGTGTAGGCTTTGGTCAGGTCCTGTGGTTTATCGAGTATCCCCATATCCAGAAGCAGGGTCTGCATATTCTCCCAGGCTTCCGGCTGTGTGGAACCGGGTTTCAGGCTGCGCCAGTATTCGATGGATTTTTTCAGCACCGCCATCTGGACATCGTGATCCGCCTTATCCAGATTCTCCACATATTTCTTGCTGATCTCAAAAGCCTCATCCGGATTGTCCACGGCATCAGAGATGCCGTGCAGCAGCGCTTTGACCATGCCGCGTACCATGTCCGGGTGATCTTTGATGACCGCCTCACTGGTCGCCAGGCCGTTGGCCACCAGACTGGTGTAATCTGAAACGCGCAGCAGGGTATAGGGCACACCCTGGTCATCAAGAATGACGGGCTCATTGGGCACATAGATGGATGCCGCATCCACCCGGGCGGCGATGAAATTTTCCACCTGGGTGTAGCCGATGGAATTCAGTTTGACATCCGATTCCTGCAGACCGCCGGCCGCCAGCAGGGCGCGCAGCCCGATATAGTTGGCGCCATACAGGCCGGGCAGGCCGATGGTTAATCCCTTCAGGTCCGCCGGTCTGGTCACATTACGCGCCGGGTCGACGATCACCCCGACCGGGAAGTTGTTGTACCAGGCGGCCGCATACACCACGGGCAATCCTTTGCTGCGTCCCAGCAGGATCTGTTCACCGGATACTATAGCGAACTGCAGCTGTCCCGCACCCAGCAGTGCCACAGAGTCAGTTTCCATGTTGTAGTCAATGGCCACATCCAGGCCTTCGTTCTTGAAGTAGCCTTTTTCGATGGCCATGTAAAGCGGAGCGAACTGGATGTTAGGCACATAGCCCACCGGCAGTTTGACGGGAATCAACACACCGGGTGTGGGTGATTGCGGTGCGCAGGCGGACAAGACCAGAATGGAGATCAGGATGCTGAGAAATATGAATTTGTGTTTCATAAGGAAACCCCTTGTGTGTTATTTTCAGGTTCATTCTGCCAGGCCAGGTAATGCCGTTCGAAAAGCAGCACTGTACCGTACAGCAGCAGGGCGAGGGTGACCAGCCCGAAGACTGCCACGAAAACCAGTGCCGTGTCATACTGCCCGCGTCCCAGGTTGACCAGGAACCCCAGCCCTTTGTCGGCGCCCACCAGCTCGCCGACCACCGCGCCGATCACCGAGAGGGTGGCGCCCACCCGCAGGCCGGCGAAGAACACCGGCAGGGCGGCAGGAATCTCGAGCATCAGCAGAGTCTGGCGGGGAGTGGCGTGCATGGAACGCATCACATCACGCAGATTCTCGGGGACGCCCCTAAGGCTGACAATGGTGTTGATGAGCACCGGGAAGAAAACGGTCAACCCGCAGATCAACACCTTGGACGCCATACCCGGCCCGAACCAGATGACCAGCAGCGGCGCGATGGCCGCCACCGGCACAGCCTGGCTGGCGATCAGGTAGGGCGAGAGCAGCTTTTCGGCGGAAGGCGATTTGGCCAGCGCGTACCCGGTGAGGGTGGCGGCACCGCCACCGGCCAGCAGGCCAAGCAGCACTTCGCTCAGGGTGACGGCAGTGTGCCACACTAGGCGGCCGCCGCGCAGCATATCCAGAAAGCGCGAGGCCACTTGCACCGGTGAAGGCAGGATGAAAGCCGGCAGGCCGGTGAGCGTTACGATGAGCTGCCAGAGGAGCAGGCCGCCGGCCAGAGACAGCGGCAGGAACCACAGGCGCCACCGGGAAAAGCGCGGAGCGGGTGAAGGAGTCTGCCTGGATGAGGAAGGTTGAGCGGCCATTGGAAACGAAAATCCCCGAAACACGGAACGGTTTTCGGGGCGGAAACTGGCGGTATATCCAGTGGGATTGCCAGTGATTCCCTCTTTCAGTCCGGACTGTACCGTCGACCCCGGAATTTCACCGAGTCATGCGCGCGATTTTCTGCGCTCGTGGGTTATCACCACCGATCGGGAATTGAGGCCGAAGCCTCGCACCCTGCCCCGAAGGAACTTGAATTGCGATTATTATAGTACGCTGTGCGGTTTTGGGAAGGGGGAGAAAAGATAACTAGTTGACATAATTAGGAATACAAATTAGAAATTAGATAGCCAAATCAAAAGGCAGGTCGCTTATATCCCTCAATCTATTTCCATTTACCATAATATTTAAAATATCCTTCTGATCATCATTTTCAAGAAATGATACCGCCTCGCGTAACTCATTCAGTGCAAAGTGGTATACACAATCCAGATCACCAGTACCTAGTGCAAGTGCGGCAATTCTTGTTGGTAGAGGCTCGGCGGTAACTGCCATTATATGCGGTAAATTCCCTTTTCTATTTCGGATTAGATTCAAAGCCTCTGTTCGTGTGTTTTGTGATCTATCACTACGAATCGTCCATTTACAAGATATGCTCGCATGCAAGATTTTAATATTTTGATTAGATAAATTTCGCTTCCTAAGTGGTGTAAAGGAAGAAAAGATATCATTTTTGGTAACAATGTCCCCATTTCTATTTATTTCTTCGTCTGATAATGGTGATCTTGCAACAATAATATCTGGTGTGACAAGATAATCTCGTCCAAGAGCTGATGATAAATCTTTATCGTGTTTGATTTTGATTTCAATATTTGCTAAATGCTGATATTGATCAAACCTTGATATTTCCTTTTGTTTTATTGAATATACCCACTCACCAGGGCGTAAATGCATCATAAGTGAGAAACTCGCTTCAATAAAATCCCTTGTATATTTTTCAAACTTTTTTCCAACAGTTTGTTCTTTTTCGTGTCCTTCTTGCACAGGAAAACCAATCAGGTCGAGAATTTTCAAACCTATCGCTATACTAGCCTTACTACTTGTGTCAGAGAAGTTAGGATATGGATTTGAAGTTTTATTGATTTTTACAACATTACTGCACAATTGTTGATGATAGGATTTTCGTAAATCGCTGATATTCATTTTTTCACCCCTTAAGGAATCCAATTAAATGTTCTTCGTGCATTCTTTGTTGAATTTGGGATGTTAGATTTACATTATTACTGGTTGGCAACATTCTTCGATTTCTATCCAATTCCCTTACTCCAATAACTGGGACAGAAAAACCAACTTCTTGGCCAATCTCTGATAAACAATAAGGAATTTCAGTATCAATACCCCGGAGCATTGAGTTCCCAACTACCACAACAGAAATTTTCCCTGGCCGTAGAACCCTATACATTTCTTTTAGAACGCGGGTCATTTCAGAATAGTACCGATGCAAAACCAATGATTTTTTTGTATCGACTTGTTTGATCTTTTTAATTATTGACTTTGTATAGAATGGCAACTCTTCAAAATCAAAACCATTCGTAGATTCACTTCCGATATATGCTTTCCTTTTTTCACTAAGAGATTTTATTCCATCTCCGAACCAGATTAATGAAAATTTATGAGCTCTCATATAATCGATAGCATTTGAAGCATAAGGTGGAGATGTAATTATTAAATCAATACTATTTTCTTCAATATCAAGATTTTGAGCATTTCCATATCTTATTTCGGGAATGTAGCAATTTTGAGGAATATTTGAGACACCGATTAGATTCGCGCGAGCTTTTTTTTCAAATTCCAAAATTGCCGATTTAAAAATTTTAGTCGCATAGGAAGGATATTTTTCTTGAGGGTTTCCAATTATAGTTTTCCCTTGTTTATCGATCACTTTTTTTGCCAGGTGAGGTCTCGTATGACCCAGATCCAATGCTAACGAGACACCACCAGATTTTGTTACGATAGTTCCTGAAAAGGCAACCTTAAAAAATCTTCGAAAATCCTCATTTTCTATTGAGTTTATTTCCTGCGAGAGTGCAAAAAGCTCTCCTTGAATTGAAGGTAAATACCAGCAATCTAAAAAATCAAGCGTTTCTTTGTCAAATGTTTTCTCGATTTGAGAACGAAGATTATCAGGGGATTTATTAACTCGACTACTTGCTTTATATATGATAATTTCAAGAAGATCTTCTACCACCTTTTCTTCTAAAGGTGTTATCTTTACTTTTGAAATTTCTAGAGCTAGCGGATCAATATCAAATCCAATGGCTTTTCTGTTTAACAAAATTGCCTCGACCACTGTGGTTCCCGATCCAACCATTGGATCTAATATCACATCACCTTCTTCGGATAATTCATAAATTAACTTTTGGGGTAATTGGGGTGGGAATTTCGCTGGAAATGAATGGAAATTGTGAGATGCATAATTGCTCTCTTTATCATGAAAATTAAAATCTCCCATTAAAATATTTTTTAAAATGTCTTTGGTGAATACTTGTTCAGTCATTTATTTTTCCAGTGTAGATTAGAACAATTATACTGCGATAGGAACCCAATAAAACACTAGAGAAATTTGATAGAAACGAGGTTCTTTGCTCTATAAATTGTTTGTCTCATTCATAGATATGGTAGATTCTTTATTTGTCCATCTACCTAACATACGATTATTCTATTTTCATTATCACCTTATATTTCGGAAAATTTACACATCCCCAGAATCTATTCCCCTTGTTTGGTCCTTCACCGGCTGTGCGCAACACCATGGGTTGGCCGCATTTCGGGCATACGGGAGTGTGGTTTTCAGATCCACTCTTTACTTCTGAGATCTGACTTGAATATGATCCGGTAACCGAGCCTTTCGAACCCACAATCGGCTTGTTAACCATCGTGGCAGTCGAAAGGGTATTATCTGACGAAGGATTGGTAACCTGTTCAGATAGGGGATTCACATTCTCCGGTTTCTGTGTTCCTGATAATACGGTTCTAAACAAGGCTCCCAATTCATTCGTGTTATAGGTCGACCTGACCGGAATGTGTACAAGGGGTAGTTGAGCTGTTTCGAATAATTCATCCACAAAAGCGTCCCGTTCAACCCGGTCAAGCCGATCATGACTTTTATCATCCAATTCGATGGCAAAACGCGGACGCATCGTTTGTGAATCGCAGATAAGAAAATCGACGTGCTTGTGATTGATCCGGTTGTAGGCGCTCATATTCTTATCCGGATTGATGATGAAGAACACATCTGATAGTGAAACTTTTGGACAGATGATGAAATAAATCCCCATCATGGATCTTAATACTTGAAAGAAGGAATGTTCAGCGGTTGAAAGAAAGTCATCCCTCAGTCTAAAAGGCAATGATTCATTTATACCGGTTTCTTCAGAGGCTAAATTTGTTGTGTGATCTTCATTTCTTTTTGAAAACAAATTTAACAGGGCGCTCAGGCATCCTTTATTCTCTCTTTTCGTTGCAGACATCGTTTTGAGATCCTTTATATGAGTTTGATTTCTTTATACCGCATTGTTAAGTTCCTGAAGATACTGAACCATCCCGCCTTATGAATAGAATATCTATCCCCGTTCTCTGTTTCGCCAAGAGTGGTAATCTTCCCCACAAGTTCCGAAATTGTGGGATATCGGGAAGTGCAATACTGTATCTCGTTTCAGGTTCGTCCATTCGTTGGAGAATTTCCCCAAGTATTCCCAGAAAGTAGTTCACCCGCATGGGTTGAAGTGAACCTTCTCCTTTGACTTCGATAATCCACTTCTTACCGTTTTTTATGGCTTCGATATCAATACCCTGTTCATGACCCCAGGCGATCTTTGTTGTCCAACCCTGATCCTGCAGTCATATTTCTAAATACCTCTTTGCCTGGTCTTCTGAAAGATGATCGGAGGGATTTTTTCTGGAAATATACGGTTTTTCGTGTACGGCTAGCTTATTTTCGGAGTAATTTAGGTAGTTACGTATCCTACCCTGAACGATGCGTCTCTCAATGACCTGTTTATTCGCCAGGAGACGACAGGTGATATTCACAGGGGATTGATGTTTATCCTTACCAAGAAGTATGTCAGCTAACTCCCTGTCAGTCTGTCCATCTTTTTGTGCCAATTGTTCAACAATCTTACTCTGTAAAGTCATTCATCCCTCCTAATTTTTTTGTATTAGAAAGTCGTTTTGTAGCATTGTACGTCCCTTTTTATGGTTTGAAAATTTACACAAATAATTTCTATATATACCCACTTTTGTATTAAATATCTGACTTTGGTCGTTTTTCCAAACATATCATTAACCCCACTATTTTTTACGCCTATTTAATCACCCGACTCTTTCATTCCCCGTATACTGCTATCAGGCGCAAAGTATTTTATCCAAGTTTATTGATAGCAGAAAGTTTTTATGGAATCGTTCCCGACCGTACTGTATGAAGCAGTGCTGGTGGCCTTTGGCAAAATCCTCGCCAAATATGACGGCTTTACCCAGGGCGTCATTATGCGCGACATCGGCAAAGAGATCATCGATTATCTCAACGCCCACGGGTATGAGTTCAAAGAGACCGGTTCGCTGGAGGATATGCACACCCTGGTGGACCTGTTCGTGAAGAACGGTTTTGCCGAATCGCTGGTAGTCAGACCGGCGGAACCCGGAAAGAACTATATCTATAAGAATCTGTACGGCCGGCCGGCGTACAAAGAGCTGTACGACCTGACGCTCAATCCGTTTTTATCCTGCCCGCTGAACCTGTGTATGGTCTATGTGGCTGGAAAATATGGGAAGCGAATGGTAATGCACCGCAAGGATTTCATCAGCGATTCCATCACGGAAGCCCAGTATGAACTGGTGGATGACGATACTCCGGAAGGTTCTCTAAATGAACTGGTGGTGTCATCCGCGCGGCTGTTCGAGATCGCTGACGAGAAGCAGAAGCTCTACCGCCACCAGTCCATCACTGACCCGCTGACCGGTTTGCACAACCGGCGCTATCTGCTCGAAGAAGGCGAACGCCTCTACAAACTGGCGGCCCGCGGGCGGAAACCTATTGCCATACTATTGCTGGATATCGACTATTTCAAACTGGTCAACGACCGCTTCGGGCACGGTACGGGAGATACGGTGCTGCGCCTGATCGCGGATATCTGCCGCCGCTGCCTGCGTGACACAGACCTGGTAGGACGCTACGGCGGGGAAGAGTTCGTGGTTATTTTGCCGAATTCCAAACTGCCCGCCGCGCTGGAGATCGCTGAACGTTTGCGCAGCGAGGTGGAAAACGCCACCTTCCAGACCGAAAAATCCGGCGACCTGGCATTGACCATTAGCATCGGAGTGAATTGCTGCCCGGCGGTGGGCGGTTCCTTTGAAACCGCGCTGGATAATGCCGACGCGGCCATGTATCAGGCCAAGCAGTACGGCCGCAACAAGATCGCCGTTTACGATCCCTGTCCGCAGACGCACACCGTCTGATCGGGTAGCGGGCTATTGTTTTTCGATGTCGGCCGCGATGGCAGCCACAAACGAATAAAACATCAGCAGCCAGGCGATCCCCAGACTTGCCCAGCACAGGTGCAGTTTATCCACGGCACTGGTCATACCCGGCACGAAGCCGAAGATAGCAATTTCCAGCGCGAACAGAAAAAGGACGGCCGTCAAGGCAGTGCTGTACGGCCAGGTCTTCGCCATAGCCGACCGGATATTTGCCGGGATGAATTTCTTCCACCCGTTCAACGGTTTATTGATGAGGGTCGCGAATCCCCAGGCCGGTAAGAAGAACACGACCTGCCCGATCCCCCCGCCGCTCAACAGAAGGAGCAGGAAGAGGAGGATGAACACCGCCGCGCTGTGCCGGGTGTGCAGATAGGCCAGCGACCAGAGGATGATCATCGCCCCGAAGGTCATGGCCAGCAGTCCACTAAACAGGTAGTTCTGCGCCAGTGTCAGCGCTTCTTCCGTGCCATACTCCCACATGCGCTGCGCGGGTCCGATCGCCTGAATGAGTATTCCCGGTGTGCGCGTGTAGCCCTGCAGTGTCTCGAAGAATCCATGGTTCATGCCGGATACACCCAACAGCACACCCACGACGGCCACCGCCGTTTTCAAGGAGCGGTTCAGTTTCTCCCGTTTCTTAGCAGCCATCTTGCGGTATATCCCCAAAAAAGTAATGGATCAATTCACTTCTCCTGTTTTACCAGCAGGTCATCATACAGCTCCGGCCGGCGGCACTGGAACAGGTCATTTTGTTTGGTGACCCACTTGTTGTCGGCTTTGTTCAGGTCGACTTCGGCGAATACCACCTCATCGGACATGCCGTCAGCCTGCACCAGCAGTTCTCCAATGGGTGAGGTGATCTGCGACAGGCCGGAAAAAGCCAGGTCGCGGTCGATGCCGGTGCGGTTGGCCGTGGCGGTGAACACGCGATTTTCCAGCGAGCGGGTCAGCATGGCTTTCTGGCACCAGGGCAGCACCAGATTGGCCGGGTGCAGGATGATCTGTGCACCGCGCAATGCCAGGCTGCGGGCCATCTCGGGGAAAAACCAGTCAAAGCAGATCATCAGGCCAAACTTCTGTCCATGCCATGCGAAGACAGGCGGTTTTTCACTGCCCGGTTTAAAGAAGTTCCTTTCATTGGCGAAGAGATGCGCTTTGCGGTATACCGTCTCCAAGCGGCCGTCTGCATAGACGACTGCCGAGTTGAAGAGCGTTTCACCCGCCAGTTCACACAATCCGCCCACCACCAGTTTTCCTGTGGAAGACCAGTCACGTAACAGTGATACGTAAGGGCCGTCACTGGCTGTTTCCGCCACCGACCGTGCCTGTTCGAGGCTTTCGAAGTTGTAACCCGAGTTGGCCAGTTCCGGCAGTACCAGCGCATCGATGCCGGCACGGGCGGCTTCTTCCAGCAGCCTGCGGATGATCTGCAGATTGGCTTCGCGGTCCGCGAGTTTAAAATCTGCCTGGGCAACACCGATCTTGAGCATGACTTCACCTCTCTACCTTTTACAGAGTCTTCTGTATTAGGTAGAAAAATTATATCCCCTCGATCGGAATTATGCACCAGAGTATGGTGTGCTGATAAACGGACAGCTTTACGTTGTAGCACCTGAACCGGAGGCTCCCGGTTTCGCCTCACGGCTCCAGTTTTATCGAGAACGCTTTGTTTTCGGATCCCTGCAATATTCTGTTCACCACCCAGGTTGTGCTGGTTCCCCTGATCTCATCCGCCGTAATCTCGCCTTTCATTAAGGTGCTGTATGCTTGAAGTTTCGGTTTGCCGGCTTCCTGGTACACATTCTTGAAACCCAGTTCGAATTTTCCGTCGGATACTTCGGCTGATGCCGACACTTCTTCTTTAGGAATTGTCCCATTGTAGATAGACGATAATACATATTTTCCCTTGAAGGATATCAGCTTGTCTGTGTATGTAAGATCCCCCACGATTTTACAGGCTACAACCCCTCCCACATTCAGGTTAACCGGAATAACCCTGGGTTCAACGGTTGGAGCCTGGGTGGCCGTCGGCACCGGGGTGTCCGTCGGCAAGATCGTTGGCGTTTCTGTTGGTGGTGGCACAGTCGGGGTGCTGGTGCTCAATGGCGCGGATGGAGAGCAAGCTGCCAGGAGCAGACAAAACAGGATGAGCGGTGCTTTTTTCATTTTCCCTCTGATTCAACGAAGATGGGTAAATTATAGGGGAAAAATGGCCATTCCTGCAAGGAGAGATTCTCTTTAGGCTAATCGCCGGTCGAGCCATAGAATAATTTCTCCCAATTGTCTCCACTTATCCTCCACAGGACCTCCATAATCGCGCGCCATACTGAAAGCATCACAAACCATGACACGGGTCATGACATTTTCTGGAGGAAAGTATGTCTCATAATGCTTCAATTGTTTTTCGCGTACTGGGCGCCGTGCTGCTGATCATTTTGATCGCGGTCGGTGGTTTCATGGTGTTCCAGGCCGGGCAGGCACAAGGGTACGCCCTCGGCGCGGCTTCTGTTGGTTCGGCCGGCATTCAGGCACCCAACGCGGCCGTCCCGTTGTATGAGCCGGGATCGATGGGAATGGTTCACCATTTCACACCCTTCCTGGGGTTTTATGCGATCATCCCGGCGCTGATCGGGCTGTTCATTGTGTTCGGAATCTTCCGGGTGTTCTTCTGCGGACACCGGTATATGCATCACGGCCCGTGGATGTATGGACCCAATCCGCACTATCCCTGGCCGGGAGAACATCCCTGCGAGGAACCCGGCAAATCATCCCATCCATCTACCGGCGGGCAGGAAGCTGAAAAGAAATAATCTTGCAGCAAGGGGCTGACTCGAAAGGGTTGGCCCCCTTTTTATCCGGTTTACAGTACACTTTAAGGTACCATGCAAGAACTCATTCTGGTGGTGGATGACGAGCCGAAAATTCTAAAACTGACGCGGGATTACCTGATGAAAGACGGTTATCGGGTGATCAGCGCAGCGGATGGAATGGAAGCTCTCTCTATGGCACGGCGGGAAAAACCGGATTTGATTGTGCTGGATCTGATGCTGCCCGGCATGGACGGCCGGGAAGTGTGCCGTGTGCTGCGAAGGGAGAGCGGCGTGCCCATCATCATGCTGACGGCGCGCTCAGAGGAGAGCGACCAGTTGGTCGGTCTGGAACTGGGCGCGGACGATTACATCACCAAACCCTTTTCGCCGCGTATGCTGGTAGCGCGGGTGCGTGCCGTGTTGCGGCGGGCTCAGGGCGTATTGAAGCCTTCGGGCGTGCTGCACTTCAAAGAGCTGGAGATCGATATTGAAGGACATCGCGTAAACCTGAGGGGTCGGGCGGTGCACCTTACTCCGAATGAATTCCGTCTGCTGGCCGTGCTGGCACAGCATCCCGGTCAACTGTTGACGCGTGAGCAGCTCATCGACCAGATGCACGGGGTATCTCTGGAGAGTTTCGACCGCAGCATTGATTCGCATATCAAGAATTTACGCCGTAAACTGGAAGAAGACCAGGCCAATCCGATGTATATCACTACAGTCTACGGTGAAGGTTACCGCTTCACAGATAACCGATGAAAAAACACTTCTGCGATGATCAACACAGGGAATTGCATGCCTGGACCGCGAATCGTCCGGCCAAACATCGCTACCTGATTCTGCGCTTTTTATCCTTCTTTATACCCCTGCTGATCTTCTTTAATATGGCTTTCTATTTCATCAACGGTTTATTCTATCGCCAGGCACCGCCGGGATCGCCGCAGCCTGAAAACTGGTTGACTCTACCGAACATCCCATTTTTCGTCCTTGCCATCGTCTTTTTCCTTCTGGGAGCGCTGGCTTTTCGCCGGTTCAGTTCGCCGGTGGCAGAGATGATGTCTGCGCTGGATGCCGTGGCGAATGGCGATCTCAGCGTGCGGGTAAATGAACATGCCCGCGGTGAATTCAGACGCATGGCGCGCAGTTTCAACCGGATGGTTCAGGAGTTGGACCAGGCTGAGACCAACCGGCGTAACCTGACTGCCGATGTGGCCCACGAATTACGTACGCCGCTGCATATCATTCAGGGAAATCTGGAAGGAATGCTAGACGGTGTATATGAGTTGACGCCGGAACAGATCAACGCCACGCTGGATGAAACCCGCCTGCTTGCCCGGCTGGTAAATGACCTGCAGACGCTATCTCTGGCCGAAGCAGGGAAGCTGCATCTCCATCCGGAAAAAGTATCGATGATCGACCTGATCGAAGATACAATCACCGGCTTCAATGGACTGGCCGGGGAACACGGCATCAATTTAAAATCCGCGATCACCGGCAGCGAAACGGAGTTGACGATTTCTGCAGACGCCGACCGATTGAGCCAGGTTTTGAATAATCTGGTTGGGAATGCCATACGCTATACCCCACCCGGCGGAACCATCACTCTGGGAGCGGAGTCTATTCAAGGTGGTGTGCGCATGATGGTGGAGGATACCGGCCAGGGGATTGTTGCCGAAGACCTGCCGTATGTGTTCGACCGTTTCTGGAAAGCCGAGCAGTCCCGCTCGCGACATGAAGGCACCGGCAGCGGTCTGGGACTGGCGATCGCCCGGCAGCTGGTCCAGGCACACGGGGGGACGATTTCAGTGGAAAGTCGGCCGGGGCAGGGGACAAAATTCGTGATCGATCTGCCATCCGTGGAAAGAGCCGGTAGCAACTGATTGGAAGCTTACTGATACAGGTCCTTGATCAGGGCTTTTCGGGGATTATTTCTGTCAACGAGGACAAATACCTCATCACCGGGCTGATAGCCGGCCGTACGGCGGTTTTTCATGATCGACAGGCCGCTGGTGAATTTAGCTCCCTGATAGATATATACGAACTCAACTCTTCCCCTGTCGCGATAAAAATCGATCCGGGATATTACCCCCATCACTTCCTGGTTGTCATGAAAGATTTTCAATATTGAAATAAATCGGATACCTGCAATAAGAGTGGTTATTAGTGATGTAAGCACAAGCACGAATAACAGCAGCATCGTTCCGGCACTGGTGAACACGAAATTCGCCAGAATCACAACGCAACAGATGGCGGGAAAGACCAGACACACATAGGTGACATAATCGTTCAACCCGGTACGGATAAAAGATGGGCGCGGCGTTTTCATGAATATCTAACGGTTTAGGTGAAGTGGGGTATTCCGGCTTTCACGCCTGAACCGGTCTGGCGCAGATCATGACAGTCCCGCCGGCTGCCCGCTGCATGTCTTCCTGCACAAAGTTGCCGGCGGCATCTTTGCGCACTTTATAAAGACCCGCGCCGGCCGGCATTTTGACAAAGAATAATCCGAGGACGCGGACCATAATATCCAGATCTTTTTCGGGTGAGAGAAGACTGGCCTTTGCCGGGAATTCCCGCCCGCGGACGCGCAGACTGACCGGTGTGTCTTGCTGGATATTGCGCCACCAGACCTTCTTTTCCGGCATACCGGGAAGTACATAGATCGTATCACCATCTTCCAGGTAAGATACCGGTACAGTGTATGTTTTACCGCTTTTCCAGCCCTGATAGGTGATCAGCATGACAGACCGGCTCAATAAACCGTGCAGCGGTGAGCGCAGGATGAAGCGCACGATCGGGTTCCAGATATGATTCATAAACCACATAGCCGTCTCCTGTAGAAAATGGAGCTTTAGAAAATGATCGTCTCACCATCTTGAGGTATCAACAGACGGTCATCCGCGATAGCCTGTTCACGGGCATATTCCCGCAGTCCGGCACGCGATACCGTGGCGTGATCCAGGGCTTCCATATGAACTGCCACCACTCTGGCACGCGGCGCCAGACGGCATATCTCGATGGTCTGGGCGGCATCCGTCAGGATCAACACGCGGTCTTTACCCCAGACCGCCCCACTGGAATGGGTGATGATTACATCCGGCTTCGAACGGGTGATCTCGGTGCGGATGGGCTCTGTTAAGAGAGAATCGCCGACCCACAGGATGGTGGGTTCTCCCTCAGCCGAGATAACAAAACCGGACGCCAGTCCCATATCGTTCAACACCTCTCCACTGCCGTGTTGTCCATCGAAACGCCGGATGGATATTCCCTTCCATTCCACCCGGTCATCCACCGGAGACAGGCGGGTAAATCCTTTACTCTGGAGCGCGGTTTGATCGGCCGGCTGGCAGAAGATTTGTGCGTCCCGGGGCAGGAGATCCGCCGCGGCGGGATCGAAATGATCTGAGTGCAGATGTGACAGCAGGAAAAACTCCGCGCCGGCGATCACCTCTGCGGCAGGCATGGGCAGGTCGATCAATGGATTGGGGGATTTTCCTGTATATGACGGCCGGGTGAATTTGTCGGCCAGATACGGATCGCACACGAACAGATGACCGTGATAGGCGATGCGCATGGTGGCGTTGCGGATGGATTGAATTTGCATTAATATCCTCAAGACAATACTTTAGGAAGAGTGGCCGCCCAGGCGCGGATGGCATTCCAATCGCGTTGATCGCCTTCTCTCCAGACACCGAACAGCACGCTCAGGCGGAATTTGATTCTATCAGCCAGCGAAGGAATCCTGGAAATATCCAGTGCGCCGGCGAAAAGGCCTTCGCTGCGAGGCTTGACCAGATCTCGCACAGGCTGGAGAAAGGTGGCAACATGACTGCGGTATTTGCCATTTCCCATAGTCAGGGTCATACAGGTGAGAAACGCGGCGAACGGTTTCTGGTTCAAGGCGTTTTTGTGGATTCGCATGAATTCCATGGCTTCCGGCAGCCACGCACCGCCCTGGATTGGGCTGCCGGCCACGACGGCTTGATAGGCAGACAATTCCTTGACCTCAGGCATCGGTACCACATCAACCTGCGCGCCGGATTCGGTCAACACAGCGGCAATGGCCTGAGCCACACCGATGGTTGAACCTGTACGGCTGGCGTAGGTAACCAGTATTCTTTTGATCATTAGAGTGAATCCTTTTGAAAGAAATCTGCGGATGCTGTTATTATAGGATTAATCTCGAAAAAGTCCGTCAGTTTATGATCAGAGGTTGCCTGGAAACCAGAATCACTGATCAAGGAATGGAGAAGGATGTGATCTCAGATGGATGCAGAGGATTCCGACCGGGGTGCTTCCACCAGAGAGGTTCGTTTTCTCCAGAACAGAAAAGCCACGATGACCGCCAGAATGGCCAGTCCGCATCCGAATTCGTCGATAATATAGGGGGTTACCGGTGTCAGAGCAGTGAACGGGGTAAAAATCACCTGCACGAAAAGGTTGTGGCTGGCATGCAAAACAACTCCCGTCCAAAGGCTGCCGGATTTGAGGCGCAGCCAGGCGAACGCAAAGCTGATCCCCAGAACCATGATAACGAACATCACTACCGCGTACCATTTCGGTGTTCCCGGCAGATTGTAATTGGCGAACAGGATCAGTGGCAAATGCCAGAGAGCCCAGATGATCCCGCTGATCAGTCCAACCTGTGAAAAGGGAACGAGTTTCGCCAGTTCTGGCACCAGAAATCCCCGCCAGCCGATTTCTTCTCCCAGAGCGGAAACCATACTGGTGATGAATCCCAGCGACATCATCAAGCCGGTATAGATTACGATGGCATTTTCGCCGGAAAACATCGGGTAGCTGTTTTTTAGCTCTTTAAGAAATTGGGGGGAGGGAAATATCCCCAGCCCGGTCAGCCAGGTCAGGCCGTACACCACCAGACAGTATCCTAGAGGAAGAAGATAGGCAAGTGCCAGATATTTAAACTTTCCGGGCTTCCATCCCAACCCTTTTAGTGAATGTTCAAAGATCAACTGCGTAATAATTGCGGCTATGCCGGGTGACCACATCAACAAAAACACATATAATCCATCTTTCGCCCGAATCGTTCCGGTGGAAATAATCGCCACATAGCACAAAATGGAAAAGAAAAAAGTGATAGCCAAGAACACAGCCAGTTTTTTGCCGGTTTTTGTCTGCATCTTGAAAACTCCTTATTATCAAAAAACAACGTGAAGATAGTCGTATCTGACACCTGTTCCTGTCAGGAGGGAACTGGTAGAAATTTATACTCATTCAAACAACAGGTGTTCACGTGAGCACCGGACAACGGATACCCTCTCAATTACCCCACCTGATTATAATCAATATACGTAAAGATGTATTCTTGGTTTTATGATACTCCATCTGAAATACCCGGAGGAGTATCCTATCCCCCGCGAAACTCGCAACAATAGTTTTTCGTTACAGGGTTACGTTCAGGCGTGATCCAGCAAATACTGAGCTGTGCGGGCGTCGGTGGCCAGCACATCCACATATCCACCTCTCAGCGCGCCCAGAATGGCATCCCCTTTGCGAATATCACCGGCGACGGCGATCACGGTTTCGATCTGCGCAAGGGTTTGCAGGTCGATCCCAATGATGCGGTGATTGATTTCCGTGTCCAGCCATTTTCCATCAATGGAATAATACTGGCCACAGATGTCCCCCACCGCCCCATCCGCCACCAGTTTCAGACGTTCAGACTCAGACATATACCCCGAACGCATCAGGGGAAACAATTCGCGATCCACAGAACCAATTCCAACCAGTGCCACATTGGCCTGCCTGGCGCGATTTAGCGTGTCGCGAATAGTGCGTTCTTGCAGAAGGCCGTCATGGATAACCTTGTTTTCAACAACGAGAGGCGCGTGCAAGTAGCGGCAGCTTGCGCTCAGGCGTTCGGACAACAACTGGGCTAGAAGCGGACCTTCGGTGGGGTTGTTCTCTGTACCGCTGGCACCGATGATCTGAACCACCTCAATGTTGGACAGGGGTCTGGGTTGAAGCGCATTGATCATGTGCTGTAGGGCGCTGCCCCAGGAAATACCGATCACCATATCATCATGAAGTATCTGCGTGAAATACCCGGCGACCAGAGTCCCGAGTCCATTCAATAGTTCATCGTACGTTTCGAAATCGGTAACCATCACCAGGGAATCTTTAAGATCAAAGGTCTCGATCAGAGCTTTCTCTAGACTTTTTGATGTCCAGGGGTATTGAACAGTGATTTTTACGACGCCCTTTTCACGAGCTTCGTTGATCATCTTTGAAATGATCGGCCGGCCGATTCCAGTGAGATCAGCGATTTCCTGTTGTGTCTTCTTCTTATCGTAGTACAAAGAGGCGACCCGGGAGAGTAACGCCATGCGAACATCTTGATTTGACATAACACACCTGAATGAAAGCGAGTTTTTCGTTACTCTGAAGAAGTTGAGTTTCCACCTGCTTGCAGACCAAATTATAACATTGCTCTTTAATCGTCCGATTTCTGATATGTAACAAAAGTGATGAATAAAATATAACAAATGTACAGTAATATCATATAACAATAATGTGATTTAACAATATGACATACGTCATATATAACTATTTACATTAAGCAATATTCAATTGAACTTAATGACTATATAAAATAATGGACATATGAATGGTATTTATGAACAAACTATCTGTGCACTTAGAATATCATTCATATGTGATGCACATATGTAATAACCAGTTTCTGACGTCAACGGCTTGCTTTACGAACGTCTTTTTTCACACATTTCCCTTTTTCACATATCTCCATTTTTTCTCTCTCGTTCTTTAATAAAAGATCTTGGGCATATCTCCGGTTTATTCATTCGGATAATTATTCCCACGCTTACAGGTCAGGTTTAATATTCTGCCTGAAAGGACGGTCTTACTGGTAGAAACAACCGTCATCCATTAATTCTTTAAAAAATCAAAAGGAGGTAGAAGAAAAAAGAGTATTCCCGGTTTGCACCTGATGGATATTGAAAAAAGCAGCAAAAATCCTTGGAGGAATTGAATGAAAAAAATTCGTGTTTTGCTCTTCGTTTCAATCCTGGTCGCTTTAATAGCAACCGCCTTCGCTCCGGCTGCCCAACCCTTGAACGCCAACCCGGCAGTCAAGGCTGATGGATTTGATTGGAAAAGCCAGTCGGGCAAATCGATCAAATTGCTGATGGTCAAGCACCCGTTTGCCGAAACCATGGCTAAGAAGATGGACCAATTTACAAAAAATACCGGTATTAAAGTAACCATTGATTACCTGCCGGAAGAAAACTTCTTTGATAAATTAACCACCCTCTTCGCCGGAAAATCCTCAGAATATGATGCCTACATGGTCGGCTCATACATGATCTGGCAGTATGCCCCTCCGGGTTACATGGAACCGTTGGATAAATATCTGGCTGATCCAAAATTGACTTCCCCGGATTACGATGTGGACGATATTTTACCCGTCCTCCTGAAAGATCAGAAATGGGATCTTGTAGATGGACATCCGACCGGTACCGGCAGCCTGTATGCCCTGCCGTGGGGTTTCCACACCAGCAACATCATCTACCGCAAATCCGTTTTTAAGGAATGTAAAGTTGATCTGCCGAAAGACCTGGAACAGCTCTATCAGGCCGGTCTGGCGCTCAAGAAATGCAAACCCGATATGATCCCGCTGGTAGTCCGCGGTAGCCGCTCCTGGGCAACCCTGCATCCGGGACCCATGTCCTGGTTCACGTCTTACGGTGGCAAGGACTTTGAAGTCAGCGCGGATGGAAAATTGACCTGCGCGTTGAACAAGAATCCCGATGCTGTCGCCGCCCATGAACTGTGGGGAAAGATCATCCGCGAAGTCGCCGAACCGAACTACTCAGACTACACCTGGTACGATGTGGCCAATACCTTTACCCAGGGTAAAGCAGCCATGTTCTTTGATGCGGATATCATCGGCTACTTCAACCGCGAAAGCAGCACATTCCCGGATGATTGGGGCCTGTTGCCTCCTCCTTCCAAACCCGGCGGCAATCCAACCCCCAACGAGTGGATCTGGTCCATCGGTATGAACGCCTTCTCCAAGAACAAAGAAGCAACCTGGTTATGGATGCAATACACCACCACAAAGGAATTCATCCTTGACGCGGCTGTCAACGGTCTGACCGTGGATCCTATCCGCAAATCAACCTGGGAAAGCAAAGAGTGGAAAGATAAAATCGCTCCCTTCACCGGTTACGTGGATACCTGGAAGACTGTAGAACCCTTCACCAAGGTTTACTACACCCCGCAATCCGCCTTCTTTGAAGCCACAACCGAATGGTCTGCCGCTCTTCAGGAGATCCATTCAGGAAAACCTGCCCAACAGGCACTGGATGAAGCCTGCAAGCGCATTGATGAGTCTTTGCAGTAAGAGGACCTGATTTTATCCGGGTACCAGGGAAACATCTCTGGTACCCGGATCTTCCACCATCATTCAGGCAATTGAGGTACCGTTCGATGACAACTTCCAGTATGACCGTAAAGCCAGACGCTATAACTGACGAGGTTCCTTTCAACAAGGAATCTCGGATGAAAAAATGGGCGCCCGCTCTCATTATCGGCCCGGCGTTCATTGTTGTTGCCGTGGCTATGATTCCTTTTTTCATCAGCATTTTTTATTCTTTGACGGACTATCGATTCACCCGGCCAAATTTTCATTTTGTCGGTTTGCGAAACTACATCCGCATCTTCAGTTCAGCCGCCTTCTGGAACTCAATTAAAGTCACATTTGTTTATGCTTTCTTCGCTGTCGGAATTGAAACGCTTTTTGGCATAATGGTGGCTTTTCTTTTGAACACTGAAAATTTGATGGCCAAGATCTTCAAGCCATTTCTTTTAATGCCGTTGATGATCGCTCCACTCATTTCAACACTGATGTGGCGTCTGATGATGAGCCCTGAATTCGGGGTGCTGAATTATTTCTTGAGCTTTTTTGGTCAGCGATATTTCCCGTGGACCACATCGCCAGACACCGCCATGTTAACGGTTTTGCTTGTTGATATTTGGACGTTCACACCTTTCATCGCTCTGCTGGTGCTGGCCGGTCTTAAAGCCCTACCGCGTGAACCATTCGAAGCCGCGCAGGTGGATGGCGCGTCACGCTGGTTTACCTTTAAATCGATCACCCTTCCTCTTTTAACACCCTATATCGCCATCGCGATTGTCTTCCGCCTGGTGGATTCTTTGCGCCAGTTCGACATCATATTTGGCATGAGCAAGGGAGGTCCGGGGGATACATTGATGAATTTCCAGGTTTTCGGGTACACAACCACCTTTACTTACGGCAAACCTGCAGAAGGGCTAGCATACATCATTATCAACTGGATCATCATCTATGTCATCAGCACCTATCTGGTCAAATTCCTGACAAAAGTCCAGAAGAGGAACTCCTGATCCGCAGGAGTTGGAGGAATCATGGAACACATCGAATCTTTTGAGATCAAGAAAAAGAAGAACTGGTTTGCCATTATCGGATCGAATCTGGCCGTTCTTCTTATATTTATTTTCTTCCTCTTCCCAATCGTGTGGATGGTCGGGATGGCCTTTAAAACTCAGAATGATATTCTTTCCTGGCCACCCAAATTTGTTTTCACCCCGATCCTGGATAACTTTCGAGCTATCATCTTCTCTGAGATGGAAGTCGGGGGAGTGGGCAGTGTGAAGTTGAACTTCATGAACGGCTTCTGGCATACCCTGATCATCAGCGTGGGTTCTGTACTGGTTTCCGTTCTACTGGGGGTTCCCGCTACTTATGGATTAAGCCGTTTTAGATTCAAATCGAAAGAAAACATCTCCTTCACCTTCCTGAGCTTTCGTTTTGGGCCGGAACTTCTCGTGATCATTCCGATATATTTCATTTACCAGAAGATCGGATTAATGGATACCTATTTCGGTATGATCTGGGTCTACCAGTTGATCACCATGCCCATGATCATCTGGATCATGCGCAGTTACTTTGATGACGTACCCGTGGATTTCGAAGATGCGGCTGTGGTGGATGGCTATCCACGTTGGAAGGCGGTATTCAAAATCGTATTACCGATCGTCAAACCGGGAATTGCGGCATCTGCCCTATTGGCTTTTATCTATGCCTGGAACAACTTCATCTTTGCACTAGTGCTCGGATCATCCAACACGGCTCCGGTCACCATTGAGGCGATGAAGTTCATTTCGGCAGAAGCGCTGCGCTATGGTGTGATGAGCGCGGGCATTGTGATTTCCTTCCTGCCGATTCTGTTGTTCTCAATTTTTGCTCAGCAGTACTTCGTACGCGGCTTGAGCATGGGCGCCATCAAACGATAGAACAGGCTGACTGGAGACAAAGATCATGGCAAAAGTTGAATTAAAACGCATCACCATGGATTTCGGGAACGTTGTCGCCCTCAAAGATTTTTCATTTGAGACGGGAGACGGCGAGTTCCTGGTTATCCTTGGCCCGGCCGGAGCCGGAAAAACCACTACATTAAAGATCATTGCCGGTCTGTATAATCCAACCCGCGGCAGGGTGATAGTGGACGGAAAAGACATCACCGATGTCCCGGCGAACCAGCGCAATATGGCAATGACATTTGAAGATTACGCGCTCTATCCAACCTTCAATGTATATCAAAATCTGGAAAATCCGTTTGGCGCAATGGATCCTGTTCCCTCAAGAGAGGAAGTGGATAAAAAGATCCATGAGGTGGCCAAAATGCTGCAGATCGACCATCTTCTGGATAGAAAAGTGGATCAACTGAGCGGCGGACAAAAACAGCGTGTCTCGTTGGCGCGCTGCATGGTACGCTCACCGCAGGTTTTCCTTTTCGACGAACCCCTGTCTCACGTGGACGCAAAAATCCGCCATTCCATGCGCACGGAATTGCACAGGCTGTCTTCTGTTCTGGCCACCACGACCATCTATGTGACCCATGATTATGTAGAAGCCCTTTCTCTGGCAGACCGCATCGTAGTCATCGATAAAGGCGTTATCCAGCAGATAGGTACACCGCACGAGATCTATGATGCTCCGGCCAATGAATTTGTGGCCAGGGTGGTCGGTCAACCGAATATCAATATCCTTAACTGCCAGATTGTTCGGAAAGATGATGAAATCTATCTGCAGAATCCCGAAAATCCGGCCATGTCATTCAAACCGTCGAAAAAAGACGCAGCCTATATCAGCAGCCGCAATCTGAATTCCCTTCATGTCGGAATCCGCCCGCAGGATATCCGACATTCCCTGACGCCAATCAATCATGCGGCTATGCAGTGCAAAGTTGAACTCTACGAATTGTGGGGCCGGCGGGGAATGATCATGGTGAATATCGGCGGAGAACATATCCGCATTTTGACGAATTCCGATCAGGCGGCGCACATCGGAGAACCCATCTGGCTGGATTTGAACGATACACATCTGTATCTTTTTGATCCATCAGGAATGAAACTGGATCGGAGTGAGGCATAAAATGGCAAGCGTTACTTTAGATCATGTGTGGAAAACCTACAACTCCGGCCAAAAGAATGCCGTCGATGCGGTCAAAGATGCCAATCTGGCGATCGAGGATGGTGATTTTGTCGCGTTGCTGGGACCTTCAGGCTGTGGAAAGACCTCCATCCTGCGGATGATCGCCGGGCTTGAATATATATCGAAAGGCGCGATCAAGATTGGCGATTCGGTTGTCAACAGTCTAACTCCTGACAAACGCAACATAGCCATGGCCTTTGAGACCTACGCGCTTTATCCACATTTTACAGTATATGAGAATCTGGAATTCTGCCTTAAAGCCCGCGGCTTTGAAAAGAATGAAATCTCTGAAAAGATCAATGCCATTCTTACGGCCATGAAAATCGAGCATCTGGCGAAGAAACGTCCGTCTGAGCTTCCGGGTGGGCAGCAGCAGATGGTATCTGTTGCCCGGGCTATGGTCCGGCGGCCCAATGTATTCCTGCTGGATGAGCCGTTCTCGCACATCGATGCGGCCATGCGGGTGGGCACCCGGGCTGCCATCAAGACTCTGGTAAATGAATCAAAGACCACAACTATCCTGGTCACACACGATCAGCACGAAGCGGTGGCCATGGCCGATAAGATCGTGGTCATGAACTTTGCAGAAATCCAACAGTACGGTACAGCTCATGATCTGATTCACCAACCGGCAAATCTGTTTGTGGCCAATTTCGTGGGTGAACCGGCTATCAATCTCTTCACCTGTGAACTGGTAAAACAGAAAAGTGGTTTTATGTTGATTGGCAAAGAGCACGAAGCCAGCATTCCTGTCAATGATGCGGTTGGCGAACGCATCCTGAAAACCGGAAAAGATGTCATCGTTGGAATCCGCCCGCAAGAGTTGCAGATTACCACGGAGGAAAAAAGCTTAATCAAAGGGAAAGCAGCCCTTTTTGAATTTCTTGGAGAAGAAGGTCACCTGATCATCGATTCTGGGAAATCTTCCGTGACTGTGGTGACCGAACCTCACATGGATGTTAAAACCGGTGATGCGGTTTATCTCACCGCTCCCGAAAATGAGATATTCATATTCGATGCCGGCACGAAAATGGCAGTCTGCCATGGGATCAAATAAACCAACTCTCTGGAAAAGAAGGTCATAATGACAGCGAACGGGCGTTATATTGCGACAATAGACGTTGGCTCTGGAAGTGGACGTTGCATAATCTTTGATTTGAATGGCAGGCAGTTGTCTGTATCCCAGCGGGAATGGTTGCCGAAAACCGACCCGAAATATCCGGGCTCGCAAAATTTCGACACAAAAGAAGCCTGGACCGCATTATGCGCCACCTCCAGGGAAGCCATAGCCAAAGCGGGAATCAAGGCGTCTGAGGTGGCTGTGGTCACCGCCACCGCCATGCGTGAGGGTATGGTTCTGTACGACAAGAATAAGGAAGTGATCTGGGCTTGCCCTAATGTGGATGGGCGTGCAACCGCAGAAGCGGCGGAAATGATCAAGAAGGATCTGGCACGGTCGATCTATAACATCGGCGGCGATTGGCTTAGTATTATCAGCCCTCCCCGGCTCTGGTGGATAAAAGCGCATCAACCTGAAATCTATGAAAAAATCGCCCACATGAATATGATCAGTGACTGGGTGCTCTTCAAGCTATCGGATATTCTGGTAACCGATCCATCCATTGGATCGAGCTCAGGCATGTTCGACCTTTCAAAGCGAACCTAGTCGGACGAGATTATCCGGCTGGCCGACTTGCCAAAAGGGATCTACGCGGATGTCTTCGAGAGCGGTTCGGTCATTGGCAATGTGACCAGGAAAGCCGCTGAAGATACCGGTTTCTGCGAGGGGACTCTGGTGGTGACAGGTGGAGCAGATACACAGATGGCGCTGGTGGGTGTTGGTGCTGTCAAACCGATGATGTATACCGTATGCGCCGGTACCTTCTGGCAGACCACGGTCGTTGCCGATAAACCTCTGTTTGATAAAGAATTTAGGCCGCGCAGTCTCTGCCATGCGGTACCCGGGCAGTGGATGACAGAAGGCATTGGCTTCTACCATGGGTTCACCATGCGCTGGTTCCGCGACGGCTTTTGCCAGGATGAAAAACGCAAAGCGGCCGAATTGAAAACAGACGCGTATTCATTGATGGAAGAGCTGGCATCTCAGGTTCCGGCGGGATCAAACGGAGTTCAAGGCATTTTTGCCAATGTGATGGATGCCAAACGCTGGGTGCATGCCGTACCCTCTTTTGTTGGATTTGACCTGCTTGCTCCGGAAAAGACCGGTAAGGCGGCCTGTATTCGGGCTATAGAAGAAAACGCCGCCTACGTTACCCGCGGACACATGGATGTGCTCATCGAATGCACTGGAAAGAAACCCGAAGAGATCATCTTTGCCGGCGGATCATCCAAAGGATTCCTATGGCCGCAAATTGTTGCCGATGTGCTGGGTGTATCGGTCAAAGTCCCCGATGTGAAAGAAGCGACCTCCCTGGGTTCGGCCGTATGCGGCATGATAGCACTGGGAGAGGTTAAAGACTGGTCTCAAGGTGTTGATCGAGTGGTTCACTGGGACAAGCGTTTTGAACCCGATGCGAAAATCCACGCCATCTACAATGAGAAATACCAACTTTGGAAAGGTGTCTATCAGGAAATGATGCCCATGGCTGAAAAACGACTACTCACACCACTTTTCTGGGCGCCGGGCGCGTAGTTGCCCTGAATCTTATCAGTAGAGGCAAAGGCAAAAATGCTAGAACAACTGCGAAAAGATGTGTGGAAATGCAACCTGGAGTTGACAAAATACAAACTGGTGGTAATGACCAGTGGCAATGTGAGTGGGCGTGATCCGGAGACGGGTTATGTGGTGATCAAACCCAGCGGATACACCTATGAAAAGTTGACCCCGGAAGATATGGTCATTGTGGATTTGGATGGGAAGGTTATCGAGGGGCATCTCAGACCATCTACCGACACGGAGACCCATTTGTACGTATATGCCCACCGGCCGGATATTTGCGGTATGGTGCATACCCACTCAACGTATGCGTCCACCTATGCGGTTCTGGGAGAACCCATTCCCGCGGTGCTCACCACCATCGGAATGATTGGTGGCGAGGTTCCCCTGGGTGGTTTTGTGCCCATAGGTGGAAAAGAGATCGGCGAAGAGATTGTGGCAAAAATTGGCGACAGGCTGGCCATTGTCATGCAAAATCACGGTGTTTTCACTATCGGCAAGGATGCATTCCAGGCCACAAAAATGGCCGTGGAAGTGGAAGAGATCGCCAAGATCACGTATTTTGCCTCTCTTCGTGGAAAACCCATTCCCCTGAGTGAGAACAGCCTGAAGCGCATGGTCGAGCTCTATCGAGAAGAATACGGGCAGGTGTCATAACAAGATCGGTTAATATCAATACTAATTATTGGTAGATATCAGGTATTTACATCTTATCTCCTTCAGTTGGCGACAAGCATAACCAGACATCATTATGGTGTCTGGTTGTGCTTTATGTGCGAAAAAACCGGGTTTGGAAAATAATCAAACGTGATCCAGAAGATACTGCGCCGTTTCCGCGTCGGTTATCAAGACATTCATAAATTTCCCCCGCAGCGCGCCCAGAATGGCATCTCCTTTGCGTACATCCCCGGACACGGCGACCACCTGTTCGATTCTGGGTAGAGAGGTCAGATCTATACCTACCGTGCGCCGGTTGATATCGATATTTACCAATTTTCCTTCTATTGAAAAATGATGTCCGCAGCAATCTCCAACAACTCCAGCTTCTGCCATTTCCCGGCGCTGTTCTTCTGTTACGTACCCGGCAATTTTCAAGCTGTACAGGTCGGGGTGAATGGAACCGATGCCAATCAGAGCTATATTGGCTTTTCTGGCCTGGCTGAGAGTCGCTTTATTACCGGGATCCTTGAGAAGTGCTTCCCGGGCGGAGTGGCTTTCTGCCACCAGGGGAGCATTCAGGTAGCGGCAGGTGGCACTAAGCCGGTCTGTTAATTGCTGGGCAAGCAGAGGCCCTTTGGAAAGATTACTCTCCAATCCACTGGAGCCGATAAGTTGCACAATCTCTACACCTCTCATCTTTCGAGGCGAAAGGAATTGGATCAAATATTGAAGTGCGGTTCCCCAACTGATTCCAATCACCATGTCATCATGTATAAGCGGCTGAAGATAATCCGCTGCCAGTTTTCCCAGGCCGATCAACAACTCCGATTCAGAAGGAGTATCCATGACCATCACTCTGGATAATTTCAGACCGAACACGCGGTTTAATTCGGTCTCCAGAAACTTCGATCGCCAGGGGAAATGTACCTTGATCTCCACGATACCTCGCTCCCGGGCTTCCGGAATCATCCGTGAAACCATAGTGCGAGATATCCCTGTGATATCGGTTATTTCCTGCAGGCTCTTGTTTTGTTCATAGAAGAGATAGGTGACTCGAGCCAGCATGGCATTCCAGATCTCATTTTCTTCCATGTGCCGCCCTTGAAAAAACCGGTAATGATTTCACCTATTCTTTTTATACTATTACTATGACATAAATTCTGTTGAAATACAAATGACCTGCTTCAGACAGGTATTTACGATATCCTGTCAGGTTTGATATGATTCATGCAACATTATTTTATTATCCGTGTCAAATATGTGGAGGGACTATGTTTGAAAATATGAGCTGGGGAAAAACCAATCGCATCTATCAGATTGTCAACCAACGGGATGATCGCTGCCTCATGCTGGCCATCGACCACGGTTATTTTATGGGTCCAACTCATGGAATGGAAACACCCCGGCAGGATACGCTTAAATTGATAACCCATATAGACGCGCTTATGCTCAGTCCGGGAATCCTTACATCCTGCATCGATCCACACTGGCGGAGTGTGGGTTGGGTGTTGAGAGCAACCGGAGGCAATTCCATTCTTGATGAAGACATTGATAATGAAAGCCTGATTCTGCAGGCGGAAGAAGCAGTCCGCATGAACGCGTCCGGTGTGGCCGTCTCGATCTATGTCGGTGCGGAACATCAGCACCAGACCCTGATCAACCTTTCGAACATGATCAACCAGGCGGCAAAATTCGACCTGCCCGTTCTCGGAGTAACCGCCGTGGGGAAACGATTATCCGACAAACGTGAAAAGCGATATCTGTCTCTGGCTTCGCGTATAGCGGCCGAATATGGAGCGGATATTGTCAAGACGTACTACTGTGAAGGTTTCGAGGAGGTTGTTACAAAATGCCCGGTGCCTATCGTGGTAGCCGGAGGTGCCAGATTGAATACGCCTCGTGATGTGCTGGAATTGACGTATAACGCCATCCAGTGCGGTGCCATCGGTGTGGATATGGGACGCAACATCTGGCAGTATGAATATCCTGCGGCCATACTTCAGGCTGTCAAAGCGATAATTCATGGGAAAGCCAGCGTGAAAGAAGCAGCCGATATTCTAGAATCCCAGAGTGTGGCATCAAACTGCAGAAAGCCGCTATTTGAAGCTGGTGATGAGAATATCAAAGATTGACACACCGCGGTTACTACGGTATCCTTACGCCGCGTTCGGGTGGGACCGGCGCGGCAGAATCTTTCGAACCCCGCCAGGTCTGAGAAGAAGCAACGGTAAGGAGGACACTCTGGGTGCCGCCGGGTTTCCTGCCCGAACGCATTCTTTCCCTTGGAGATGGATTGGTATGACGGAAAACACCCCGCCGGTATGCAATTATGAAGATTCGGATTACCAGCAAAGCTTTTGGGAAACCGGCGGCCGGGCTTACGAAGATGCGGCAGAAGAGATCGCTTTAAAACACCTGTTGCCGGCCGGCGGAAAAAACCTGCTGGAATTAGGAGCCGGAGCCGGGCGGAATACGTCACGTTATGCTGGATTTGAGAGTATTACGCTGGTGGATTATTCTCTGACGCAGTTACAGCAGGCGGTCAACCGTCTGGGGCGATCAGAACGATACCGATATGTGGCAGCCGATATTTATCGGCTGCCTCTGGGTGAACGCCTGTTTGATGCCGCCACCATGATCCGCACGCTGCATCACATGAAAGATGCCCCCCTGGCACTGGCAAAGGTGCAAGCCTGCCTGCAACCCGGCGCTGTGTTCATTCTGGAATATGCCAACAAACTGAATTTGAAAGCCATGCTGCGCTATGCCCTGAAGCGCCAGACATGGAATCCATATTCCCTGGAACCGGTGGAATTTGCCGAGTTGAACTTTGATTTTCATCCACAGGCTATTCGCAACTGGTTGCAGCAGACGGGTTTCCGACTGGAGAGACAGTTGACCGTATCACATTTCAGAGTGGGTTTTCTGAAACGACTTTTTCCGGCCAGATTTCTGGCAGCTCTCGATTCGGTTGCTTCATTGACCGGCGACTGGTGGCAATTGACTCCCAGTGTGTTCACCCGGTCGATCGTTGAAAACAAAGCCGACGGACTAGTGGATGCCCTTTTTCATTGCCCGGCCTGCCGCACACCGCTGCAGGATACTCCCCCAGAATTAATTTGTTCCGGCTGTGGAAAAAGATACCCCGTGATCGACGGCATTTACGATTTCCGGGCCGGATAGGTTTTTTCCACCACCCAGAAATGGGAAAGACCAAGATTTCTCAGGGGAGTCTTTTCCAAAAAATGTAAAATGGTTCGCAGTACTTTTCCCAAACAGGGAAAGCGTGCAATGATGTTGTCATATGCTCCGAAGATCACGGAGCGCTGGATATACTGAACCGGCAATCTGCTGAATAGATTCTCTAGATCATGGCGGGTGTATACATTCACATGTGGAGCCAGGCTGTCACGCCAGGCACGGGGGAGATAGTTGATCAACGGAATATTGCCGAAGTGATAAACGTCTTTCCAGTAGAAACCGTGTGTCTCGAACGGGTATCCGCGGTTGGGAACGAACAGGATCAACCTGCCGCCGGGTTTTAGAACCCGAATGATCTCAATAGCCGCCTGTCGATCGTCCTGCACATGTTCCAGAACTTCATGGCTGAGAAGCAGATCGAAGGTGTCTGGTGGAAATGGCAAGAATTCACCAACGCCGCCGACAACCGCCGGTCCCTTGCTGTGAGCCTCCCTTGCCCGGTCATATTCGACTTCCAGGCCTACTGCCAGGGCGGCTTGTTCATCCAATCGCTTCAGATAAGAACCAACTCCGCAGCCGTCTTCCAGAATCTTTCCTTCGATTCGTTGCCCTGCTGCCTGACGGATCATGGCCAGGCGGCGTTCCTGCCCGGCCCGCCAGACATACGAGGGTTCGCCGCGTAGGGCAGCTTTAGAGGAGGGTTGGTGGTCTGTCAAATGAGTTAATCCGGAACCGGTATGTTCGCCGGTGATTTTATCCGCATGGTCTATTCTTCGGACGTAAATGGCACCCAGGTCAGAATCGTCGTTCCGCTGCCCGGCTCGGAGGTCAATTCCAGATCACCACCCACATTGCGGGCGCGGGTCTGCATATTTGATAGTCCGTGACCCAGAGAAGAACGGGTGTTTTCCATCTCAAAGCCTTTCCCGTTGTCTCTAATTTCCATCAGGACACGATCTCCGGTCGTCCAGACGATGACTTCCACCTTCTTGGCTTTGGCATGTTTGGCGGTATTTGCCAGCGCTTCCTGACAGATATGGAAGAGAGCCAGCGCTTTAGAAGCGGGCAGTTTTTCAAGGCCGTCCGCCGGACCGTTGATATGTGCCTCGGCCAGAGTATTCGCCCGGAACTCATTCACCAGACGGTTCAACCCCTGCATCAAATTCTCGTCACTCAATTGCCGGGGACGCAGGTCGAGTATGTACGTCCGGATATCACGGATTGTGTTGTTCAATCCTTTGATGGACTGGTCGATGCGCTCTTTGGATTGTTCCGGATTCTCCGAAAGAAGAAGACGGGCATGTTCAAGCGTCAACCCGACCGCGTAAATGGACTGGATGATCCCATCGTGCAGATCCATACCGATGCGTTCCCGTTCTTCCAGAACGGCCAGACGCCGGCTGTTGTTGTTGTAACGCACATTTTCGAGCGCTGTTCCCATCCAGGAGCCGATAGCGCCGATAAATTGCACATCCAGATCGGTCAACGGGCGCCGGTCGAGAACGGCGACACACAGAACTCCCAGCACATTGCTGCGTCCGCGCAGCGGAAAGCTGGCAATCTGGTGGATTCCGTTTTCCAGAACACTCTCATGCAATTCGCTTCCATCATTCGGGTTGACCGTGAGCACTTTTGGAAGCCCGGTTTTGGCTGTCATGCCTATCATTCCGCGACCCACGGTGAAAGTCTCTTCTTTCCAGAGGTTGGTCACCGTTTTCCCACGGTGCAGCACCAGTTTTAGTTTTTTCTCCCCCTCGGGCCGCAGATAAACCTCACCGGCCTTGAGATCGAGAAAATCCATCAACTGGGTCAGCGCGATCTTGATGATGGCATCGATTTCTGTCGAGGTGGCCAGTGTAGAGGCCATATTGTTCAACAACGCCAGATTTTCGTTGCGGTGGGTTATATCCTGATCACGCTTCACCAAACGGTCATACAGACGGGCATTGGTTATGGCGATTGCCGCGTATGACGCCAGCATTTCGATCAACCGCTGGTCTTCTTCGGTGAAATCTGTGCCGTCTTTCTTATCGGCAATCAGGAGAATGCCAAGGTTTCTGTTATCATGCCGGATGGGAACACCCAGCATGGATCTCATCTTTGGATGATTGGAGGGAAAACCAATGCTGCGTGGATCCCGCGCAATATCATTGACCCGGATCGATTCACTGCAGCACATCAATTCGCCGATCAAACCCATCCCGACAGGCTGGTGATCCATATTGGCGATCTGCTCGGCCGTCAAACCGATGGGGATAAAACGTTCCAGCCTGCCCGTTTCACTCAACATTCCCAGGGCGGCGTATTTTACTTCTCCCAACTGGCAGGCCTGAGCTGCGATTCGTTCCATCAACGATTCAATGGAAGTATCCTGAATCAACTGGATGGATGCTTGATGCAGCAACGCCATCTTCTCATTAAAAGATGTGCGCGATACTTTGATCAAAAAATTACCTCCTACGATTAACCGAAGAAATTTTACCCGATTCTTGATGAATAATGATGAAGACTGTACATCCATACCACCGGTCGTAGCCCGGTCGCTATAATTGCCAGAGGAGAAATACTATGCCGGATAATTTGCGTCAACGGAAAGAATTCGAAGTACGCCTGCGAAATGAAGGACGGATACCGCCCGGACAATCATTGACCATCCAGTTCCCTGTCTTACATTATGGAGCGGTGCCTGAGTTTGATCCATCCACATGGGATTTTCATGTCCAGGGCGAGGTTGAAAAATCGCTAGTCCTATCTTGGAATGAGTTTTCACAGCTTCCACGCACCAGCCTGTTGATTGATATCCACTGTATTACCGGCTGGAGCAAACCCGATACTCTCTGGGAAGGTGTTTCCATAAGAACCCTGATGGAGCAGGGGCTGGTGCAGCCCAAACCTTCCGCACGTTATGTGCTGCAGTATGCCGAGTATGGTTTTACCGCCAATCTTCCACTTGAGATCATGCTGGCAGAAAATTTTCTCCTGGCCACTCATTTCAATGGACAGCCAATTACCCCCGATCATGGGTATCCCCTGCGCGGAGTCATCGGCGCGATAGTTGGACGGAATGATCTGAAAGTGCCATATTTCTGGAAAGGCGCGAAATGGCTGCGTGGATTGGAATTTTTGAAAGACGACCGTCCCGGTTTCTGGGAGCAGGCCGGATATCACAATGATGGTGATGTCTGGAAGGAACAGCGGCTTCGGTGAGTTTTATCTTCGTCCCATGCGGGCGACATAGATTCCGAGACCGGCACCGCCCAGAATTAAAACAGCCCCGGCAATTGCCAGAATGGGTGATTTTCCCTCTTCTCCGGTAGCAGGTTCAACCAGCTTGGATCCTGGTTGCGCACCAAAGTCGAGCGTTGATTTTTCTCCGCCGTTTAGTTTAATGGGGTAATTCAACAGAGTCGTGGCATTATATCCTTCCGGAATAGCCACACTTATGTTGTAATCCCCTTCTACAATATCTTTAAAACAGACCGGATCGGTTGCGTTGGTCTGGTTGTTGAGTGTAATTTTTCCATCGCGGTCGGACAGGCTGATCGCTCCTCCGGCCAGTGGATTTTCATCGCCATCCGGCGTGGAATTGCCATTGGTATCGTTAAACAACAGTACACAAATTTCACCTGTACCGGGCGGCAGGGTGGGTGTGGGAAGTTGAATGGCGGGTGTGGCCGTTGGTTGCTGGGCTGGTTTATCCACAATTCCCAGCAACAATTGTTGTCCTTCCTGCAGCGGGCAATTTTCCCCCAGATTATTCAACCGCCGTAACTCATCGAGTTGTACGCCGGTTTTCAATGAGATGCTTATGCAGTTATCTGCCGGTTTGACGACGTATATGATCCGTCCTTCCGGATTGGGAGTCGGAGTAGCGTACACAACCTGCGGAATACTGACTTCAGCCCGCACCGGAAAGATGTGAACTGCCAGGAACAGGAAGGTAAAAAGCAGGCCAATAATGGGTATCTTTTTCATGATCTGTCATCCACTTTCGCGTCATTATAACATCGACACAAAACACCTTTCCCCGCAGGTATAATTTTGTCCGTATGGATAAACTGTTGATGGCATTTTACCTCAAGAGAACAGGCCGGCTAATACTACCGATCCTGCTAATTTTTGGAGTGAATGCCTGCTCCGCGGTCCTTGAACAACCGGTTTACGCTACGATAACTCCAACAACATCCCCATCACCCAGCTCTACCATTATCTGGTTTCCGGCTACTTCGACGGCCACCCTGGCTCCGACACTTGAACCTGCACCAACAGAGAATCTGCATCCGGCCGTCGGGGAGGTGCTCTACAGAGATGATTTTACCGACGAAGGATCCTGGTCCACCAGGGCTGAATCGGGGGGCAAGATCGTCTATGGAAAACAGGAATTGACGCTGGCCGTTCAGGATGCGAAGACATATATTGCCAGTTTTTATACTTCTCCTGATGTCGAAAACGCAACCATCGAAATCACCTCCACGGTATCCCTGTGTAAAGCGGAGGATTCATATGGAATTCTCTTCAGAGCGGCGAACGCGATGAACGGGTATCGGTATTCGGTCAATTGTCTGGGAAAAGTCAGACTTGAATTATTAAAATCAGGAAAAGCCATTATCCTCAAAGATTGGACACAGAGCGGGCAGATATTGCCCGGATCGCCATATCAGGCCAGGCTGATGGTATGGATGGTCAACAATGAACTCCGATTTTTCGTGAATGACATTTTCCAATTTTCCACCCGGGAGTCCACTTACCCAAAAGGCAAGGTCGGTGTCTTTGCCCGACAGGCTGCCGATACGCCGATTACCGTGAGTTTTTCAGACCTGATCGTTCGCGGTATTTTGCCAGACTTTGTCCTTCCCAAAGCGACACCCAATCCAACAGCCACCCGGCCAGCGAAATTGCCGCCTATGAACACAGTCGCACCCAGCCCCAAACCGTGAACTGCGGGTTGTATAATCAGGGTAATACTCATGACATTCCGGTAAGTTTCCGTGTTTGATCTCTACATTTTTCCCATTTACCTGGCCGGTGGCAAAGAACTGGCAGATATCCCTGGACTGGTGGCTTCCGCAGCACCGCGGAGAGTGATTCGCAACCGGTCAGGTGACATGCTGGCGGCATTATTAACCCTGCCCAGCAAAAATATTCTCACAGAAGAATCGCAGCAGGAAATGCTGCTTCATCTATCCGCCACCTATTTCAACACACCGGGTTCGGTCACATCGGGTCTACGGGCGGCGGCTGAACAGATCAACACGTTTATTTTGGGATCCAATCAATTTGATTCACCATCCGGCCGTCCCAATGTCGGTGTCTTAAACCTAGCCGTGTTCCATGGGGATATGCTCTATTTGCTGCATACCGGCCCGACGCATACCCTGGTTGTGAACACAGACGGTGTGACGGATTTTGTTGATCTTGAAGGAGCCGGACGTGGTCTTGGGGTGAGCAGTATGATCTCACCGCGCTATTTCACGACCAGTCTACGTAACGGCGACATGGTGTTGTTATGCCCTTCCCCTCCACCCACATGGACGACCACCTTGCTGGGTGGCAGTTCAAAGTTGAACCTGGATCAATTTCGCCGCAGACTGCTTGCGCAATCTCCTTTTAATATGACGGCTGCGGTAGCGCAGGTTCAATCCGGCCGGGGTGAAGTCCACCGGTTGCGTCCGCGTATTCCACAGGAACCGGCACCGGCGGATCCCTATGCGGAAACGCCTGCCGGAACGTCTCAGGTGGAGATGCCGGAGGCGGTATCCGAATCGGGTATCTCGATTTCCGGTGATGCCGCTCCTATTCCTTTTCCGGATGATTTGAATATTCCACTCCCGCCGGCCATGCCAGAACCGATCTGGTCGGTTGAAGAGACTAGATTAGAGGAGCCATCGAACAGTATCGTAAATGCTCCTGTTCAACCGGAGAAAAATGCCCCGAAAGAAGAAGCGGAAATACAGGCGGAAACTCCTGAAGAGACCGGCTTTCGCGCCATTCCCTCCACTGAACTGCCCGGACCACAGGCTGCTGTGCCGGATACCCCCTTCCTCGATCGCCTGGCGGATTTTATTCAAAGCACATTCGGATTTTTCACAAAACTAAAACCTAAGGTGAAACCACCGAGCCTTAAGATCAAACCTGTTCCCACCGATCCCTCGGGAAGTATTGCGGCATCAACCCTGTTGTTCATTGCACTGGCAGTACCGGCGATCGTAGTTTTCATTTCCACCACGGTGTACACCCGCTCGGGAAAAGGCGAACAACTTACCAATTACCTCGTTCAGGCGCAGGCTTTTGCCCTGCAAGCTGCCGGGCAGATCGATCCGGAAGAGCAGCGCAGTGGCTGGACCCAATCGTTATTCTATGTGAAGAAGGCGGAAGAATACGGCCGCACCGATGAGACCCGAATGCTCCGCCAACAGGCGCAATCCGCTCTGGATACCCTGGATAACATTGTGCGCCTGCCCGTGCAGGAAGCTGTCCCGGATGCCATTCCCTCATCTGTGAATATTACCCAGCTGGCTGCGTCAACGACAGACGTCTTCGCGCTGGATTCAAACCAGGGGCGGGTTCTACGGTTTGCACTGACCGACAGTGGTTACGAATTGGACCCCAATTTTTATTGCGGGCCGGGTCCTTCCGGCGGGAAGATCATTGGAGCCCTGGTCGATATTGTACCGCTGCCTGTAAATAATGCATATAAAGCCTCTGTGATGGGATTAGACGGTGGGGGAAACGTGCTGTACTGTATTCCCGGTTCCACCCCGTTATCATCCACACTGGCTGCGCCTTCCACCAACTGGGGGAAGATCACGGCTTTTACCGTTGAAGAGAGCGCTCTGCTAATCCTTGATCCGGTAAGCAATGCTGTCTGGAGGGTGGCGGGGGACGGTCTCGGATTTCCCAATCAACCGCATCTTTTCTTCGATCAGGATATTCCCAATCTGTCCGATGTGATCGACCTGGCCATGTACCAGGATGATCTCTTTTTATTACGAAAAGACGGACATATCACTCGTTGCACATTCAATAATTTCGGCATCTCCCCCACCCGCTGTCAGGATCCTGCCGGCTATGGTGACAAAAGTGGTAAGCCCATTCCACAATTCACGGATGTGCAATTCACCCAACTGGCTACGGTCCCTCCGCCTGATCCCTCAATATATCTGCTGGATGTCTCCGGGCCGACGATTTATCATTTCAGTCTGCGATTGAACCTTCAACGCCGGCTGCGTTTTCAAACGCTGGATGAATACTCCCTTCCTGATAGACCTGTCACGGCGTTTGCGGTGGCATCCAACCGGGTGGCCTGGCTGGCCATGGGCAACCGGGTATTCTATACTCCGCTTCCGTAAAAACATCCAATCAGGCTTTTCAATCGGGCGCATAAAAAAAAGAACCGGGAGAACCGGTTCTTTTCGTCCCGCTGCCGACAGGAACACCTATTTTGCTACAACCTTAATGGATTTGGGTTTGGCTTCTTCTGATTTCGGGAGGCGCAGGGTTAATACACCATTGGTAAAGTTGGCTTCCGCCTTGGCGGCGTCCAGTGAATCTGGAAGCGAGATAACCCGGCTGAATTTGCCGGAAGGCCGTTCATTGATCAGATAGTTCTTGCTTTCTTCTTTTTCGGCCTTTATCTCACCCTGAATGGTGACTGTTTCGTTCACCACCTGGATATTCACATCCTCGGCATTTGCGCCGGGGATGGAGGCTGTAAGAATGTAGGCATCGTCTTCCGCCTGCACATCTACCGGTATCCACAGGTCACAATATGCTTCCCGGGTTTCCGCGTCCATCCAGCGGCGAGCCCAGGGGCGGTGTCCAACATAAGGGGTTTGTGTAAAATAGAATGTCATTTTTCCTCCAGATTTATCTGTTTTATATGAGTTTTATATGGTCGTAAATAAAAGATACACGATAATTATTTAAGCTATATAAGAGATTGATCGGAGAATTATTAGAATCGCTGAAAAAAGTCCGAATATTTGTGTGGTATTATTTTCCATTGGAGTTTATTATGGATGACAGAATCACTATTATCGAAGGGCCGACACCCACTTTTGAAGAAATTAATGATGGTTGGGCGCTGGGTTTGAATGAAGGCCCGGTTTTATATGACCTGGTGATGACCCGCGTGCGCACGTTCAACGGTCAGGCTCTGGTAGAACGTTGTCATCGAGCCTGGAAAGATCGCTCGAATATTTTTCTGCATTATCGCAATGAACTGGGATTGGAAGAAAAAGCACCCATCATGGCTGCCCGCTCTGTGGCAACACAGGATGGCTCTGTTTTGCTTCTCTGGGTGCGGTTGGAATTTGAGGAGACCGAACCGGAGACAGGAAAAGATTCTGGAAGCGAGGATTTAGACGAATAAGTATGGCTCTCAATAGCGAATTGATCCGTAAAGAATTTCCTGCGTTAAGCCGCCCGGTATTATTTCTCGATAATCCGGGCGGTACTCAAATAACCCGGCGGAGTCTTGATCGCATTCAAGATTACCTGATCAACAAAAACGCCAACCATGGCGGTGCATTTGAAACCAGCCGATTATCAGACCAATCGGTTGATGACGCCCGGATGGCCGCGGCCGAGTTTCTTAACGCATCCAGCCCAAAAGAAATTGTCTTTGGGCCCAACATGACTTCATTGACTTTCAATATCAGCCGCTCCCTGGCCAGGACATTCAAAACCGGCGACACGATTGTTGTCACCCATCTCGATCATGACGCCAATATTTCACCCTGGTTGCTGGCGGCAGAGGACCGCGGATGCAAGGTCCGCTGGGTGGATTTTCACCCGGAAGATTGCACTCTTGATATGGAAGATTTCATGCGTGCCATGGAAGAAAAACCGAGTCTGGCGGCGCTGGGTTATGCCGCCAACGCGGTCGGAACGATTAACCCTATTAAGGATATGATCCGGATGGCACACGAGGCTGGTGCCCTGGTATATGTTGACGCTGTCCAGTATGCTCCTCATGGTCCTATCGACGTGCAGGATTTGGATTGTGATTTTCTGGTTTGTTCCGCCTATAAATATTTCGGTCCACATGCTGCCATTCTGTATGGACGCTATGATATCCTGGAAAAGTTGAAAGCCTATCGTGTACGTCCTGCCCCGGCTTTACCTCCCGGCAAGTTCGAAACCGGGACCGGCAATTTTGAGAACATGGCCGGTACTCTTGGTGCGCTGGAATATTTCGCCTGGATCGGGGAAAAATTCGGCAGTGAGTTTAAAGAGAACACCGGTATGTATAGTGGCCGGCGGCAGGTGTTCAAACAGGCCATGCAGGCCATCCGTGCGTATGAATTCGAGATCTGCCGCGAATTTGTTACCCAACTGGAAGATATTAGTGGTTTGACGATCTATGGGATCACGGACATTACCCGTTTGGACGAACGTGTACCGACCTTCTCCTTTACACTGGATGGTTGGACACCCAAAGAACTGGCTGCCGCACTGGATAAAGAACATATCTATACCTGGAACGGCAATTTTTACGCACTGGCAGTGACGGAGCGTCTTGGCCTGGAATCCACCGGAGGTTTACTCCGTTCAGGAGCAGTGCACTATAACACGGTGGAAGAGATCTGCCACTTTGGGGAAGTGGTCAAGAGGCTCTCTCATAAAACGCCCCGTTAAAAGCGATAAACACCTGGGTGAGGGGGGCACCCAAGTGCTTATCTATTTGAATTCTACATCCATATCTTTAAAAAATCAAGGGTCAGGCTTCTGCTTTATATAAGCTATATGCCCCAGGCGGGAATTGAACCCACAACCTTAGCCTTAGGAGTGCTCTGCTCTGTCCATTTGAGCTACTGGGGCTTTGACCGGATTATAGCATTTCATGTGGATTAAATAAATACGAAAAAAGGAGAGGTGGGATACCTCTCCTTCTTGTTTAATGACTTTTGTGCTAGTTTGTTACCTGCCGGTCAAAGATTTATTGCGGAGGGGTAACAGAGAAATAATCCCACTGGATCACAACCGGCAGATAGACTGCGGACATGGATCCCAATCCAACCATTCCACCACCCGGAATTTCATTGTTGCTGGTTTCGGCGATTTTCGTTCCATTGACTTCATACGTGAGTTTTGATCCAGCGCAGGTGAATTTCGAGACGTTGTCGCCAGAAACTCTGACCAGTTTCAATTTGGCGAGACCCTTCTTTATAGTCACATAAGGATTTTTATAGGGATCGTTGTCACGGATAGATTTGTCATAGCGCAGTAAATTCCATTCACCCTGAGAGGATAAGCGGAACTCATACCAGCTTGAATTGTCTTCCGCTGCACGACAGATGAGGGAAACGCCATTCATGCTCTGCCCGTTGCTCTTCCACTTCGCCTCAATAACAGAATCAACGGTGTTGGAACCTTTCACGAATTTGTAGATATAGGTTTCATTGTCCCGAATGTTGAAGGTCAGAATCCCGTCCTGAACGACGGAAGGTTGTGTCTGCATCCGGTCGCGGGTGACGGCCTGTGTGGTGGTGATGAAATCTTCCGTAAAATTGTCATTGGCGATGTCAAAATCATCCCGGAATGTGTATCCTGCCGGTGCGGCGGGTTGTTCCGTCGGGGCAGGTTCGGCCGGGGGTTCAGTCGGTGGTGGGGCTACAGGTTCTGCCGGCACCGGTTCGACAGGCTGTGCAGGTTCAACGGGCTGCATCGGTTCCACCTGTTGTGATACCTGAACAGGTTGCGCCTGCTCCACAGGCTGAACCTTTTGCACAGGTTGTGCGACTGTTGGTTCCACTGCTGCCGGCTCTTTTACTTCTTCTTTCTTCCCCACGAAGAACGAACAAGATGAGAGAGCCAGAACCAAGATTAATCCGATAAGGATCACCTTTCTTGACATATACTCCTCCTGAAAAATTTACGAAGACTAATTTGAATTACGGGAAAATCCCTGTCTTTATTTAGTATAACTATCCCCATTAGCCTCCGTCTTTAAATGTGTACAAATATACTAATAGTTTATATGAAAAAATAGAACCCGAGTCAAGCTCGGGTTCCTTAAAAAACATGGACGACTTTCAGGGACGAATACATTTGGACGCTTATCCTGATTTCAGGAGCCGCCACATCGGGGCCGGCGCGTCAAAACCAAACACGGATTGCCTTCTAACAATCCAACACGGGGTAGTGAAAGCCTTCTACCTCTGAGAATATAGGTTTGTGGAGATCTAACCTCCATCCCTGGTGTCCTCTTCAAAGAAAGCCGCCCATGCAACCTCACTGTAGCACGGCCGGCCGGTTTTTTCAATGTGAATAAGGATATTCTTAGTTTGCAGTCAGACAACCATGAATCTGACTCTGAAGAAGGTCTGAGAACGATGTTTTTAAACCTGTTACCCGGCAGCGGTTTTGGTTCTATTCTTGAGTGTCAGGAATACCAGCACACTGGCCAGCCCGATCAGACCACCGCCGAACCAGATGAAGCGCGGCCCCAGGTTATCAGATAACATACCACCCAGCACAGGACCGATGCCGGTAGCCAATCCCCAGGTTAATGAATACAGGCTCATATACCGGCCACGCATATCCACTGGCGCCAGGTTCGCTGCGAAGGTGCTCGATGTGGGAACCAGGATCATCTCTCCAATGGTCATGAGGATCATGCTGAACCAGAATCCCCAGAATCCCGTCATGAAGGCGATACTGAAGGTGGCGATGCCGTAGAAAGCGGAGCCCAGAGCCAGCATGCTGTGCGGCATCCGCTTTCTTGTCCAGGCTGTGACTGCCAGTTGCAGAATGACGATCATCATGCCATTTGTTGCCGGAAGGAAACCATAAAGATTTTCCGGAATCCCGAATTGCTCTTTCGTGTAAACCGACAGGAGTATCCATACCAGCGCCGCACAAACCTGGATGAGTGTAAAAGCCGCGACAAATTGCATGAAAGGTCTATCTGTAAAGATGAGGTTGTAGCCCCCCAAACGCGGCCTGGCGCGTTCTTCCTCCACCATGCCGATATTTCTTGTCGGAATGGTTTCTTTCCCCAGGAGCAGCATCATGATGCCGTACGTGCTCATACCGATGGCGGCGAAGAAGAAAGCGATGGAATACGAGGTGGCTGCGAGGAATCCGCCAATGGTCGGACCCAGCGCTACACCCAGGTTGTTGCTCAACCGGATCAGGGAATAGGCATCGATGCGTTTTCCTTCGGGGATCAGGTCGGCCAGCATGGCATCCGCACCGACACGGAAAAGCGGATTAAATGAGCCGGCCATTCCGGCGATTACACAAAATTGCAGGTAAGTGGTGGCGTTCTGGTAAAGCAGATAAACCAGTCCGTTTCCCAGCAGGCTGATGACCATCACCCATTTGCGCCCGATCTTATCTGCCATCGGACCGGCGATAAAGGTGAAGATGATCGACATCATGGAATTCGCGGTCATGATCGACGCGGAAGCAGCCAGGGGAAGATGCAGCCTGCCGCTGACATAGACCATGAGAAATGGCCAGATCATACTGGCACCAGTGGCGCTGATCAACATGCCCCAGAAGAGAAGCCAGAACTGTCGCGGATATTCATCTCTGGCTGTTCGTATGCTTTGTAACATTCTTCCCTGTTTTCGTACGAAAAATTGGCTTTTTCCTCAGAAGAGGAGTTTGCATAATACCAGAATAATAGATAAGTTCCCAGTGGTACTCAATTATTTTATTCCTGATAAAATAGCTGCCAGCCAAAAAACGGAGGGAAATAATGAGCGCCTTTCAATACGATCCAGCCATAGTTGCACAATTCCCACTTCTTTCAGGTGGGGTTATTCTGGGCGGCGGTTTGAAGAACGGCCCGACCTCACCTGCTGTGAGCGATATTTATATGGCAGAACAGAAGAAGATCATCGCCCAAATCGGCGCGACACCTTTGAGTGAATTGCCTACTCTGGCCGGATGGCGGGCAGCGTTTCGCGCCTTTGGAGTAGACCCTACCGGTTATCGCAGCGCTGCTGAAGCCCTGCTGCGTCGTCTAACCAAGAAGGGAGATATTCCGTGCATCAATACACTGGTCGATCTTTGCAATCTGGTCAGTATTCGTTATGGATTGCCGGTAGCCGCCATAGACCGGCGTTACATTACTGGCACGATCACCGTGCGTTTTGCCCGCGGTGACGAGAATTTTGTAAATTTGAATCAATCCGAATCAGACCACCCGGCATCGGGTGAAGTGATTTTTACCGATGAAAATGATGTGGTAGTTGCCCGGCGGTGGTGCTGGCGGCAGAGTGAAGAATCGGCAGCCCGGGAAGACACGACGGATGTTTTGATCACCATTGAGGCGCAGAATGAAGGTGGAATGCCACTGGTGAAATCAGCCGCGGCTGATCTGCAGGAGTTACTACGGAAGAATGTCGGCGGCGAGTATTCCGCTTTTTTCCTGCCATGAATTCCAGATGACTTTTTAAGTCTTAATAAATTCGATAATCTTTCCTGGACCGACCCTATCCACAATTCGGGATGCTATAATTTTGAAAGGTCGTTACGTCTGGCTATCTTTTGATTAATTGTAGATACGCATGTCTTTTGTCCATCTGCATGTCCATTCAGAGTATTCACTGCTTGATGGTTTCAGCAACATCAAGAAGTTGATCAAGCGTACAAAGGAACTGGAAATGCCAGCCATCGCCCTGACCGACCACGGGACGATGTACGGCATCATTGAATTTTATAACGCGGCAACCAACGCTGGAGTCAAACCCATTCTGGGGCTAGAGACCTATATGGCCTCACGCAGAATGACTGACCGCGATCCAATCCAGGATCGCAGTTCCACTCACCTATTACTTCTGGCTGAGAATCTGACCGGTTATCGCAACCTTTTAAAATTGGCCAGCGCCGCCCAGTTGGAGGGATTCTATTATTACCCGCGCATCGACCGGGAACTGCTGGAAAAGCACTCGGAAGGATTGATCGCCACCACGGGCTGTCTGGCGTCTGATGTCTCCCGAACTATTATGGAGAAGGGTGAAGAAGCCGCCCGTAAAAAGCTGGACTGGTATTATGATGTCTTCGGCGCCAACAATTTCTTCATGGAGTTGCAGCAGCACAATATTCCCGAACTGGAAACGTTGAACAGAACACTGCTTCAACTGGGTCCGCGCTATCAGGCTCATTATGTGGCCACCAATGATGTGCATTACATAAATCCGGCGGATGCCCGGCTGCAGGATGTTCTACTGGCCATTCAAACCAACACTACGCTGAATGATCCAAAGCGCATGCGCATGACCGATCCATCGTATTACTTGCGCACTCCGAAGGAAATGCAGGAGATATTCACGGAAGTGCCGGAAGCTGTGAACAACACCCTGCTGATTGCAGAACGCTGCAATGTTGACCTGACTCCCGAAGGGTATCATTTGCCGGTTTTCCCGGTGCCCGAGGGCTATACGGCAGAGACCTATCTGCGCCATCTTTGTGAAGAAGGACTGCAGCGGCGCTACGGCATCCGGGCGAACGATCCAAAAGTGCGCGAACGCCTGGAATATGAACTGGGCGTTATTCATACCATGGGATTTGATGCTTATTTCCTCATTGTGTGGGATCTGTGCCGGTATGCCCGCGAGGTTGGCATCTGGTATAACGCGCGTGGTTCGGCAGCCGGATCCATGGTGGCCTACACACTGGATATCACCCTGGTGGAACCACTCAATCATGGATTGATCTTCGAACGCTTCCTCAATCCGCACCGCATCAGCATGCCAGATATCGACCTGGACTTTCAGGATGACCTGCGCCCGAAAGTGCTGGAGTACTGCGCCCATCGTTACGGTGAAGACCGGGTGGCACAGATCATCACCTTCGGCACCATGGGAGCGCGCGGCGCTCTGCGCGATGTCGGACGGGTGATGGATGTCCCCCTTTCCGAAGTGGACCGGGTGGCCAAGATGATCCCAAATATAGGCGCGGGTGCGCTGACGATCGCTGAAGCCATTGAATCGGTCCCCGAGTTCAAGAATGTGTACGAGAGCGGCAGTTACCTTAAGGAACTGATTGAAACCGCGCGCGATATGGAAGGCGCGGTCCGTAATGCAGGTACGCATGCAGCCGGTGTGATCATCGCCGACCAGCCAATCGTGAATGTGGTACCGCTGCATCGTCCGACCAGCGGATCGGAAGACAGCCCGATCAAGGTTGTCACCCAGTTTGATATGGGGGTGCTGGACGCGCAACGTCTGTTGAAAGTGGACTTCCTGGGACTGGCTACCTTGACCATTATGGCCCGGGCTACCGACCTGATATATAAAAGACATGGCATCCGTTTAAATCTGCAGAATATCCCCACAGATGACCCGGAGACCTTCGATTTTATCAGTAAGGGTCATACGGCCGGCACCTTCCAACTGGAAGGCAACGGGATGACCCGCTACATCACCCAGATGCGGCCGGAAAACCTGGGAAATGTCATCGCCATGGTGGCGCTCTACCGCCCAGGTCCTATGGATTTCATTCCCACCTACATACGCCGGATGCACGGCGAAGAAGAAGTCACCTATCGGCACCCCATGCTGGAGCCGACTTTCAAAGAAACCTACGGTATCCCGATCTATCAGGAGCAGTTGATGATCGCGGCCATGAATCTGGCCGGTTATACCGCGTCCGAAGCGGATGAACTGCGGAAGGCAATTTCGAAGAAGAATGCTGACGCCCTGATGAAGCACCGCCAGAAATTTATCACCGGCGCGAAAGTGAACAACATACCTGAGGAGACCTCCGCGGCCATTTTTGAAGATTGGGAGAACTTTGCCCGTTATGGTTTCAATAAAAGCCATGCGGCGGATTACGGTGTGATCGCCGTGCAGACGGCTTACCTGAAGACGCACTACACCATTGAGTACATGACCGCGCTGCTTTCAGCCTCAAAAAATGAAACGGAGAAAGTTGCTTTTTATATTGCCGACTGCCGTTCTTTGGGGATCAACGTGCTTCCGCCGGATATCAACGCCAGCGGCTGGGATTTCACCATCGAAGATTGCGAAGGCAAATGCAGCGAGATTCGCTTCGGCCTGGGGGCTATCAAGAATGTCGGTCAAAGCCCGGTGGAGACAATTCTCTCCGTGCGCAATGCGGGAGGAAAGTTCAAAGATCTGAATGACTTTGCCCGGCGGGTGGATCTGCGGGCTGTCGGCCGCCGTCCGCTTGAATCGATGATCAAAGTTGGCGCGCTGGATTCATTCGGCCCGCGCGCTGCGCTGTTGCAGGCTCTGGATCAGGTTATCTCAGTCAGTGGAAGTCATTTTAAAGCGGCGCAGTCCGGCCAGATGACGTTCTTTGGCACCATTCAGGGTGTCGAGGAACATATTGTGCTGCCGATGGTGACGGAAGTGGACCGCCGCGAAAAGCTGGAATGGGAAAAGGAGTTGATCGGCCTGTATGTCTCCGATCACCCGCTTTCTCCCTATATGGCATATATGAAAGAGGCGGTAACACATTTCTCTGCCCAGCTTAAGGAAACCAGTCCCAAGGAAAAGATTACGGTGGCCGGCATGGTGACCCGGTTCCGCACCCACACGACCAAAGACGGCAATGCCATGGGATTCGCCACAATTGAGGATGTGCAGGGTTTCATCGAATTGATCATCTTCCCACGGGTCTGGGAATTGTGCGCCGACCTCATCCGGCCGGATGCGGTCATTCTGGCGACGGGCAAAGCTGACTGTGAATCCGGTGATCCAAAAGTGCTGGTGGATCATCTGGAAGAGATCGATTTATCCAAACCTTTGAAAAAGAAGAAGAAGAAATCCGAGCCAGAGGATGCCGGGAAGAAACCGGCGCAGGCCGGAGAACCTGCCCAGATCACTAACGAGGAAGCCGAGCCGGACTGGTCGGCGCTGCCACCCTCTGATGAAAATTATGAAGATCCTTTGCCCCGCCCGAATGAGAAAGTTGAGCAACTTTACAATAATGAAAATGGTGTCTGGCCGGGGGTAACCAGTGGAAATAACGGTCAAAAAGAAGATACTCTGCCGCAAATCCGCGAATCAACCGAAGCTAGCGAACCTTCGGCAGAATCGTCTGCTGAAGGTTCAAAAAACATGGATCCGGATGCTGTCCCGCAGAAAGTAACGGTTACCCTCACTCCGACTGGAGACCGCGAACGTGATAAAGCCCGGCTGGTGCGGGCGCATACCATATTGACCGCTCATCCGGGGAAAGATCGTTTTGATTTTCTATTATTCGAGAATGATCAGAAATACCAACTAGACTTCCCCAATCACACGACACATGTATGTGATGAGGTGCTGACCACATTGAAATTGCTGGTGGGGGAGGAGAATATTTCCATTCAGGAGCTATTCCCACAGGGAGAGAAACTGGATGCATAACATCATCTATCAGGTCGACGCTTTTACAGAAATTCCTTTTAAAGGAAATCCGGCTGGGGTGTATATCAGCCCGAAACCGCGCGCCGAAGAATGGATGCGCAATATGGCGCGCGAGATGAATCTCTCGGAAACGGCATTTTTATCTCCGCGGGAAGTGGAAGAAGAAGGATATTCCCTCCGCTGGTTCACTCCGGCGGTGGAAGTGAACCTTTGTGGTCATGCAACACTGGCCAGCGCGCATATACTGTGGGAGCAGGGATTCCTGCGCTCGGATGAAGAAGCCAGATTTTATACCCGCAGCGGCCTGTTGACGGCGCGATTGTTGAACGATGATTGGATCGCCCTGGATTTCCCGGCCAAGCAGGTGGAACCGGCGGAAATTCCTGCCGGGCTGTTGGAAGGGCTGCATGTTACCAACCCTCTGTTTGTCGGCTCCAATAAAATGGATTACCTGGTGGAACTGGATAGTGAGGAAAAAGTACGCGAACTCAAGCCGGACCATTCACAATTGAAGCGTGTCAATATCCGCGGCGTGATTGTCACCGCGCGATCATCTTCGAGTAACTATGATTTCGTCTCACGTTTCTTCGCTCCCGGTGCGGGTGTGGACGAGGATCCGGTCACCGGCTCGGCACACACCGCCTTGACTCCCTACTGGTCAAGGAAACTGGGTAAAAAAGAAATGTCTGCCTTTCAGGCCAGCACCCGGGGAGGTCATCTAATGGTTATGGATCGCGGCAGCCGGGTGGAAATCCGCGGTAAGGCGGTGACCGTTTTTACAACCGAAATGGATTCTTCATTGATCCAAGATTGATCTCTGGCCGGAAAGCCTGTTTGCCGGACAGGCTGCGGTATTCCAAAACAGTCTCAGGTGAGATCTTTCATCACAGTGGTTGTGTCTCGCTTCGCGAGGAGGGCGGTGCACACCAGCATAATAAATAATGCAGGGAACTGATTCTGCAGCAAAACCGGTTTTTGCAGATACGAGAAGAATGTCCCGGTAAAACAAAATACCAGAAGCACAATCGGGATCAGATTCTGACCTGCTGCTAATGCCGCCTGCCCACTGGAGTCGGCCTGGTTTTCTTCCAGATAGGCTAAAAGCCATATTACAGGACCAACAAGGTAGCTGAGTGTGTAATCATGGCTCAGCGCCGGGAGGGTCAGCGCGGCCAGAGTGCAGGAAAGAAAGAGGTATGGATCGAGGAGGCGGTTCTCGCGATAAGCCCGATAGGCGCAATATAAAACCATGAGAAGTACTACGAATTGAAGACAAATTTCAAACGCCTTGATTATTCCCGCGGGAAGATTTAGAGAATAATTGACAAATCCCAGGAAACCAAAGACGCTATGCGAGCCCGGCCAATCGATCACACCGGCTGTGTTGACCATCACGAATAGGGAAGATAAATAGGTCAGGGCAATATCCTTCCCCAGAATGAATAGCAGTAGCACGTTCGCCAGCCCGATTCCACACCAGCGAAGCAGCGTTTCTTTCCATTTTTTCCAGTCATCTACAAAAAAGAGAATGAAAATGGCCGGATAGAGCTTCAATTGGATGCCAAAAGTGAACAGGATATACGCCAGCCAGCGCTGCCGGGGAAATCTGTGGAACAGATAAATGGCAAAGAAGGTGCAGGCAATGGCCGTCAGGTTGAACTGCCCGCGTTCGATTTCAAAGGATAGCCCGTACGAGAAGAGGCCAATTCCAAATAACAGCCAGGAAAAGGCAGGCAGTGTTCGATTTCGCGAAAAAACCAGAGGTGTGAACAGCGTCACCAGAGCATAAGACAGGTAGGTCAATATTGTCTGGATTTGAAAAGCGGCCTGTTTATCGATTATAGCCAGAGGCACGAATAATACGGTGGCGAAGGGCGGGTATTTGTTGGCTCCAACGTACGGTGATCCGCCGCTGACAACCGAATCCCCGGCTTTAAGGATCAGGTTAAGGTCATTTCCAATCGGCCGGATGGCCGGAAGGAAGTTTCCATTTTGCATGAAATGCGAGGCATCAAAGAATACACTGTGCACATAAGCGAAACCATACCAGAAAAGGAAAGAAATCACGATCCAGAACAACATGGAGCGGGATTTTTTGGCGAAGAAATTGGCAAGACTGGCGAGTTGTTCTCCGGAGAGAATGATACTCAGGAATATCAAGCTGATGCCAAAAATCAGAAACCAGATACTCAGGTGGAAAATCGTATCCCAGACTATTGGATCAGCCGGGGAGGTGAATCGGAAGATTGTCTCGGATTCGGTAGCTGGCAAATACAAATCTGCCAACTGCTCCTGCCAACCGAGTCGTAGCCTGGCCTGACCATATTGCGGTCCCTTACCCAGGAGGATTTCGACGGTGCTGGTCTGTTCTCCCATTTTCTGGATGACAAAAGGAATTGCGCTTTTCCCGTCGCTTTCCACACCGTAGGGGGTGATCTGCCAGCCCGTGGAGGGGAGGTGGTCGGCAAGGATCACCGGTCCGCCGTTGATTTTGACCTCTTCGATAAGGATGGCAGAGCTTTCTTCCACCGGCCGGATGACCAGAGTCTGAAAGCGGTCAGGTGTCAATCTCTGGGGAAGTGGAAAAGTGATCGTCATCAAACCGGAGAAACCTGCCAGTGCAACAAGAAGGATGGTACGGGATTCCCGCGGTAGTTTTTGAATGGTATTCCTGCCCGTATAACAGATCAGAAGGCCGAACAGAATCACACATCCAAGAGAAGTGATCGTCAGAATAAACAGCCCATTTGTCCGGGCAGCCGCCCATACGGTGAATACCTGCGTGCCGATAAGAAACCCGGCGGCCATCCCGCAGAGTATGGATATAAAGATCGTAGAAACCGAGTTTGATTTCATCCGCCAGACCAGTGAAAATATGCTGTCGATATTCTACCCGATACGGATTGCGAATTGGATCCAGCTGGAGATCGGCTGATATTCCTACAGGCTTCTGGCATAGGAGCAAATATCCATAAGCGGACAAAGATTACATTTTGGTTTGCGTGCCAGACAAATTTCACGTCCCAGGCGGATCAGGTTCAGATGCGCCGGTCCGTACGTTGATGGATCGAACAGGCCGGCCAGGTGCGGGTGCGCCTGCTCGACGGTCATTTTTTGCGGACGCAAACCGAGGCGGCCGCTGACCCGATAGATATGTGTATCCACGGGGAAAGCCGGCGTTTCCAGTGAAAACTGCAGCACGATGGCGGCCGTCTTTGGCCCGACGCCGTTGAAACGCAGCAACCAACTCCGTGCTTCTTCAACCGGCAGGGTTTTAAGAAAATTCAGATCGAGATTCCCTCGTTCTGATGAGATTTCACGAAGTACCGATTGGATGCGTGGACCTTTCTGGTTGGCCAGGCCGGCGGGACGGATGCATTCAATCACCATTTGTGTATCGGCATCCTGCACAGCTTCCCAGGTGGGGAAGGTTCTTTTTAGCCGGTCAAAAGCCGTGTCTCTGTTTCTGTCGTTTGTGTTTTGAGACAAAATGGTGGAAACCAGCTCATCCACCGGGCTTAATGCCATCCGCCAAGCGGGCAATCCAAAGGCGGCCAACAACCGGCGATATACCTCGCGGGCAAGCGCGATCTGTTCTGCAGGGTTTTTTGGCATATCAGGCATTATACGCGGGAAGGAAGAAGGCAGCCTGGATAATCCAACACCTTTATTGATAATCTGGAAACCAGAGTCAATAACCCACCCAACCAAACAGGGAGGTGCCATCAGGGTGGCTGAGCGGCTTCCAGTCTGGCGCGGCCACTGCGAACAGAGAATTTTCGACCGTAAAATAGAGTTTGCGGCTGTCTGGTGTGAAGAAGGCTTTTTCCACCGGCTTATTGGACAACGACACGACCGGAGAACCGTCAATCGTATATAAAGCACTGCCGGAATCCTGGCTGCTGGCCACGAGA
>JAAZMZ010000027.1 GCA_012798535.1 Leptolinea sp.
CCGGCGACCGTGCAAGAAGGCTGGGTGGTATCGAGCACTTTCTTCGGGATTCGTGAAAGCGATGGGCGTATTGTGGGTATGATCGACATCCGCCACACCCTGAACGACTTCCTGCGAAATAACGGAGGGCATATCGGGTATGGTGTGCGGCCTTCTGAACGCTTCAAAGGCTACGCGACCCGCATGCTTGAACTGGCGCTGGAAAAGTGCCGGCAGTTGGGATTGGAACGCGTGATGCTGGCCTGTGAAAAAGAAAACACGGCTTCTCGTAAGACCATAATGAAATGCGGCGGCGGATTGGAACGTGAATTCGAACACTCGGACGGCAAGACTGTGCAGGTCTTCTGGATCACAATATAAGATCTGGTAAACCCGTATCTCTAGGCACTTCCCCGCAAATTCACCAGCACCGCACCACCCATCACCAGCAGCATTCCGACCGCCATTTTCCAGGTGATGACATCTCCCAGGAAGATCCATGACAGAATGGCGATCTGCACCAGCATGGTGTTGTTGATGATATTGGCTTCGAAGGCCGTCAGACGCTGCAACGCGGTATTCCATACATTGAAAGCCAGCGCGGTGTTCACCACAGAGAGGAAAACCAGGATACCCCACATGGTCAGACTGACGCGCGGAATCCATTCCCAGGCGTGTGAGACCACCATCATAACGACCGAACCGATACCCATACAAACGCCGGTGAAGATGATCACCGGGTAAGTACCTGCCCGCAGCAATTTGCGCCCATATACGGAACCTACTACATTGGAAAAAAGGGTTACAAGCGAGGCAATCAAGCCGGGGACAGAGAGATTGGTGGATTCCAGCGGAAGGAAGAAGACCAACGCTCCTGAGAGAAGTACGGTCATTCCAAGATACTGTGTGCGATTCACCGTTTCTTTTAATACCAGACTTCCCAGCAATGCGATGAAAACCGGGCTGAAGTTTTGAAGCAGGCTGACCGTTGTATTCGGAAGATAGCTCAGCGCGACAAACAATCCTCCCTGATTCAAGGGATAGGTCAGCATCGATAATCCGGCCAGGATGAGCCAGTCTTTCCACCCAAAAGCGCGGATCACCTGCCTGGTAGGCGTCTTGACCAACCAGGGCAGCAAAATGAGGAACGCGAAGAAATAGCGCAGGGTCGCAAAGGGCAGCGCCGGAATTTCCTGCAAACCGATCTTGATGAATATCCAACTGGTCGACCAGATGGTGGTAACAACGGCAGCCATGATTATGGCATTGCGCTTCGATGGAATGGTAGCCAGCATAGTCTCTCTAATTTTCTGATGGGCGAATATCCCGGACATTCAACTGGAATGACATCTGTCCGTTGTATTCATTTAGCTCAAAGTGATACAAAATATCGATCTTTTCGGGCATATTGTCAGCCCAGTCTCCCAGACGAAACGCCACAGCGTCTACAACCGTGCCGTTTTCATCTCTGACTGTCATCCGAAGATGAGTTTTTTCATGCCCGATGCGGCACTTTCGCAGCACCTGCAGACCGCGTGTTAAAAAGATCGGTTTAGGATTTTCATTGCCGGTAGGTTCCATCTGCTCCAGAAAGGCAAGCAGAGGCGCCTGCAGTTCATTCAATCCTGTTTCCGCGTCAAATTGAATGCCGGGGATCAGGTCTTCAGGTTTCAACTGCCGGGCAGCGATTTCCAATAACCGTTCCTTCAATTCTTCACGGTTCTCGTTGAGCACGGTGAAACCGGCCGCTTTGCTGTGCCCGCCGTGCCGAACCATCAGGTCGGCACATTCGTCCAGCGCCCGAGTGATATGAAACTCGTCGATGCTGCGGCAGGAAGCCCGTGTGTACTCTTCTCCGATCACACCGATCACCGTTGGACGGTAATGGCATTCCACCAGGCGGGCGGCAACCAGTCCGACGATTCCGGAGTGGAATTCTTCTTCCGATCCAAAAGAAATCAGGATCGGTAGATTCGCGATATCTGTTAATTGAGATTCGGCAAATTTCTGGTTCTGAAGGGTTCTGTCCTGACGGTCGGCATTCTGGATTTGCAGCTTCTGCGCCAGTAATCCGGCTTCCTGTGCATCTGAACTCATCAGGAGATGGAGGGCATCCAGAGCCGATTCCATACGGCCGGCGGCATTCAACCGCGGTCCAAGTTTGAAGCCAATATCAGCTGCCGTGAGCGCGCCGGGACGTTTGATATCTGCCACGGCCATCAAGGAAAATATTCCCTGACGCGGTTTCGTTTGCAACAAATGCAGCCCGCGTTTCACAAGCAGGCGGTTTTCATCGGTCAATGGAGCAATATCCGAAACAGTGCCCAGCGCGACCAGGTCGAGCCATTGCGCTGCTTCCCGCGGATCAAGACCGGCCTGCTGAAAAAGAGCCCGGGTAATTTTGTAAGCAATTCCCACTCCGGCCAGGTCTTTGTAGGGGTAAACATCTCCCTCCTGACGCGGGCAGATCACCACATCGGCCGGTGGAACCATCCCCAGCGGATGGTGGTGATCGCTGATGATGAGGCGCATTCCCAGTTTTCTGGCCAGTTCGGCTTCTCGCACTGAACGAATCCCGCAATCAACGGTTATGATCAGATCAGTTCCCTGCCCTCTGAGCATTTCGATGGCATCGCTATTGAGGCCGTAACCCTCGTCAAAACGGTTGGGAATATATTCCCTGGTATTTCCATTCAATAAACGAATAGCCTGAACCAGCAGCGCAGTGGCCGTCACCCCATCGACATCGTAATCGCCGTACACTACAATACTCTTTCCTGCCTGAATTGTGGCAAGCAAGAGAGCGACTGCCTCATCCATTCCCTTCATAGCAAAGGGATCATTCTCTTCCGTTGAACCCTGTAAAAAATCATGCGCTTTTACAGCTGTATCGAATCCGCGATGATACAGTACCTGACGAAAAGCAGCCGGGTAAATAGATAATTGTTTCTCCGCTTCCGGGGTGATCTTTCGCGGAGCTATCCAGCGTTTCGGTTTTTGTCCATTCGAGTATTGGATGTCCGCCATCATGCGTCCCTGTAAATCCGCGGCAGACGGGCGGGCAGGCCGCAGATCACTTCATACGCAATCGTCCCCCAGCTATTCGCTATGTCTTCGGCACTGATCTGTCTGTCGCCCTGCCTTCCGATCAATACCACTTCGTCATCCAATCGGGCTTCTGGTATTTCATCCAGGTTGACCATGCATTGATCCATGCAGACGGATCCAATCACCGGAGCGTACTTCCCGCGGATCAACACCTGATTCCCTTCCACCCTACGAAAACCGTCGGCATAGCCGACCGCAATGACTCCCACTCTTTCCGTCTTTCTGGTGAAGTATTTATGCCCGTAGCTGATCCCGCTGCCTGCGGGGATATCTTTGACCGAGATGAGACGGGTTTTCCATTGCAAAATTGGCGTGAATCCCTCGGGCAACACGGCATCCGGTGCGGGATTGATGCCAAACAGGGCAATACCGGGGCGCACCATATCAAACCGCGCATCAGGGAAGAAGAGCGATGCGGCGGAATTGGAGGCGTGAACCAGTGAAGGCCGCAAGCCAGCCCGTTCCACATCATCCAGGAATTTCAAAAAACGCTCCAACTGAGCTTCAGTCGTTCCGGCATGGATCTCATCCGCCCGGGCGAAATGGGTGAACAGGCCGTCCACCTCTAAACCGGGCATCTCATTCAAACGGCGCAGGAAATCCAACCCTTCTTCCACCGGAACACCCAGCCGATTCATTCCGCTATCCACTTTGGCATGAACATGAATTTTTCCGCCCCTGCTCACAGCTTCCGCCGAAAAGGTTTGCGCGGTTTGCAGGTCTGATATGGTCAAAGATACATCTTCTGCCATGACAAAGGGAACACAATCCGGCATAGCACCACCCAGCACGAGGATCTTTCCGTAGATGCCCTTCCGCCGGATGCGGAACGCCTCCTCCACCCTGGCTACTCCACAGACTTCCACCCCTCCCTGCAGGGCAGCCCGCGCGATCTCCACCAGTCCATGCCCGTATCCATTAGCTTTGATCACTGCCATCACCGGCTTTCCGGTGATCTGTTTCATTCGTTTAATGTTGTTTTTAAAAGCTCCCAGATCAATTTCCAGCCAATCCGTATAGTCGTTGATATTCATGAGCGGTAGTATATCATTCGAAAGAGATAACGCAAGCGCTCCTCAGGTATAATCCTTTGCTTACAGGGAATTTTAAAGCGGAATAATGACCATATCTGAACGGTTTTCATTCGAAACAATAGCCTCCGAAGGTGGCGCGCGTGCCGGGATCTATCACACACCTCACGGAGATATACCCACCCCCATCTTTGCTCCGGTTGGAACGCAGGCCACGGTAAAAGCCGTAACTCCGGCCCAGCTTGAAGAGCTCGGCGCGTCTCTCGTGCTGAGCAACACATACCATCTCTACCTCCGTCCGGGTGCGGATTTGATCGCGGAGATGGGTGGCTTGCACGAATTCATGCAGTGGCCGGGACCGATCCTCACCGATTCTGGAGGGTTTCAAGTTTTCTCTCTGGCCGCCATCCGCAAGATCGACGCGGACGGGGCGACATTCAAGAGCCATATTGACGGTTCAATGCACCGGCTCACACCCGAGAAATCCATAGATATCCAGGAAAAACTTGGTGCCGACATCATCATGGCATTCGATGAGTGTGCCCCGCCTCAAGATCGGGCCTACAATGAACAGGCGCTGGAACGTACCACTATCTGGGCAGATCGCTGCCTGCAGGCAAAGACTCGTGCAGACCAGGCTCTTTTCGGTATCATTCAGGGCGGTGTATTTGAAGACCTGCGGCTTCAATCCGCGCAATGGACGGCCGGGCAGCCCTTTGACGGTGTAGCGATCGGCGGTCTTTCGGTGGGTGAAAGCAAAGCGGAGATGCACGCCGTGCTGGATGCCATTCAGCCATTCCTGCCCCTAGAAAAACCGCGCTATCTGATGGGAGTGGGCTCTCCGGAAGACCTGGTGAACGGCATCCTACGCGGAATTGATATTTTCGACTGTGTCCTTCCCACCCGGCTGGCCAGGCACCAGTCGGCCATGACTCTACGCGGCCGGGTGAATATGTTGAATGCCGTCCATGCCCACGATCCCCAACCCATCGATGAAACCTGCGGATGTTATACCTGCCAGCATTTCACCCGTGCCTATATCCGTCACCTGATCTCGGCGCGTGAATTGCTGGCTTCCACATTAATCTCCATCCACAATCTTTTCACCCTGCTGCGGCTGGTACGGCTGTGCCGCGAAGCCATTGTGGAACAACACTTTACCGACTTCGCAAAGGAATTTCTATCGCAGTACAATCATCCTGTACGGGAAAGAAAAATTTTCACATTGAGGTAAACATGACCATATTTCAAGCAATTCTCCTGGGTGTTACCCAGGGACTAACCGAATACCTGCCTGTCTCCAGTTCAGCCCATCTGGTGATTGTTCCATTTCTTCTCAACTGGACTATTCCGGCAGATCAGGTCTTCGTTTTCGATGTACTCGTCCAATTGGGAACACTGCTGGCCGTGATCGTCTATTTCTGGAAAGATTTGATCACCATCGTGGTTGAGTTCTTCAAAGGGATAGCCGCGCGCAAACCATTTGCGACGGTTGAATCGCGTATGGGATGGCTGCTTATTCTGGCTTCTATCCCGGGGGGTATAGCCGGAGTATCGGTCAAATCAATCGTCGAGGAAGCCTTCTCAAACCCTCGTGCCGTGGGAATTCTGCTTTTCGGTACGGCCATATTGCTGTTGATCTCCGAATACAACGGCCGCAAGCAGCGTGGTTTTTCCTCCATCAACTGGCTGGATGCCCTGTGGATCGGACTTGGTCAGGCAATATCCATTTTCCCCGGCATTTCCCGCTCGGGAGCGACAATTTCCGTCGGATTAATGCGTGGATTAAAACGCGCTGATGCCGCAAAATTCTCTTTTCTGATGTCCATTCCTATCATGTTGATCGCCGGCCTGTACAGCGCGCTGGATCTTCCGGGTGTTGCCAACCTTTCTTCTTTCCTGCCAGTAATCCTCATCGGAACTCTGGTAGCAGCCGTTGTCGGATACCTATCCATTAAATGGCTGCTGTCATTTCTGAACCGCCGTTCACTGACAGTATTCGCGGTTTACTGTGCGATACTGGGGGCTGTGGTGCTGGTTGTCTCATTCATCCGGTAGACTGTTTTCGATTGGATTGATCTTGATTTCTATCTGGCTGGCAGGCTGCCAGCCGGAAAAGACTGCGTCAACCTCTCTGCGGGTGGAATTATCATCCACGCTACGATATCTATCCCCCGCGATACAGGCCTGCGCGCTGCAGGTCGAAAACACGCATATTATCCTGGAAGAAAAAACGGTCGACGAAATCGGTAAGACTGGTGCGGATGTCTCTTTGCTCTGGGGAGATGTCCGCCTTCCGGCCGGAATGCAGGCGTACCGCCTGGGATCAGACCGCTTGATTTTCGCTTCCCATAAAGATAACCCATTGGTCAGGTTGAAGATCAGTCAGGCCGTCTTTCTAGTTAAAGGCGGTTTCGCCACCTGGGCAGAAGCGTTGGCGGCCTACTGTCCGGCGTGTGAAACAACGGGCGATTTCAAATCACGGTCGATTGAAGCCTGGCATTACACACCGGGCGAAGACATTTCAGCTGAAATTGCGCGCCTGGCACCTGATTCACAATCCACCAACCTCAGACGTGTCTGGCTGGCTCCCGATCCCCAGAGCCTGGCGCAGGCATTGTCAGAAAATCCGGCTGCCATCGGCTGGCTGCCTGCCCGCTGGTTGAATGTAAACCTCAAAGAGGTTTATCTAGACGAGGTGGATCCATCAGCGCAGGTGGTCCCGGTAATAGCCGCGGTCCCCGGCCAACCGCAGGGGAATAAAGCAACCTGGCTGCAATGCCTGCAAACCTCTTACGGGAATTGATGCAGAAATCAGCCGGATTCTGCGTGTTTTTCTGATTTTCCTCCAAATTCCATCCGTGTTTAACTGGCATAAAAAGCCTTAAATGGATTTCTTGACATTTAGAACAATCATGCTATACTGAAAAAATCACGGCACAGGAGAGAAAAATGGCCCGCAAATCAGGTTCGAACGATCCTTCAACAAACATACCCATGCCTTCTGCCATGGATGAAGCCCGCCGGGCAGTTCTGGAAAAGGCGCTGGCGGATATCACGAAACGTTATGGTGAAGGTTCCATCATGCGCATGGGTGAAGCTCACCATCTGACAATTGAAGCCATTCCCACCGGTTCACTTTCGCTGGATATTGCTCTGGGTGTCGGCGGTATTCCCCGAGGACGGATCACTGAGATATTCGGTCCTGAGTCATCCGGAAAAACCACCATCTGCCAGCACATAGTGGCTGAAGCCCAGAAGCTGGGCGGAACAGCCGCCTATATTGATATGGAACACGCGCTGGATCCGGTATACGCCTCACACTGCGGGGTCAACCTGGATAATCTCCTGATCTCCCAGCCGGATACCGGCGAACAGGCTCTGGAAATCGCGGAAACGCTGGTGCGTTCCGGGGCTGTTGATCTGGTTGTGGTGGACTCAGTCGCCGCGCTGGTTCCACGTGCAGAAATCGAAGGCGATATGGGCGACGCCACTATGGGTATGCAGGCCAGGTTGATGTCACAGGCACTGCGCAAGCTTTCTGGCGCTATAAACCAGACCAAGACAGCCATGATCTTTACCAATCAACTTCGCCAGAAAATCGGAGTCATGTTCGGCAATCCTGAAACCACCCCGGGTGGTCTGGCGTTAAAATTCTATGCGTCGGTGCGCCTTGATACCCGGCGTATCCAACAGATCAAAATGGGGGATGAGATCACCGGCAACCGCACGCGTGTGCGGGTTGTGAAGAACAAAGTCGCGCCTCCTTTCCGCACCGCGGAGTTCGACATCATGTACAACCAGGGTATCTCGAAAGTGGGTGATATCATCGATCTTGCTACCCAGCTTGAGATTATCACCAAACGGGGGGCTTTCTTCTCATACGGGGATGTCCGTCTGGGACAGGGCCGGGAAAACGCCAAGGAATTTCTGCAGCAGAATCCGGAAATCACCAAAGAGATCGAGTTAGCCGTCAGACAACGGGCCACAGGTGGAGATATCCCCCTGGCACTGAGCGGTGAAGGCGAGGATGAATCCGATCAGGGCGCGTAAAATTTGCGCCTTTCTCTTTTTGTATCTGATATTTCATGCCGGGTGTACTGAATCGAATCACAGTGCCCGGGCTGCCACCTATTTCGTTCCACCCACGCTGGCGGTGACCGCTTCTCCACTGCCTCTTTCGACGCTGCCCGCCACGGCCGCCCCTGCCTTCGTACCCACCCTGGAAAGCGGCTGCAGTAATCTGCTGGCATATATCAACGATATTACTATCCCGGATGGGACCATCTTCGCGCCCGGTGAAAACATCGACAAACGCTGGTTGGTAGAAAATCAGGGTACCTGCAATTGGAACAACCGCTATTCGCTGCGATTGACTGGTGGCGATCCCATGGGTTCTACAACCGCGCAATCACTTACTCCTGCTCTGGCGGGTAGCCAGACGGTCATTCGCATTCCGTTCAAAGCTCCGGAAGGTCAGGGAAAGTACCGCTCAGCCTGGCAGGCATACACGCCGGATGGCGTTCCTTTTGGAGATCCTATCTTTATTGTGATTGAGGTCGTTCCACGCGCGGCTTCCACTCCCTGATGGCAAACCGGGTAAAATTACGGCGTGAATGAAATCAAATCCTGGCAGTGGTTGATCATCGCAGCCGGCCTGTTCATGACCCTGCTTTGCATTGTGTTCGCCGCATGGTTGACAGTTCAAAACATCGATCAGAACCTGGCGCAAACAAATAGCACGGTTGCCCCCACAGAGATAGCAGCGAAACCGGTGATTAATCCCACAAGAACACCCTTCCTGCCGCTGCGTCTTCCGACATCTATCGGATTCCCCTTCCGGCCTACACCAACTCCCCCGGTGGCCATCGAGGAGATCATCCCGCCCCCTCAGGACGAGCCTGATCCGGCTCTGGAATTCCCCCCTGATAGCTATCAGATTGAAGGCGTGGTCACCAATCCCCAGTGGTTCACACTGGACTGTGAAGCCCGAACAGCCGTGGATTGGGCAGCTTTCTATGGCGTGCCAATCGACGAGAATGTATTTCTGGGTAGTCTGCCCCATTCTGATAATCCAGATCTCGGTTTTGTGGGCAGATTTGACGGTCAGCAGGGGCAATTGCCGCCCAATTCTTACGGTATTCACGCCGATCCCATAGCAGACCAGCTTAATGAATTCGGGGTAAGCGCGCGCTCCGCAAAAGGACTATCCTGGGAGGATCTAAAATATGAGATCGCTTCCGGCAGACCGGTGATCGCCTGGGTGATCTACAACACCGTCCCCGGAAATCCCATCCAGTATCAGGATTCAAACGGCAATACCACCATTGTCGCCAATTTTGAACATACTGTGATCGTGACCGGTTACACACCGGATTCGGTGAGCATAGCCGATAACGGGCGTTATTATGAAAGAACGCTCCAGATCTTTCTTGCATCCTGGAGCGCTCTTGGCAACATGGCCATTATGGCAGGGAATTAAATTCTAGGTACCTTCCTGCCAGGAATTCAGGTATTTGACCTGTTCGTTGGTCAATGTATCAATGAGCACACCCATGGAGAGCAATTTCAGGCGGGCAATTTCCTGATCGATCTCTTCGGGAACGCTGTAGACTTTCTTTTCCAATTTAGCGTGGTTCTTCACCATGTATTCCGCAGAAAGCGCCTGATTGGCGAATGACATATCCATAACACTGGCCGGATGGCCCTCGGCGGAAGCCAGGTTGATCAGGCGGCCTTCGCCCAGAATATGGATCTGGCGGCCGTCCTTGAGTTCATACTGATCGACATACGGACGCACCAGTTTCTTGGAAACCGACATCTTTTCCAGCGCAGGAATATTGATCTCTACATTGAAGTGTCCGGAGTTGGAAACGATGGCGCCATCTTTCATCACCGCGAAGTGTTCTTCATCGATCACATTCAAATCACCGGTCACTGTGCAGAAGATATCGCCAATTTTGGCGGCCTCTTTGATCGGCATCACCCGGAAACCGTCCATCACCGCTTCCAGAGCTTTCAAAGAATCAACTTCGGTGACGATCACATTGGCACCCAATCCGCGCGCCCGGTTGGCGAGGCCGCGTCCGCACCAGCCGTAACCGGCCACAACGAAGGTTTTGCCGGCCAGCAAAATATTGGTGGCGCGAATGATCCCGTCGATGGTCGATTGGCCGGTTCCATAGCGATTATCGAAGAAATGTTTGGTCATGGCATCGTTCACAGCCACAACAGGAAAATTCAGGGCTTTGTCGGCCGCCATGGCACGCAGGCGGATAACACCGGTGGTTGTTTCTTCGGTTCCGCCCAGCACCTGCGGCAGGAGGTCACGATGGTCCTTGTGTAATGTGGAAACCAGATCGGCGCCGTCATCCATAGTGATCTGGGGTTTGTGGGCCAGAGCGGCATTCAAATGTTTGTAATAAGTTGAATTGTCTTCGCCCTTGATGGCAAACACGGGGATCTCGAAGTTGGTGACCAGGGATGCAGCCACATCATCCTGGGTGGAAAGCGGATTGGATGCCACCAGTACCAGATCGGCGCCGCCAGCCTGCAGGGTGCGGGCCAGATTGCCGGTTTCAGCGGTCACATGCAGGCAGGCAGACATACGTACTCCGGCCAGCGGACGTTCCTTTTCAAATCGTTCACGAATCGAGCGTAAAACGGGCATTTCCCGTTCAGCCCATTCGATGCGTCGACGGCCGCCTTCGGCCTGATTCATATCCTTGACATCATAATTCGACATGCAAATCCTCCAGTTAATCTCAACTATTCAACAGGGTATCCAGCGCACCCCGATCATCGAAACGCGTACGGTAACGATTAATATATTCTTGCGGGGTATAGGCATGATTCTGAGTACCCCGTCTTTCCAGACAGTAGGTGGCAGACAGCGATCCCATTTGACCACAGGTTTGCCAGTCCAGACCAAGCGTTAATCCACGCAGGAATCCGCCACGAAAAGCATCTCCCACTCCGGTAGGATCCTGAATCTCAACAGGCGGGAAGATCGGAATGACATATTCTTTATCATCAGCATATACCAGAGCGCCTTCCTTGCCCTGAGTAACCACCATAAAGCGCACCTTCCGGCGGATATCATCGGCTTTCAATCCGGTGGCATTCTGCAGTAAATCAAATTCATATTCGTTAACGAATAGGCTGTCGGCACCTTCCACGCCGTTGCACAACATGTCTTTGTCCATGCGCACGATCTGCTGGCTGGGATCATACAGATAGGGGATTTTCATTTTTTTACATTCATTCACATACTGATCCATAGCCGCCGGGTCATTCGGTGAGATCACTACCAGCGAGATATCACCTTTCTGGGCATCGGCGATATGCAATTCAGCCGCGTTTGCCATGGCTCCCGCGTAAAAGCTGGCGATCTGGGCATTCGATTTATCGGTATTGGCAAAGAAAGAAGCCGTATATTTTCCGTTGATGACTTTCACGCATCGGGTATCCACACCGTGCTGTTCAAGCCACGCGCGATATTCTTCAAAATCTTCACCGACGGTTGCCAGCAGCCGGGGTTTTTCACCCAGCAGTGCCAGGTTGTAGGCAATATTGGGCGCGATTCCGCCGCGCTGCCTGACCATAGAATCTACAAGGAATGACAGGCTGATGCTTTCGAGCTTTTCGGGAAGGATATGATCCTTGAAATATCCAGGAAAACTCATCAAATAATCAAAAGCGACCGACCCGGTACAAAGAATGGTCATGTATTTCCTCACGAAGAACACGGATTGTGACACACAGGCAAATACGCTCTCATAGAGAGCGTTGCGTGCCGCGCAAGTATATCATGCCTGATGAGAGAAAATGAATGTGAATCCAAATATACGATATAACTATACAAATTTGAATGCACGATGTCCGGACGTCCTGCATACCCGGTGCCTGGATGTGATCATAATGAAGGGTAGATTCTTGGTAATACGATGAGATTCAACGATGCCGCTAAACGGGTACAATACACAGATAATAATTTTCTCTTCCCCATTTGACAGGTCACCATTCTTCCATAAAAAGCCAACCATGAAAAAACAAATCCTGACCGTCTTTTCCATACTGGTTTTATCGATCCTGGCCTGTACCACCTCCTCCAATCCATTAAAACTGCTCGGTAAACCGACAGAAACACCCTACATTCCCGCCGCTCCGGTAATCCTCCCCACGTCCACTCCAGTTCCCACACCGACTCCCCTGCCCGTCATTCGATTGCATGAAGCGGATGATCTGGTTTTTCGTGGAGATTACAACCGGGCACTGGCTGATTACCAGTCAGCTTTTGTCGAGGCCACTGATGATGAAACTCGCGCAGCCGCCCTGTACGGTCAGGGGCTGACTTATTACAAAAATGATGATTGGAAGAATGCTGCCCGTATATTGACCGACCTGACCTTAAATTATTCAGATAGTCCGCGGGCAGCCCTCGGCGAATTCCTGCTGGGAGAGATCGCCGATGCACAGGATGACCCGGCGGCAGCCGTTCCGCATTACAAAAAATACCTGGACAGACGCCCCGGTTTACTGGATTATTACGTGCAGGAAAAACTGGGTGATTCTCTGGCAGCCACTCAACAATATGGGGATGCCATCAATGCCTATCTTGCGGCGGAAGCCTCACCCGGATTGATCAACAGCCCCATTTCCATTGACCTGAAAATTGCCAAAGCGCTGCGTTCCAGCGGGGATAATGATAGCGCGATCCGTCAGCTTCAAACAGTCTACGAAAATCCGGCTTCCAACGAATACGACAAATCCCAGGCCAACCTGTTGCTGGGGCAAATCTACCTTGAAATGGACGAGACCGAACAGGCCTACGCCCGTTTCCAGGATTCTGTTAACAATTTCCCCCGGGCTTATGATAGCTTTTCGGCTCTATCGGCTCTGGTGGATGCCGGACAACCGGTCAATGAATTGCAGCGCGGAACGATCGATTACTACATGCAAAAATATGCCCTGGCTGTGGATGCGTTTAACCGTTATTTAAAATCCACAGAACAGCCTGATGCGAGCGCATTCTATTTGCGGGCGCTTGGCCTGCGGGAAATGCAGCAATATGCAGATGCGATTTCACAGTTTGATGAGGTCATCGAAAAAGCAGCCGGAACGGAATATTTTCTTAAAGCCTGGCGGGAGAAAGCCTATACGCAATGGGCTTATATCGACCGATACCCGGAAGCATCCGAGACTCTGCTCTCTTTTGTCAGGTTGTACCCCACCGATTCTAATTCACCCGATTTTCTCTTTGAGGCTGGACGAATCTACGAACGCGGCGAATATTTCCAACAGGCCATAGAAACCTGGGAACGCATCATCAACGAATATCCCAATTATCCGGATGCATATATGGCTCTCTTCCTTTCAGGGATCACGCGTTACAGGGTCAACGATTATTCCGGCGCCCTGAATACCTTCCAGCGAGGATTGGTCCTAGCGACCCAGCCTTCCGATCAGGCAGCCGCCTCGTTTTGGATCGGGAAAACCCAGTTGATCCAGAATGATCCAAACGCCGCCCGCCTTACCTGGGAAACCACGGCACAGATCGATCCTACCGGTTATTACAGTGAACGGGCCAGGTTGCTGTTAACCGAACAGCAACCGTTGACCGCCTCTCCTTCTTATGATCTCGGCTACGATCTGGCCGGTGAACGAAAAGAAGCCGAGAACTGGTTGATTAAAACATTCAATCTTCCTCCGGAAACTGACCTGTCTTCACCGGGAAACCTCTCGGCTGATCCACATTATCAACGTGCGCATGAATTTCACGAACTCGGATCATACAATGAATCCAGTCGTGAGATGTCCGCACTGGTTTCCAGCAGGGAAACCAATCCGGCTGAGTTGTTCCGGCTTCTCGATCCTCTGCTTGATCTGGGTCTCTACCGCACGGCCATCACCACCAGCCGGCAGATTTTGGACATGGCACAGTTGGACGACGCCTCCACCCTGAAAGCGCCGGTGTATTTCAACCACATTCGTTTCGGGATTTATTTCCGCGAAGAGGTTCTGCAGGCCGCGCAGAATGAGAATATCCATCCCTTTGTGCTGTTCAGTATCTTGCGTCAGGAGAGTATGTTCGAAGGGTTTGTCGAATCCACCGCCGGCGCACGGGGGATCATGCAGATCATGCCGGTCACCGGACAGGAGATTGCCGGTAACATGGGTTGGCCTCAGGATTATAAAGAGGATGATCTCTACCGTCCTATGATAAGTATCCGGCTGGGCGCACATTACCTGGCACGCCAGCGGGAATATTTCAACGGGAATCTTATGGCTGCGCTGGCGGCGTATAACGCCGGGCCGGGAAATTCTGAGATCTGGTTGAACCTTGCCAATCAGGATACCGACCTGTTCCTGGAGATTATTCGATATGAAGAAACCCGCCGGTATTTGCGGCAGATCTCAGAATTTACATCTATTTATTCCCGCCTGTATGAAAGAATGCCGTAGATCTGTAGAAAGCTCCGGTTCTTCCATTAGAATTTTATAGGTTTTGACCGGAAGGATTTCCTTCGGCAGGGATATTCGATCTGAATTCCTGCCTGTGAGATCTGAAAAAGACCTCCAGCGTTATACAAATTGTGCCGATACTAAGATATGGAGGTCGAATGTCACTCAATATAAAACCTTCTACATTGTCTTCCGGTTCAGTCACAACCAGTCAGCCGCTTTCCAATTTAAAAGTGGAAAGCAAGGAATGCAGTGAAGAAAGAACGATCGCCAGCGGATCAGAGTTTTCCGGTGTATCATCTTTTGCCATGGCCATGCACCTGTCTGAATTGAATCTCAGCAGCACATCCACACAATTCGCCTACTACTCAGATAACAGCCTGGCCATGCGCGCCAGCAGCCAGTTGAATTTCAAAACAAAAACAGAGGAATTTCGATTTGATATTACCCTGTCGGCTGAATCGCTTGGGTTGACCAAAGCCGATTTTGCGGACCCAACCAAACCGATGTCCATCCAGTTAACCTATGCCCAATCTGAACTGCAAGTATCCCGGAAAATCAGCATCCAGGAAGTCCAAACGCTGCGTACCCCGCAGGATATCTTCCAGGATCTGGTCAAGGGATTACGAGAGGTTTTTAAAGACCGGGGGAACAAATCGGTCAGTTATGTTCTTGATTCTGAAGCCATGCAGGCGCTGGCTCAGAGCGATCCCGATCTCATGGCAGCTTTCAGCCAGTTGATCATGGTGATGGCCATGATCAACCTGATGAAGAAACAGGGGGAAGACAGCAACGATTACACCATCTACGTGAGCGGTAAGGGAAAACCCTACCTGGATATCCAGGAGGAAATCGAAGGCGAACTGGTGAATCAAACCTACCAGTTCAATATTACTGTCATGGCACCTGAATCTGGTGAGGCCATCGAATTGCCGCCGCCGGATATTAATTCGGCTGAAACCAAACAGTGAAACTACAGCATCAGGCTGGCCGGTTTCTCCAGATAAATCGCCAGTTTCTGCAGGAAAATGGCGGCTTCAGCGCCATCCGTCACCCGGTGATCTGCGGATAACGTAGCTTTCATGCGGGAACCGACGGCCAGGCTGCCATCCACCACCACAGGCACCTGCCTGATCGATGAGACTGCCAGAATGGCTGTCTCCGGTGGATTGATGATGGCGGCAAAATTCTCCACATCGTACATCCCCAGATTACTGATCGAAAAAGTCGAGCCTTCGATATCTTCCGGTTTCACTTTTCCGGCGCGCGCCCTGGCCGCCATTTCCCTGATTTCAGTGGATATTCTCCTTAACGGTTTAATGTCCGCCTTACGGCACACGACCGTCATCAGACCGCTGTCCAACGCCACAGCAACACCAATATTTACGTCACCATGTTGAATGATCTCCGTTTCGGAATAGGAGGCGTTCAATCCTGGGAACTGGCGTAAAGTCAGCGCGGTGGCTTTCACAATGAAATCGTTAACCGACAATCGGTCTTCTTCAGGCAGGAAATCGTTCAATTCTTTCCGCAACTTCATCAATCCGGCCATATCAAACTCCCGGGTGATGTAAAAGTGCGGAGCCTGTTTAGCCTCCACCATTCGGCGGGCAATGGCGGCTCGCAGCCGGCTAAGTGGAATATGCTCATCCTTTGTTTCCGCAGAGTCGATCTGCCAGAATTCCGTTGGAAGAACTGAAGAGATGGATCCTTTTTCTTCTTTACCAGTAGAAAAACTTTGCACTTTTCTGTTATTGATATCCTCCACGGCATTCTCGACATCCCTTTTAACAATCCTGCCTCCCGGCCCGCTGCCGGTGATCTCATCAAGAGAAATGCTGAATTCGCGAGCGATCCGTTTCGCCAGGGGTGAAGCTTTGATAATTTCAAGGGTAGCGGGCAGTTGAACAGACTCGGTCTGTTCAACAATTTCTGTATCTTTTTTTTGCACATCTGTTTTCGCTTCAGAAGAAGAAATATTCATAACGGCAGCTTCATCCACCAGCTGTTCTCCCGATGAAGCAATAATCGCGATGGGCAAACCCACCGGAACCACCGTCCCCTCTTCCACCAGCCGCCGGTGTATGACTCCGCTGAAAGCGCTCTCCACTTCTACAGTCGCCTTATCCGTTTCGATCTCTGCCAGTGGATCGCCTTTATTCACGATCTCCCCCTCTGATTTGATCCAGCGCACCAGTGTTCCTTCGGCCATATCAAAGCCCAGCTTGGGCATGGTTACAGTCTCAGCCATCACAGCACCTCCCTGACAGCCTTGATCACCCATTCTGGTTTAGGCAAGGCCAATTGTTCAAGATTTCGATTATACGGAAGCGGGACTTCCAATTGGGCCACACGTTGCACCGGAGCGTCCAGATAATCAAAAGCCTGCTCATAGATTCGGGCAGCCACCTCCGAGCCCACCCCGAAGGATTTCCAGCCTTCTTCGACCACAACCGCCCGATTGGTCTTCTTCACCGATTCAATCACCGGTTCCATATCCAGCGGCCGAAGGGTGCGCAGATCTACAATCTCCGCCTCGATGCCTTCCACTGACAATTGTTCCGCCGCTTTCTGACTGATCTCCAGCATTTTGCTGTAGGTCACAATGGTCACATCTTTCCCTTGCCTCTGTACGGTAGATCGGCCAATCGGCACAGTAAAATCTCCTTCAGGAACTTCCCCGCGCTGCTGATATAGAGTGGCATGTTCAATAAACAACACCGGGTCATCGCTGCGAATGGCGGATTTCAACAGACCTTTGGCATCCGCCGGTGTTCCCGGAGCGACCACCTTCAAACCGGGGAAATGCGCGAAAACGGCATCAGGTGTTTGTGAATGAGTGGCACCAAGCTGGCGTCCGCCGCCGCCTACTGCGCGGATGACCAGAGGCAGGACGAACTGTCCGCCGAACATGTAATGAAGTTTTGCCGCTTCATTCACTATGTGATCCATGGCGGAGAAGGCGAAATTTATGGTCATCAATTCTGCCACCGGCCTTAAGCCGGTCAACGCGGCGCCGATAGCCCCGCCGACAATAGCCGCCTCCGCGATGGGTGTGTCTTTGACTCGTTTCGGCCCAAAGTGGTCATAAAAACCTTTGGTCACCGCGTATGTTCCACCCCACACACCGACCTCTTCACCCATGATGAAAACCTTAGGGTCGGCTTCCATTTCTTCCCACAACGCCTGAGATATGGCTTCTCGTACAGTGATTTTCCCCGGGCTCATTTCCCACTCTCCTGTTCTACATAGATATTGTCGAAGAGCGTATCCGCGGCAGGTTCAGGGCTGGTTTCCGCAAAATCCACGGCTTCAGCCACTTCCTGCTCCGCCGCATGCTCAATCTGAACCAATTCTTCCGCGCTGACAATAGATTGACCGGTCAGATATCTCCCGTAAATTCCAATGGGATCATTCTCCTGCCACTTATGTACTTCATCCGGTTTGCGGTATCTTTCTGGATCACCCATCGAATGTCCGCGGAAACGGTAAGTATTGATCTCCAGGAAAAACGGTCCTTTCCCGGATCGGACGTATTCCAGCGCTTCGATTGCTGCCGCGCGTACCTGCATTAAATCCATACCATTCACGCTGTTTTTCTTCATACCGTAACCATCCGCTTTTTCCTGGATGGAAGAAACCGCAGAGGCGCGTTCGACCGACGTGCCCATGCCGTATTGATTGTTTTCACAAACCCACAGAACGGGTAAATTCCAGACTTTGGATAAGTTCAAGGCTTCGTGGAAGTATCCAATATTGCTGGCTCCATCGCCAAACATACAGATCGTCACCCCACCGGTTTCCTGATACTGATCTCCCAGAGCCAGGCCGGCTGCCAGAGGAAGATGCGCGCCAACAATGGCATGCCCACCCCAAAAATTCCGGGTGACATCGGCCATGTGCATGGAACCACCCCGGCCTTTCGAGATACCGGTTGCTTTGCCCAGCAATTCGGCCAGCACTTCTTTCGCGGGAATTCCACAGTTAATGGCCACCCCGTGATCCCGGTAGGCTGTGATTACCCGGTCTTCCGGTCTTCGCGCAGAGATCAAACCCGTGCTGACGGCTTCCTGCCCGATATACAGATGCAGGAATCCACCGATTTTTCCCTGTTGATATAGTTCAGCAGCACGTTCTTCCAGGTGCCGGATCACAATCATTTGCCGGTAAAGGTCCAAAAATTCATTCTTTTCCACGCTGGCAATCCTCCATTCACTCAGCGATATTTTTTATGACAATTCTTATATAAATTATAGCAATATCTCGAAAGCACACGGTCTCTCACCCTCTTTTTGTATCAGGTTCGATGTTTAAGAAAACCGCCGATTTTGAGATATATACAGACAAAAAGTGGATACTGGAAATCGAACAGGAATGGCGTATAATTGGTTCAACAATATTGAAACGCGTTGACCGGGAGAAGTAATCAGTTCCACTTTCTTCAGAGAGGGAATCACAGGCTGCGAAGATTCCCAGAAGTGTCTGATGAAAACCACCCGCGAGCCTGAACCTGAAAGGGATTCCCCCGAATAAGGCCAACGAATGACTTCGTTATCAGTCGCACAAGATGACTCAATATGAGTCAATCTGGGTGGAACCGCGTGAAATAGAACTCTCGCCCCAGTTGGGACGAGAGTGTTTGTTTAATACCTGGAGGAAGAATGATCGACAAAAAAGCAGAATATGAGGCATCACATCTTTATCGCATCCGCCATTCCACCGCGCATATCATGGCGCAGGCCGTACTTGAGCAATTCCCGGAAGGTAAAGTTGCCATCGGACCGGCCATCGAAGACGGCTTTTATTACGATTTTGATCTGCCCCGCGCCTTGACACCGGAAGATCTGGAGAGCATCGAGAAGCGTATGCGAGGGATCATCCAGTCAAAAATCAAATTCGAACGCAAAGTGGTCAGCGCCGATGAGGCGAAAAAAGTATTTAAAGACCAACCTTTTAAACTGGAACTGATCGACGGGCTTGAAGAAGGCAAGGAAGATGAGGATGGCAATCCTATCCTTGAAAAACCCGAAATTTCTCTGTACACGCAGGGCGCCTTTACCGACCTGTGCCGCGGCCCGCATGTGGAAAATTCATCAGAGATAAATCCCCAGGCCATAAAGCTAATGTCGGTGGCCGGCGCCTACTGGCGCGGTGACGAGAATCGCCCCATGCTGCAGCGTATCTACGGAACCGCCTGGAATACCCCGGATGAATTGAAAGACTATCTCTGGCGGCAGGAAGAAGCCAAAAAGCGCGATCATCGCAAGCTCGGCCATGACCTGGACCTCTTCAGCACCGTGGACGATATCGGTGCAGGTCTGATCCTGTGGCACCCCAAAGGTGCAAAAATCCGCAAGATCGTGGAACAATTCTGGACAGAAGAACACGAGGCCAACGGTTACGACTTTGTCTTTACACCGCATATCGGCAAAGCCCAACTCTGGGAGACGAGCGGACATCTGGGTTTCTACAAAGAGAATATGTACTCCCCGTTGGATATTGACGGGCAGAAATTCTATCTGAAACCGATGAATTGCCCGTTTCATCTCTACATCTATAAGAGCTCCATCCGATCTTACCGTGATCTGCCAATGCGCTATGCGGAGGAAGGCACGGTCTATCGGTATGAACGCAGTGGCGTGATGCACGGTCTGATGCGCGTGCGCGGTTTCACCCAGGATGACGCGCACCATTTCTGCCGGCCGGATCAAATGCCTGATGAGATCGACTTTGTCCTGGGATTCAGTCTGCATATGCTGCGCAGCTTCGGATTCAACGATATCCAGGCGTACCTCAGCACCAAACCGGATGATGGCCATTCTGTCGGTGATCCGGACCAATGGCAGGCCGCTGAAAAAGCTCTGGAAGAATCCTTGAAACGCGCGAAGGTGGATTACCAGATCGACAAAGGCGGCGGTGCGTTCTACGGCCCCAAGATCGACCTTAAAGTGAAGGATGCCATTGGCCGCGAATGGCAACTCTCCACAATCCAGTTCGATTTCAATGAACCCGAACGCTTTGACCTGACTTATATCGGCGAAGACGGACAACCCCACCGCCCTTACATGGTACACCGCGCCCTTCTGGGCAGCCTGGAGCGTTTCTTCGGTGTGCTGATCGAACACTATGCCGGCGCGTTCCCGGTATGGCTGTCGCCCATTCAAGCAGTCCTCATCCCCATTGCCGACCGTCATATGGATTACACAAATAAGGTGGCTGCCGAGTTGAAAAAAGCCGGTCTGCGTGTGTCAGTCGACGACCGCTCGGAGCGCATGAACGCCAAGATCCGCGACGCTCAAAACCAGAAAGTTCCATATATGCTAGTGATTGGTGACAAGGAAATCGAGAACGGACAGGTGGCGTTGCGCCTGCGCAACAACGAAAATCCGGGACCGATAGCGATAGCCGATTTCATCGCCCGCGCGAAAGACGAAATCGCCCGGAAGATTTGATCACATGTTTTAGAGGCGGATGACAGCATCCGCCTCTTTTTTTCAACAAATGCAGGTTATATGGCGGAATCCTCAATAAGAGGTTAAAATCACTCGCCGCCAATTTTCGGCTATTCCATCTTCGGGGAGGTGTCCCATGATCCAAATTTATAAAACCACCGAGAATGGCGTTGAGCAATTTCCCGAAGTCGTAAACAACTGCTGGATCAAAGTTGTCGATCCCACCCCGACAGAGATCGATCAACTGGTCGGTTTTGACATTCCGCGTGAATTCCTCACCTACCCACTGGATGTCGATGAGCTTTCCCGCCATGAACATGAGGATGACGGCACCATCATGATCATTGTCCGCGTACCTTTTTACCAGGGTGCCACCTCTGATATTCCCTTCATCACCCTTCCTCTGGGTATCATCATCAACGGGAAGTTCATCGTCACCATTTCGCGCCAGTCGTACAACCTGATTGAAGACTTTGCCATGGGAAAGATCCGCGGATTATCCACCGGCAAGCGCTACCGCTTCATCCTGCGGATATTGCTGTCCATCGCGAACACCTATCTGACAAATCTGCGCGAGATCAACAAACTCACCGAGCAGGTGGAAGACCGCCTGCAGAATTCCATCAAGAACAAGGAAGTGATGGAACTGTTGAAATACCAGAAATCCCTGGTCTATTTCTCACAGGGGATAAAATCCAATGAAGTGCTGATGGAACGCCTGAAAAAGATGAAACTGTTCACCCAGTTTGAGGAAGACGAAGATCTGCTGGAAGATATGATCACCGAAAACCAGCAGGCCTTGAGCATGACCGAGATCAGCACCAATATCATGAGTTCCATGGTGGATGCTTTTGCCACCATCGTCTCGAATAATGTCAACGATGTGATGAAATTTCTGGCATCCATGACCATTGTATTGAGCATCCCCTCTATCGTGGTCGGATTCTTTGGAATGAATGTCACCCTGCCGTTTTCCGACCACCCCTATGCGTATATCGGTGTGATTCTTCTCTTTGTAATATTGATGGC
>JAAZMZ010000028.1 GCA_012798535.1 Leptolinea sp.
CGCGGGTGGAAGCGCTGGCGCAGAGGAAAGTCCAGGGAATTCCTGATCCGCAGGAAAGAAAGATAGATCTCTTCGAGTAGATTCATGGTGAATTGCCGGGAAATGGTCTACAGGTATAATACACCCTATTACCGAGGAACCCGTATGGATTGGTTAAAAGATACCCTGGTTTTTGAAACCCGCGGCAAAGGCATGTACCTGATCACCAATGATGTTCAGGGTTTGTTGACCGAATGGAAAGTGCAGGAGGGTCAGGTCACCCTGTTCGTTCCACATACCAGCGCTTCTCTTGCCCTGAGTGAATCTTATGATCCGGACGCGCGGATGGATGTCGAACAGTTCTTTGAGCGCATCGCGCCAGAAAATCAGACCTGGTACAGGCATACCACCGAAGGCAGCGATGATTCTCCCTCGCATATGCGCGCTGTGATCAGCCACAACAGTCTGAACATTCCTGTGGATCAACGAAAACTCAGCCTGGGTGTCTGGCAGGGAATTTATCTGTTTGAACACCGTCATACGCCCATGCACCGCAAGATACTGGTGCGCTGCCTGAAAGTTACCTGATAAACCTACCGGCGGATTGGCTGGCGGAGGATGGTTTTAAGTTTCTCCGGTGCCGCTTTCTGCGGATTTCCGATGTATATCTCGTGATGTTTTCCGAATAGGGCGTAGCCTTTCTCTTTTGCAAAAGCATGCATGCGGGCTATGTTTGGACCTTCGGCGCTGTATGGCCCGATATGCATCATCTGTATAACCAGCCCTTCTTCGAATGGTTCAAAGCGGACTTCGTCCAGAACTGCTCGATCTACTTTTACCACGGCTTTTTCTTTCGCCGCATTCACCTGTATATCAGAGATCCATTCCGGTTGAGCCATCATCATCGTCCAATCCCAGGCGGATTTGTCACCTGTCAGGAAGGAGTCCATATTTTCAGACCACCAGAGACCTTCCAGTGGAAAGACTTTATATTCCGGCGTACCGGCTTTTTTCAATTCAAACTTAAGCGTATAGGATAGAGTGTACAGTGCCGAAACCACCGCGCTGTAAGCCGGATTATTGTTGGGATCGCCGTGTCCGTTGATCATCAGGTAATTCATGGATGGGATGGTGATGATCTCCGGTTCTTTTACTGAAGGTGAATAGAAACGTTTGATCAGGTCTTTTGGATCACTGGCCATTTTCAATCTCCTTGCTACGCAAGAAATGTGATATCCAGTTCAATTCAGATCTCATTTCATACAAGGTGTGATCGAACAGGGTGGCAACATGCGGAGGCGTAAACGATGCCTGCTTTTCTTTTTCCTGCTCTACCACTTTGATTTGATTGACTAATCTCTCTCGATTTGCCATAAGAGCGGTATTGGTCTCTTCTTTTGTGAGCAGCGGCAGGCAGCCAAGAGCCAGGTCAAAGTCACCCGTACAGAGTTGCGGAGCGGATAACCTGAGCAGAGTCTCATCATGCAGCAATGCCAGACCGGCAGGGGTAATGGAATAGCGTTTGCGGGTGGGGCGGTCACCGGGAGTTTCGTTCTGGCAGGTCAAGACATTGGATCCTTGAAGTTTACGCAGTACATGGTAAATAGAAGAGAATCCAATATCCGTCCATGAACGCATCCCGCGTTTGATGATCAACTGTTCAAGCTGGTACCCGTGTACGGGTTTTTCAGCGACCAGAGAGAGAATTGCAAATTCAAGGTTGGATAAGGTTTTCATAATCTATTATTGTAATATTCTAATAATAGAATACTTCAAGAAAAGATTTTGTCAACCAGTAAAAATTCTTGCTATACTGTGAAGAACAGCATCCCAAGGTTTTATTGATGGAAAGCACAAGAGACCTGCTGGTTCGTGGTGTGGCCGCGGCAAAAGCCCGTCTGATCGGTGAAGCCCGATTCTATCTGGAGTGGCTTTTGCGTCTTGAGCCTCCAAAGGACCAGAAACTTGAAGCCCTGTACTGGTTGAGCACTCTGGTAACTGATCCGGATCAGGAACGAGAGATGCTGGAATCGATTCTGGCCGAAGAGCCATTAGAGCCGCGCGCCCGCCGTAGGCTGTTGATCATCGATGGAAAACTCGATGCAAATGATGTGATCAACGCAGATTATTATGAACAGAAAATCTCTTTACCTGCTGTTTCTGAAGCGGATCGCTTTACCTGTCCAAAATGCGGCGGACGCCTGACATATGCCGCGGACGGATCTTCATTGGAATGTGAATACTGTAATACGCGCCAGTTCTTCCGCCGGCAAACGGCTTCTCTAACCAATGACAGATCCAGCGGCAATGATTTCATTGCGGCCATGGCGACAGCCAGCGGGCACAACCAGATCATGGAACAGCAGTTATTGACCTGCCAGGGCTGCGGAGCGGAATTCATGCTGACCATGCATGAGATTTCGACCATTTGCCCGTTCTGCCGTTCGCCTCAGGTTGTAAATCTGAATATCGTGCGCCAGATGATCCCGCCGAGCCGCATCATCCCGGTTGAAGTCGGATTCCCGCAGGCCTTCGCGGCCGCCAGAGCGGTTTTTTCCGGTGAGCTGGATGTCAACCAGATGAATGATGTCCGTCCGGCGTTCTACCCGGTCTGGCAATTTGAAATGAGTGGCTCGATCGGCTGGCGTCTGCCGGATGTTGACTCAACGGATGATCAGAGAGAATCGAAGTATTACGGTGAGGAACCTGTCGATTTCTATTTTGTGCCTGTGATGGCAGTATCCAATTTACCCGGTAGATTCCACGATCTGGTTCAGGAGTTTGATTACAACCGGGCGGTGGAGTACAACCCCCGGTATCTGGTGGATTGCCTGGCGGTTGGCTATCAAATCCCCCTGTCTGACGCGGCTTTGGAGGCTCGTGAGCAAACCGTTCGTGATGTGACTCGCCGGATTGAAAAAAGGTTGAAACTGGTGACAGGCGACTTTTTTATTAATTCCTCCAGTTTGTTCATAGCCCAATTCTGGCTTACACTGGTCCCCATCTGGGTTTTTCATGACTCCCATTCAAAACAGGTGGCAATTATCAACGGGCAGAATGGCCGAACGAGGGTAAATTATTTCAATGAAAGAGACGGATGATTCTTCATTCGACCCGAAGTTTTGTTCCACAGGAACGGCAGTAGATATCACCGCTGACTGCTTTGCGTCCGCAGCTATGACAAAATACTTCAAGCGGTTCTGTATCCGCTTCTTTTGATCGGCCCAGGGAATATCGCCTGCGGAATGCCATGGTGATGGTTTTTCCCGATCGCCAGTACCAGTATCCACCGGCAATGATCAGTAAAAATCCCAGCCCGCTGAGGAAATACGGGAGGACTTCATTCAGCGTCTGCCAGCCGAGTGTGTCAGTGTTTATCGGCTCCACGGGAGCCACGGATTGAGAAGGCGCGCTCAATTCCATTCCGCTTTTTTCATATTTTAGATGAATGGTGAAATCCACGCCGGCTTTAACTTCACCCACTACAGATTCGTAATAGGTGAAACCATCCTGGTTTGCCTGGCCGGTTCCCATGGCTGGCTGGATTTGAAATCGTTTCGCCGATAAAGGTTGTTGAATGGTGATCACCAGTGAATCGATGTTGTAATCACCCGGCCAGTGATACTCAAATTCATGAAATTCACCCGATGAAATAATTGAAGGATCATAATATTCAAACTGGACTTCCGGGACAGGCGTGGTAAAGGTGATCTTTATCCAATCACCTTCGGTGATGGATGAAAACTTCAAATTATCCAGGCGGCCATCGATGTCTTTCATGGCAACATTGAAGGGCTTTTCTGCCACTTTGGGGATCCTCAGAGATAGTGTGGCAGGCAGACTGGTATCCCCAGCCAGGGTTAACCGGTAAAATACCAGCACCCCCGGGCGATCATATTCTGGCCAGATGTTTATGACAAGTTTTGAGAATCCAATCTCACCCTGCGCCTTCGCAGAATTAGGTTGAATGATCGCGAAAAAAATCAACAAGAAAGAAAAAAACCGCTTCACCCTGCGGACTCCGGGATAAATCTTTGGTATTTCTTTGTATAGAAGTTATCGTATCCAGGGCACTTAACTTAAATTAATCTTACCATAAGACTCTCCTGTTCGTCCCGTTTATGTCCTGTGATGCTGATTTTTTCAATATTTAATTTTGTAGCAGGTCAAAAAAATGCTTTGGAGGACTATTTGTGATTATTCTTTTCGTATGGAACAGGTACTCTGCTTCATTTTCCTATCGTTACACCATATTAAAACAAAAGGATGGCCGCATCCGATTAAGTAACCAGACAACCCTATATCTCTGTTGAGTTGTGAAGCAATCGGTCGTTTTTAGCTTATTTTTCCCTTCATTTAATACTATTTTTACTTGTTTTTCAGTATTGTTCATCGAGAATAGACTAGAATCATGTCTTGCTCTGCAGATTGAATTTCCGGGGAGATTCCATGCAAATTGCTATAGTAGATGATGATCCAATCGCGCGTCAAATATTACGCTCAAGTCTTTCCCGATTGGGATTGGAAGTGGTCGAATTTCCTGACGGGGGAACGGCATGGGAATATTTTCTGGCAAATCCGCCTCGCTTCATCATTACAGACTGGTTGATGCCTAATCTGGACGGACTGGACCTGATCCGCAATATTCGTTCAGCTCGATTTCATGGGTACACCTATGCCATTATCCTGACTGGCAAAGAAGATAAAACAGATGTGGTAACCGGTTTGAGTGCCGGGGCGGATGATTACTTGACCAAACCCTTCGATATATCTGAATTGCGTGCCAGGGTTAATATCGGCCTTCGTATTCTTGAACTGGAAGATGACCTGAATCGCGCCCGTGAACAGATGGAACGCATGGCCATGTTCGACTATCTCACAGGTTTGTTGAGCCGCAGAGCGATTTATTCCCATCTGCAGGGAGAGATCGACCGCTTCCACCGACAGGGTGGATCGTTGAGCATCATGATGCTGGACATGGATCATTTCAAGGCATTGAATGATTCCTACGGTCATATGGTGGGTGACCAGGCTCTATGCCTTGTAGCAGAACAAATCTCACAAAGCGTCAGGCCGTATGACTGGGCAGCCCGCTGGGGTGGTGATGAATTTCTCGTTGTGCTGCCCAACACGACGATCGATCAGGCTGAAGCCGTCAGCAACCGGATATTTTCCCGTATCCATAAGCTTACTTTAACCGTTCCGGATAAGGAGCCTTTGACGTTGCACATGAGCATTGGGGTGATATCTACGACTCAGATCGATGAAGGTATTGATGGGTTGATCCAGGCGGCGGATGAAGCTTTATATACTGCGAAGAAAAAAGGCAGAGATTGTATTTTCCTTAAAGATATGCAGAATTCTGATCAGAAATGACCTTCGTGAAAAAGCTGTTTTCCAGTTTGCGAATGCAGTTCCTGCTCATCATCCTGGGGGCGATCCTCCCATTCTTTGTGCTTTCGATTTACAACATTCAGCATATGTCTCAAATGGAAGCCAGAAATGCGGAAGTCAACGCGCAGGAACAGGCCTATATCGCTGCCCGAGAATTTGAGACGGTGATCCAGAATTCACGCCATCTGCTGTACCTGGCCATGGATGATAAAAAGATCGTCAGTGACCGGGATTACTGCCAGGTATATGCCGAAGCTGTGCCTTATCGTGAGACAGCCATTACGAATCTGGTTGTGATGGACAGCACCGGTAAACTGATTTGCTCCAGTTCGCCGATCAATATCCCGGAAGGACTGGGAGAAACCGATTGGTTTGAAAAACTGAAGCTGGGGCAGGCTTTAACGATCGTCCCCTTTGACAAGAATTGGACGGCTATTGGTGTTTACACGACAGTCGCGGTGCCACACACCAATGATATTGGATTGACTGATGGTGTGATTGTCGGTCTGATTGATCAGAATTGGATTAAGACTGTCCGTAATCGTATCAGCCTTCCAGAGAACTCGACCATCTCAGTGATAAAAAAGGACGGAACCGTGATATTCCGCGATCCTTATAAGCTGGAATATATCGGTCAAAAAGTCGGGAACGAATTTACAGAGGCCATGTCTGGTTCTGAACGAAAAGGATCCTTTTCAGGTACCGGTCTCGACAACTTGGAACGGTTCTTTGGCTATTCCCGGTTGGATCCGATATACGGGGGTGATTATGTTCATGTGGGCATCCCCAGAGATAAAGCGCTGGGTTCCGTACAGGATCTTCTGGTACAGAATATACTCATCAATCTTATTGTCATTGCTATGGCCATCGCTTTTGCCAGCAGTTTTTCGGGCACGCGCATTCTCCGGATTGTGAATCAGCTTGTCGAAACCTCGAAAAAAATCGCCGCCGGCGACCTCTCTGCCCACACAGGTATCACGCAGAAGGAAGGAGAACTGGGATTCCTCGCCCAGACATTTGATGCCACAATCGCATCTTTGAGAAAAAAAGACGAGGAGCGCCAGGCGGCTATGGAAGAGGTTCTTCGCGAGCGGCAATATTTTGAGATGCTTGTCCGCCACAACCCGGATGCCATAGCCATTCTGGATGCCTCTCAGAACATCCAGACAATAAATCCGGCCTTCACCGAATTGTTCGGCTATACCCTTAAGGAAATCAAAGGCAAGAATCTTGACAAACTCATCAATACCCCGGTCACTTTACCACAGGCTGTCAATTTAACGAAACAGGTTAAAGATGGGGGAACCATCCGCATAATTTCTGTTCGCAAAACAAAAGACGGCAGATTGATTGATGTGGATATCAGCGGTGTTCCCATTATTGTAAATGGGAAACAGATGGGTGATTTCGGCATTTACCATGATATTTCCGCACTGATTGAAGCCAAACAGGTGGCAGAAGCTTCTGCGAGAGCCAAAGCTGACTTCCTGGCAAACATGAGCCATGAAATTCGCACCCCTTTGAATGCCGTGATTGGCATGACAAACCTCTTGATGGATACTCATCTGGATGATACACAATATGATTTTGTTGAGACCATCCGTACCAGCGGTGAAGACCTGCTGACGATCATCAACGACATTCTCGATTTCTCGAAGATTGAGGCTGGAAAACTCGATATCGAATCGACACCCTTTGACCTTGGTGATTGCGTCGAATCTGCCTTGCAGTTGCTGGCGCCCAGAGCCAGTGAAAAAGGCCTTGAGATGTTGTATTTGATCGAACAGAAAGTTCCAGGAGCCATTGTTGGAGATCCAACCCGGCTGCGGCAGATCATTGTGAATTTGCTGGGGAACGCCATAAAATTCACAGAACGGGGCGAAATTTTCCTTTCTGTGGATGCGCATCCCTTGAATGGGAAAAGTTTTGAGATCCATTTTTCGGTCGCCGATACAGGCATTGGCATCTCTGAAGAGGCGCGCAGCCGAATATTCCAGTCATTCAGTCAGGCGGATACATCTACCACCCGCCGGTTTGGTGGAACCGGTCTGGGATTATCGATCAGTAAAAAGCTGGCCGAGACCATGGGCGGCAAGATGTGGTATGACAGCGAGATTGGAAAAGGATCAACATTCCATTTCACCATCAAAGCCGAGGCGGCTGAAGGCATTCGTAAACAGGTGGTAGCTGATGCGATGACCATTTCACAGGGAAAGACAATCCTGGTCGTCGATGACAACGAGCGCAACCGGTTGATCCTGGAAAAACAAATGCAATCCTGGCAGATGAACTGCATCCCCGCCGGTTCCGGTTTTCAGGCTTTGGAAATCTTGAAACGCGTCAATACCATTGATACGGCTATTGTGGACATGCAGATGCCCGAGATGGATGGATTTATGCTGGCAAAGGAGATTAAGGAGATACCCGGCTATCAAAAATTGCCCATAGTACTCCTTTCTTCTCTGGGGCATCTGGAGAAGATCGAAGATAAAAAAATCTTCAGCGCCCAGCTTGCGAAACCAGTGCGACCCTCTCAACTCTTTGAGACGCTGCTGAGTATTTTCGCTAACCGTCCAGTGGTTGTCCGTGATAACCAGCAGGCAGCCAGCGATATCGATCCGGAAATGGGCTCAAAGCACCCGCTGCGGATTCTGCTCGCCGACGATAATGCCGTCAACCAAAAAGTCGCCACCCGGATGTTGGAACGCCTTGGTTACCGCACTGACTTGGCGGCGAATGGGATTGAGGTCTTGCAGGCTGTCGAACGACAGCAATACGACCTGGTCTTTATGGATGTCCAGATGCCAGAGATGGATGGATTGGAAGCCTCACGCCAGATCCATAGGCTTGTACCGCAAGAGCGAATGCCCAGAATCATTGCCATGACGGCGCACGCTCTACAGGGAGACCGCGAGCGTTTCCTGGCTGAAGGCATGGACGATTACATCAGTAAGCCTATCAAGATAAATGAAATGGCCCGCGCCATTCAGGGAACCCCTGCACTTTCGATAGATAACAAAGGACACAAGATCATCCCGGAAGCGGAGATGCCGCATGTAAACTGGGATACGATTGATTCATATTACCGGGTGATGGGTGAGGATACGGATAATTTCATTATCGAGTTGATCCAGACCTTCATCCCGAACGCGCAAAAACTGCTCGATGATTTGAAGACCGCGTTGAAATCCAATGATATTTCAACATTTCATCGGTCAGCGCATACATTGAAATCCAGCAGCGCCAGCCTGGGTGCCATGCGCCTGTCTGACCTGGCCCGCGAACTTGAAATGGATTCGACGAATGATTTTCCTGCAGACAGCTCTGGCCGCATTCAAACTCTGCAAACAGAATTTGATGCCATAGTTCCAGAATTTGACAAGTTTTTGAAGGAAAAATCCTCATCCCAAAAAAATTGACGTTTACGAGCCTTCTTCGTATAATAGGCTCATCATCTTTCATAAAATCGAAGAAGCGCCGGTAAAAGTACGCTGGTCTGAAGCAGATAGAGAAGGAATGTCCGTGGCTGAAAGCATCCACTGCTAAACCAACAGAACGTCGACCGGTTTGACTGCCGAAGAAAACCAGGTATCTGGTGAATAGACCGGCACGGCGAATCCGTTATCATTCAACCCGGTGGTCAGGCCGGGTAAGCGCGCCGAAGAATCTGAATATTCGGCGAAGCGAGGTGGTACCGCGGAAGTTCATCCCTTTCGTCCTCCTTCTACCGTGGCAGCGGTTGGGAACGAAAGGGTTTTCTGTTGCCGTTCGCTTTGCTGAAATGTAGAGCCTGGGAGGAGAAAGTTATGTTATCCAGCGTAAAAGATCCTTTGATTCAGGTATGTTTGGACCAGGCAACGAAGCCTCACCAGATCAGCGTGGAGGTGGATGGCCGGACTGTGACCATGCGTAAACCCTTCCCGTCTCCGGATGACTGGCGTGATATCCCCATTTATTTCGTTTTAATTGATCGTTTTAATAATCCAGTTGCCATGCCAGCCAGTAGCCCATGGAACGCTCCTGCTACGGTTTTTCAGGGAGGCACATTTGAAGGCATCCGACAACGTCTGGATTACATTAAAGAATTGGGATTTCGGGCCATATGGCTTTCTCCCATATTGAAAAATTGTATGTACAATCCGTACAGCTATCATGGTTATGGTATTCAAAATTTCTTGACCGTAGATCCACGCTTCAGTTCGAACCCAACACGCGCGCGTAAAGATCCGCGGTTTGCCGAGCTTGAGCTGGAACGACTGATAAATGATGCCCACGCCCGCGGCCTGTATGTGATCTTCGATATCGTATTGAATCACACGGGGGATGTATTCGAATACACCGGATTTGGTTCCACCGCCCCTTGGGTTCGTGAACCTTACCGGGTGGCATGGCGAGATGCGAATGGCAGCCCGCGGTCAGACTGGCCTGAACCACCACTGGATGCACCACCGGAAGCTGCCATTTTACCGCTCGAGTTGCGACGCAATGAGTTCTTTAGACGCCGTGGCCAGGGCGACGAAGCCAACGGTGATTTTTCCTCTCTTAAAGAGCTGGTGACCGAGTATTATGAAAACGATCCGGTTTATGGTGCAGCTTTTCCTGTGCGTGAAATCTTGATCAAGACTTATCAATATCTCCTGGCCAGGTTCGATCCGGATGGGTATCGTATTGACACTTTGAAATATGTGGAACCTGATTTTGCTCTTGAATTTGGAAATGATATTCGTGAATATGCCCTTTCCATTGGCAAAAAGAATTTCTTTACATTTGGAGAGGTCTATGACAATGAAGACATGATCTCGCGGTATATCGGGCGCAACGCCTCTGAATGTTCTGACCTAATCGGTGTGGATGCCGCGTTGGACTTCCCGCTTTTTTTTCGGTTGCCGGATGTGGTAAAGGGGCAGTTACCGCCCACAAAGCTGGTGGAAATGTACTCCTACCGCCACAAAGCTCAGCGGGGCATCATTAGTTCGCAGGGTGAAGCCAGCAATTTTTTTGTCACCTTTCTGGATAATCATGACCAGTATCACCGGTTCTACTTCTCCGATCCGCAGAATCCACATCGCTATGATGATCAGATGGCTCTGGGTATCGGATGCCTTTTCACCCTGCTGGGTATTCCCTGCCTCTATTATGGGACCGAACAGGGTTTATCCGGGAGCGGAAAACAACTGGAAAGCGTGCGGGAAGCCCTGTGGGGAAAGCCGGATGCATTCAATGAAAAGCACCCTTTCTATCAGGCAATTAAGAAAATTGCCGCGGTTCGCGCAGCCCAACCGGCTCTGCGCTATGGACGGCAGTATTTCCGGCCTGTCTCGGGTGATGGAGTGCATTTCGGAATTTCTCGAAATGTGGAAGGCATCCTGGCTTATTCGCGATTACTATCAGACGAAGAGATTGTGATCGTGGCCAACACCAGCGTATCTGCAGATTGGGAAGGTGATGTTTTGATCGATTATGACCTGAATGCGCGCACTCGTTTCTATGACCTGTTGTACTGCAATCATGAAACACTGAAAGAAGTTGCCGTTCTGGACAAGACCAATCGTAAGGCTGTAGTTCAATTGGAAGACGGTTCTATGAACAGCGGCCCGGTACGTGTTATCCATTTGAAAATGAAACCGATGGAAATTCAAATATTACGTAATCGCATATAGAAGTTGGAGGATGGTTCTGTGAGTGAAACAAGTTTGCCAAAAGCCTATGATTTTTCGACAACCGAGCGGCGCCTGTATGAGTGGTGGGAGAGAAGCGGTTATTTCAAACCCTCCAGTGATCCAAAATCACCCCACTTTGATCCTGCCCGGAAAACATTCGTCATAACCATCCCCCCACCCAATGTTACCGGTGAGCTGCACCTGGGGCATGCCATGTTTGTTTCAATGGAAGACCTTATGATCCGGCATGCCCGTATGAACGGTCTGTCTACCCTGTGGGTGCCGGGCAGTGACCATGCCGGCATCGCCACGCAGCTTCAGGTGGAGAAGATGCTGGTAAAGGAAGGTACCTCCCGCGAAGAGGTTGGGCGGAAGGAATTTTTGCGCCGCACCTGGGAATGGAAGGAAAAATACGGCGGGATGATCTATAACCAGATCCGCCGTCTGGGCGCTTCCTGCGATTGGGATCGCACACGATTCACACTGGATGAAGGCCTTTCACGGGCTGTGCGTGAGGCTTTCGTGCGTCTGTATGAGAAGGGGTTGATCTACCGCGGCCTGCGCATGATTAATTGGTCTCCTGGTTTGAAGACGGCCGTCTCAGATCTCGAAGTGGAATACTCCGAGGAAAATGGAATCCTGTACTATTTCAAATATATGCTGGCGGATGGCAGCGGTGATTTCATCCCTGTGGCGACCACCCGGCCTGAAACCATTTTAGGAGACAGTGCGGTGGCCGTTCATCCGGAAGATGAACGTTACCAGAGATTCATCGGTAAGAAGGTTATTGTTCCCATGCTGGGGCGCGAGATCCCGGTGATTGCGGATGAATATGTAACCCGGGAATTCGGCACCGGCGGCTTGAAGGTTACCCCGGCGCATGACCCGAACGATTACGCTCTGGGGAAGAAACATAACCTTGCGTTTATCTCCATGCTGGATACCTCGGCCAGGGTGAATGAAAATGGCGGACCTTACAAAGGACAGGATCGCTTTGAATGCCGCAAAAAACTCTGGGCGGACATGAAAGCTGCCGGTCTGGTGATCAAAGAAGAACCGTACATGATAAAAGTACCCCGTTCGCAGCGCGGTGGGGAAATCGTGGAACCCATGCTCTCCACCCAGTGGTTTGTAAGTATCAAACCATTGGCCGATGCCGCTCTGGATGCCGTGCGGAATGGAAGTATCAAGATCGTGCCGGAACGTTTCACCAAAGTGTATTACAACTGGCTGGAAAACATCGAAGACTGGTGCATCAGCCGCCAGCTCTGGTGGGGGCATCGCATACCGGTCTGGTACTGCCGGGAATGCGGTGAAATGATCTGCATGCGGGAAGACCCTGCGAAGTGCCCGAAATGCGGAAGCAGCAATCTGGATCAGGATCCTGATGTGTTGGACACCTGGTTTTCTAGCGGATTGTGGCCATTCAGTACCCTGGGCTGGCCGGAGAAAACACCGGATCTGGATTATTTCTATCCAACATCTGTGATGGAAACCGGCTACGACATCCTGTTCTTCTGGGTGGCGCGCATGATCATGATGGGTATCGAGTTCACCGGAAAGCCCCCGTTCCATACCGTGTACCTACACGGTCTGATCCGCGACGAGCATGGGCAGAAGATGAGCAAGACCAAGGGCAACGTAATCGACCCGCTGGGTGTGATGGATGAAATGGGCACCGATGCGCTGCGCTTCACATTGCTGGTGGGTTCAACCCCGGGAAATGATGCCAACCTGAGCCTGAAGAAAGTGGAAGCCAATCGCAACTTTGCCAACAAGATCTGGAATGTCGGACGCTTCATCATAGGTTCTGTCGAGAGCGTGCCTGAATCGGCCGGCGGGAAACCGGATTGGACTCTGGCCGATAGCTGGATCTGGGCGCGCCTGCAGGAGTTGATCCGCACGGTCGACCACCTTTTTGAAACGTATCAATATGGAGAAGCCGGGCGGCAGATCTATGATTTCCTGTGGAGCGAATTTGCGGATTGGTACGTGGAGATCGCGAAATTGCAGTTGGCTGAAGGCGGTGATCGGGCGCATTTCACCGCCGTAACACTGGTAAAAGTGCTGGATACAGTCTTGCGGCTATTGCATCCTTTCACGCCGTTTGTCACCGAAGAACTCTGGGGACACCTGAAGACGGCCGCGAGACGTTTGCCGGATACGACACCGCAGGATGGTTGGGGTGAGGCGCTCATGATGTCTCGCTGGCCAAAAGCTCAGGAGATCGAAGGCTGGGAAGACAACAAGATTGCCGATTTAAACCGGGTGCAGGAAGTGGTGCGCGCTATCCGCAATGCCCGCACAGAAAAGAAAGTCACTCCCGGGAAACGCATCCCCGCGGTCATCGCGGCGGGAGAATTTACATCCATCTTCGAGGGCCAGAAAAGAACACTCACCTCACTGGCTCATCTGGATGAGAGTCAGTTAACATTGACCAGCAGGGTTTCGGCTGTTCCAGAAGGTGTATTATCCCTGCTGGTGGCCGGTGTAGAGGTGTACCTGCCTCTGGCCGGACTGGTGGATATGGATGCGGAACGCACCCGTCTGGAGAAAGAACTGGCTGAAGCAGAGAGCCAGATCGTGCGTCTGAAGAAACTCTTAAGCAGTGATTTTGCCAGTAAAGCTCCGGCTGCGCTGGTGGAAAAAGAACGCGCGAAACTGGCTGCGTTTGAGGATACGGCGAAGAAGATAAAAGCGCAGTTGTAGCCCCCATCCCGGCCTTCCTCCATCTCGCAGAGATGGAGGAAGGTGTATAGCCCGGAGTAAATACATGCCTGCAATAGTGAGGAAGAAATGTCTCTCACAAATTCGTTCTTTGAATTGGGGGAAGGTTGGAGGCAGAATTTTTTCCTTCATTATTAGTTAGAAATCCAGACACTTTCCTCGATAATGAATACGGAATACCTGATAATCGATATTTTTAAAAACCAATTCAAAGGTATCCGGAGCAGATTGCGCATACTCAGACCAGATTTCTGAATTTTCACGCAGATCGACAATATAGTATTTTGCATCGAAGTCTTTTAGTCGGTGGATAACATCACAATATGATCCACTTTCGATGGCTACAGATCTACAACCGGTGAAAAGAGCTAAAGCTCTGGGTTTGTAAAATACGCAGGTTTCACCGTTTGACACTTTTTGTCTCACAAAATTGAATAATTCATTCGTGCTGGATTTTGTAATATCCGATGTCGATGGATTCTGAAGTATATGGGAATAGGTTACATAGTAATTGTAAAAAACAAAGACAAAAAAACAGGTGATCACTACGATAGAAAAATTTTTCACAGTGTTATTTGTAATTACGGTCAAAGCCAACTGAATGCCTTCTACTGTATAGAGGAAAAATAGAGGGATCAATGGCAGCAGGAGCCGCAAACCCTGGAAAGATGGCCAGAGCAACAGGGAAAAGCTGTAAACAAGAAAAAATACCTCATATACTGTGATACGATGAATCATTTTGTTTATAAAGGCAGCGATTGCCGGTATGAAGAAGGCAATTAATACTATTTTCTGGTTGATCAAAACCGATATGGGTATGATTTTGGGAAGTAGTCCAAGGTATATTCTGGATAACGATTGCCAGGCATTCAGTGCCTCGGGGATTGTGTGGGGGATTTGGTCAAAATAGCTGCCGGTACCTGGAAGAAGTATCGACTGGATAATGATTCCAACGGCGGAGACGCCGATCACTATCCATGACTTCTTTGAAAAACGGCGTTTCAACATCCACTCATAGAGGAAAAAAACAGCAAGCAGACTAAGTCCTATTGATCGGGTTCCGTAGGATAAATAGATCAGGAATCCGATGAGCATATTTAACCCAACATTATTGCTTCTTTCTGTCTGATTGGATCGAAATTGAAACAAATACAATGTCGTATAACAGATCAATAAAAATGGAATATCTGACAGAATATTGTTCAGCATTTCGCCAAAGAAGGGATGCAGACCGATTAGAAGCAACAGGAGAATGCGGAACACACGGGGTAGACGATGGGGAGCGATTTTTATCAGAAACACGTACAGAAACAGGGATAAGGAAACCACTCCGGCCAACTTTAATGCCCAAAGGTTGAGACCAAAAAGTGCGATCAGGGGGGATAGGATCAGAGGAAAGATCGGAGGGTAGGCTTGAGGTCCCAACTCGGGGAAGCCCGGATTGTATATGTAACCGGTGTCGATGTAAGCTTTTCCGGTAACAATATTCCGGGCATGGGCGATATACATGGCAAAATCATCACCCCAGTTATGTCCGCCATTTATGAAAGCCAGGTAGAAAAGTAGGAGGATAGAGATTAATAATATTAAGAGAAAATCCGAACAGAAGAAGGCTGATATTCTGTGAGTGGCAGACGCTTTGGATTCTGAATTCAATGCAATTTCTCCGGGCTTTTCATTATTTTCTGGCGCACAATTTATGAACATAAATTATACGGTAATCAAAAGCCGGTTATTAATGTCGCCCGTGGAACCTCAAATCTTCATTTCTTTCTTGCCTGCTCCATAGACATGACCTATACTACTTATGACAGGATTGATTCTCCGGTATAAGGAGGTTACATGTATATCACAACATTGCACGGCCATGTAAGCAAGGAAAACCGCCAGACGCTGGAGGAATCATTTGCTAAAAAGTGCAAACGCCCGCCTGAGGGTTTGCTTCAATCATTCCTGATCCACGATAAACTGGATAAATCTGACTGGCAGATCATATCCGTCTGGCGTACTGAGGAAGCCTATCTGGAAGCCAAAAAGAACGGGCAGGCCGATACCTGCGACACCCTGTTCTTTGAAGCCGGCTCGAAAGCGGAAAGACGGCACTACGATGTCGCTGAACGCTTTTTGCGTGTTGCCAGCGAATAAAAATCAAACCAGTGTGGGGATGATTTGTGCCAGCGCCCGGGCAAATTTGGTGTGCTCGGATGCTTCCCAGTGAATTCCATCCAGCGCACTGGTAACGACTACTTCGTTGGCATCGAAAAGTGGAATGCCAAGTTCGTCGGTCACTTTTTTGTAATTAAATGCCAGGTTTTGTGATTTTTCCATCCCACCGGCGAACATATCGGCATATTCAACCAACCTGTTCAACATCGGCGGAACAACCACCAGCAACTTAGGAGCTTTTTCCTGCGGGCCGGTTGTCGAATTCAAGACGATCTTTGCCAAAACACCCACACTGCGGGCGATATCGGATGGTGGAACAGAATACCGGGCTTTCAGGTCATTCGTTCCCAGCAATAAAACTACCAGATCTATTGGCCTGTGACTTTGCAGGCAGGGTAAAAGACAGGATTTTCCATCCTTCACATCTTCCACCGGATCGTCCCAGACAGTGGTCCGGCTGCAGCATCCTTCTTCAACCACATAATACTTCTCACCCAACAACTTTTGCAGGATTCCCGTCCAGCGGACGTCACGTGGAAACCGTTCATGATTGGCGGGATTCGCCCCCCAGGTATTTGAATCTCCGAAGCAGAGAATAGTCTTCTCCATGTGTAACTCCTGTAATGTTTATTTGACTGTTGTGGATTAGTAGAATTATAGCCAGAGTTCTTCCGGCAGAGGGATGGAAAGATGAAAAATGGGATGGAAAGACATATCGCAGCCAGTCCCGCTTGTTCTTGCGTGTTACTTTATAGACCCATGAAATGTGACAGTGAAAATCTCTAGCGTTTCACCGGTAAAATATTGTCATATTGATTAAACCGGAAATAATTCAGATTCGGGAAGGTGTACAAGCTAATTTAAGTTATTCATCACATGAAACCCAGATTAAAAAACGGTATAAATAACTGGTACGATATACATTTCCTTTCCGAAAAGGAGGAAACGCTGTGTGGCATATTGTGATTCTCATAGGGATGTTAATCTGTGCGGCCATGGCGATACGCGCGCAGAGGTTGCTGGTTTCCGCACTCTGGCTGGCTGGCGCCAGTGCACTGGTGGCCCTGTGGATGTATCTCTTGGGCGCGCCTGAGATTGCCGTCATCGAGCTGAGTGTTGGTGCAGGGCTGGTGACGGTTCTTTTTGTCTTTGCCATCAACATTGCCGGCGAAGGTGGTATTTCTGGGAAAGTAATTCTACCCCGCTGGGTAAGCTGGGGATTGTTGATCGTTTCCATCGGCCTGCTGGCATGGTTCAGTCTGTCAGGCGGATTTCCGGCACCCGGAGTGCCTGACGGTCAACTGTTCAAAGTAAATTTCTGGGAAAGCCGGTCTGTGGACGTGTTGCTGCAGATCGTCATCATTTTTGCCGGGGCGCTGGGTATTCTCGGTTTACTGGCGGAAGCGAAACCTCATACTAAGAAGGGAGAGGAGTAACATGCAACTATCCATCACTTCTCTTTCCGTTATCGGCGTGCTCGGTTTGATCGGTATCGGCCTGTATGCTCTTCTGGCGGCCAATCATTTGATAAAAGTTATCATCGCGTTGCAGATCCTGGCAAAAGGAGCCATTCTGGCATTTGTTGCCGCGGGTCAGGCAAACGGGCATATCAACACCGGGCAGAGTCTGGCTTTGACCGTTGTGGTTGCGGATACGATTGTGGCTGTTGTCGGGCTTTCTCTGGCTGTTCAGGCCCGCCGCTTTATCGGTTCCATGAATATTCGCGATATCACCAGTTTAAAGAGGTAAGCGATATGGCAGCCACTTTACTATTGCTCACAATCGCCATCCCCTGGGCCGGAGCGGTTATCATCTGGCTGGTAGGGGATGAATATCAAAAGATGCTGCATGGGATCGCCGTGGCTTTTTCTGTGGCGGCGGGTATTGCTGCCTTGATGCTCATTCCGTATGCCACCGGAAAGCCGATCATCTCGGTGGATACCGGTCCGGTGTTCGGCGTATTCACCTTCGCACCGGATGGACTGGGAGTTTTTCTGTCGGCTGTTGCCACGGTGATCGGTTCACTGGCCGTCATATTCTCCGTTGATTATATGAAAGGTGAAGACCAGATTGCCCGCTATTATGCGTTTGTCCTGTTCTTCATCGGAAGCATGGCTGGGCTGGTCCTGACCACCAATCTGCTGCTGGTCTTTGGTTTCTGGGAAATCACCGCGCTGTGTTCCTATGCATTGATCGCTTTCCATAATGATGATCCCAAAGCCGTCGCCGGTGGTATGAAAGCGTTGATCATGACCCAGTTTGGCGGTGTGGGATTGCTTCTGGGCGCCCTGCTCATCCGTAGTTACCTGGGCAGTTATGAGTTAAACGATCTGCTGGCGCATTGGAGTGAAATTCCACCGGGTGTGCTATCGGTGGCGGCATTCGGTTTCCTGGTGGCGGCCGCGGCCAAATCCGCGCAATTCCCCTTCCAGACCTGGCTGCCCGATGCCATGGAAGCTCCGACCCCCATCAGCGCCTTGATCCATGCGGCTACTATGGTCAATGCCGGTGTGTACCTGCTGGCGCGGTTTTATCCGGCTTTTTCACACGTTCCCGGGTGGACTACGACGGTCATCATCGTCGGCCTGCTCTCCGCTTTGCTGGCAGCTATCATGGCTGTTGTGGCCACCGACCTGAAACGGGTGCTGGCCTACTCCACCGTCTCACAGCTTGGATATATGGTCTACGCTGTGGGTGCCGGCGGTGTGTTCGCCAGCCAGTTCCATTTGTTGAGCCATTCGGTTTTCAAAGCCCTCCTCTTCCTGGGTGCCGGTGCTGTGATCCATGCCGCCGGAACTCGAGATATGCGGGATATGGGCGGATTGGGCAAGAAAATGCCGGTCACCCGGTTTGTATTCATTTTGGGTTCGCTGGCGCTGGCTGGCCTTCCTATCATGAACGGCTTCTGGAGCAAGGAAATGATTTTGGAAGCTGGCCTGACCGGTAGTCCGATGTGGGCGTTTATTGTCATGCTTATCGTGGCGGGTATCACCGCTTTCTACACATTCCGTTGTGTCTATATGGTCTTCTATGGTGAACCGCGCAAAGAGAACCATGTGCATGACGCGGGTACTTTTATGAAGACGGCTTTGATCCCTCTGGCGGCCCTTTCTCTGGTCACCTGGCTGGCAGCCGGTCCCTTCTCTTCTCTGCTGCATGATACACTGCCCCACCATGAGATTGAGCCGGTGACCACTATGTTCGTGGTGGAAGAAGTCTTAAAAGCCCCGGCTACCTGGATCGCCATGCTGGTCATTGCCCTGGGCCTGGCAACCTGGTGGCAGCGAGATAAGGTGGCCGGTCTTGGGAAAAGCCTCAAGGAATTGGGTGATGTCGCTGCCAACAGTTTTGGTTTTGAATCCATTAATCACGGCATTGTGAACGGCGTGCAATCCGGTGCCGAATCTTTGCGGGGAACCCAGACAGGCGTATTGAACTGGAATATTGCCTATATCCTGATCGGGTTGATCGTTGTGCTGGTAATTCTGGTTATGGGAGCCTGAGACATGGATACAAATACACTCTTCCTCTGGCTGCTGATCTTGCCTTTCGCCGGCGCCATCATTACCTACCTGATCGGGCGAACCGCCGTAATTCGAAAAATCAAAGCCAACCCGGCCCGCTGGCTGGCACTCGTGGTTTTCCTGATCACCGATTATCTCTTTACCCTTCTGGCCGGACGGTTTTTAGCCGCTGGACCAATTGATCTGGTTTTCGGCGCGGTAGCCCTTCAGTTTGACGGTCTGAGTTTGGTTCTTGGTGGTTCTGCTCTGCTGCTTGGGACGCTGGCCTCCCTGTTTTCAATCGATTACATTGCCGGCGAGGTGGGTGAAGAAAAATTCTATGCCATGATGATCTCCATGGTAGCTGCGATCGTTGGCCTTTCCTGTGCCAACGACCTGTTCAACCTGTGGGTCTGGTTTGAAGCCATGGCAATCACTTCGTATATGCTGGTGGCTTTCTACAGTTCCCAACCCGGGTCGCTGGAAGCCGGTGTCAAATACCTGGTGCAGAGTGCTACTGGTTCCATCCTGGTGCTACTGGGTATCGCCCTGGTCTTTATGGTTACCGGTGAGACCAATCTGGATACCATCCTGATGACCACATCCGGCGGATCCATGGTACTTCTGGCCGCGGGTGCGCTGTTCATCGTCGGTTTTGGTGTCAAAGCCGCCCTGGTTCCCATGCACACCTGGTTACCGGATGCCCATTCGCAAGCCCCCAGTGGTGTTTCCGCGCTGCTGTCCGGCATTGTGATCGAAGCCGGTCTGATGGCTATGCTGCGGGCGGTAGGTGCCCTGGCGCATGTTTCCCTCTCCTGGGGGATCATCTTGTTGATTTTTGGTGCGGTCAATATGACGCTGGGCAACCTGATGGCGCTGCGTCAGAGTCAGGTAAAACGCCTGCTGGCATTCTCCAGCCTCAGCCATGTTGGTTATATGCTGATCGGTTTTGGGGTTGCCATTCAGTTCCAGATTTTGGATGGAGCGGCAGGTGGTTTCTTCCATCTCTTCACCCACAGCCTGATGAAAGGACTCTCCTTCCTGGCGGCCGGCGCGCTGTTGTACGCCCTTTATATAACAAACCAAAAACACGGCCCATTGATGATCGAAGATCTCAACGGTGCCAGCCGAAAATACCCGATGGTAGCGCTGGCTTTTTCGGTGGCGGTGTTAGGCCTGGGTGGTTTGCCGCCGCTGGCCGGTTTCATGTCAAAATGGCAGATTTTCGTGGCCGGCTTTGAAACCCAGAATATCTGGATCATGGTGCTGGTAGTTTACGCCGGCCTGAATAGCGTTCTGTCTCTGGGATATTATGCGCCAATGGTGAATCGCATTTATCGTTTGGAGCCGTCAGCCGCCGTTACGGGGGGAAAAGAAATTGGTTTCCTCATTCAAATCCCTCTGGTGATTTTGACTTCGGCAATTGTGGCTTTCGGTCTGTGGCCGGCGGCTGTGAGCTTCGTTACCACACCGGCGGCAGCCGCACTGTTGAAAGCGTTTGGAGGTTAATCCATGGATATTCTACTTTCTCCTCCTGTTGCCTTTTTACTCTATATCCCGCTTGTCGGGCTGATCGCCCTGGTAGGCCGCGGTCTGGCCGGGCCGGAACATGCGAATCCAGTCAAATCCAGCCTGTATGCATCCGGTGAAGAAGCTTCCACCGATGCGGCAGCCCCCGGTTACAAACCGTTCTTTCTCATTGCGTTTTTCTTTGCCTTTCTGCATTTGGGAATGCTTGTGCTGGGGACGGGTGGTTTCAACTGGACGACCGGCGCATATTTGATCGGCTTAGCCCTGGCGTTGATCGCCCTAATATTGGGTTAACTGACGTAAATAGGTATAATATATCTAAAATAGTTGGATTTGATCAGGAGCAAGACCTTGGAACAACAAATGGATTCGGTCTGGACGAAAACACTCAACCAGGTGAAAACCTGGGCGCGAATTAACAGCCCCTGGGCTATTCATTTCAACAGTGGATCATGCAATGGTTGTGATATAGAAATTCTCGCCACACTGACACCGCGGTATGATGTGGAACGATTGGGTATCAAACTGCAGGGGAGCCCGCGTCATGCGGATGTCCTGATCTGCACCGGGCCTGTGACTCGTCAGGCAAAAGACAGGCTTTTACGTATTTATGAACAAATGCCTGATCCGAAGTTTGTCATCGCGGTTGGTTCCTGTGGATTAACCGGCGGCGCTTTCCAGGGCTGCTACAACATCACCGGCAGTATCGATGAAGTGATCCCGGTGGATGTTTACGTTCCCGGCTGCCCGCCGCGTCCCGAAGCGATCATCTACGGAGTTGCACAGCTACTGGCAAAACTACAGAACCCGGCGCCTGCCGCAAAGGAAGGTTAACCATGGATATGGAAAAACTTTTGAAAAATGCGGAGGACCTGTTAAACCCGGTGGGTGTTCAGCTTTCCCGCCCGGCCAGTTACCGGTTGGATGCCGCTGTATCTGTTGACAAATTGATCCCTGCCGTGAAAGCGTTGACCAAAGGCAAATGGGGATATCTAGCTGCAATCACCGGTCTGGATAAACCCGCTCCTATCCCGGCCGAAGGCGCAAAGCCCGGTGAAAACCAACTGGAAGTCCTTTATCAATTTTGCGAAGGTGCGGTGATAACCACACTGCGGGTCACAATTCCGTACAGCCACGCGGTCATACCCACAGTGTGCGAGGTCATACCCATGGCTACCCTGTATGAACGCGAGATTATTGAGATGTTCGGTATCACCATTGAGGGGACTCCCAATACCGACAAATTGCTTTTGCCGGATGATTGGCCGGACAAGGTTTATCCGTTGCGTAAAGAATTTACCGGTTTTGGTGTCAAACCCCTCGAGGGTGAAGGAGTATAACCATGGAAACACAAACAAAAGCCAACAAATTTGTCGTTCCCATAGGCCCACAGCACCCGGCATTGAAGGAACCCGGCCATTTTGAATTTTCAGTTGATGGTGAGATAGTCACCGGAGCCTCCGTCAGGCTGGGATTTGTCCACCGCGGAATTGAAAAAGGTGCCGAAGCGCGAACGTGGATCCAAAACATGTATATGGTGGAACGCGTTTGCGGGATTTGCAGTCATGTGCATGCCACCGCCTATGCCCTGGGAGTAGAAAAACTTGCCGGTGTTGAAGTTCCGCCTCGCGCCCAGGCTATCCGCGAACTGGTGGCCGAACTGGAACGTATTCACAGCCATATGCTCTGGCTTGGTGTGGCCGCCCATGAAGGTGGATTTGATACATTGTTCATGTATTCCTGGCGAGATCGCGAAACAGTCATGGATATGCTGGAAGCGATTTGCGGCAACCGGGTGCATTACAGCGTCAACCTGATAGGCGGTGTGAAATATGATATCGACACCAAACTAGCGGACCAACTCCGCAAAGGGCTGGATTTTCTCGAAGGCCGCTGCGAGCATTACATGAAAGTGGTCACCACCGATGAAACGTTCATCGGCCGTACAAAGGACATCGGAACGATGTCAAAAGACGAAGCAGTTATGCTGGGTTCGGTTGGGCCGACAGCCCGCGCTTCAGGTGTGGAACGGGATATTCGAGTGGACGCGCCGTACACTGCGTATGAAAAATTCCCGGTAAAGATGATCATTGATACGGCCGGCGATCTACAGGCACGGTTTGTGGTACGCATAAAGGAATTGTACGAGAGCTTCCGATTGATCCGCGAGATTCTCGATCACCTGCCAGAAGGTGAATTGACAACCCGTGTTCCACGGCGTATTCCTGAAGGTGAAGCCATCAGCCGGGTGGAAGCTCCGCGTGGTGAGTTGTTTTACTTCTTGAAAAGCAATGGATCTGATATCCCGGAGCGTGTGAAAATCCGCACCCCATCCCTGTGCAACTGGTCATCCATAACGAACTTTGCGGTAGGGCACAAGCTGGCCGATATGCCCATGCTCCTGGCCGGTATCGACCCCTGTTTCTCCTGTAACGACAGGTCGGTTGTGATCAATCTAAACGGCAACAAGCGTAATGAATGGACCTGGGAACAATTACGTCAGTATGGGATGGAATACTACCGATGAACAATTCACTTTCAATCCTCTATTTGTTGATCTTCCCTGGCGGATTGTTCCTGATCGCCATGGGTCTGGTTTTTGAATGGGCGGACCGCAAGCTGGTGGCTCAATTCCAAAATCGCATCGGTCCACGCTGGTTTCAGCCTTTGGCTGATGTGGTCAAGCTGCTGGCCAAAGAGGAGATCATCCCGGCTGGCGTGAGCAGTGGATTATTCACCGCCCTGCCCATCGTGGCCGTTGCCGCGGCGTTGACAGCCGCGTTGAACGTGCCCATGTTCGGCCTGCGGCCCGGTTACAGCTTTCAGGGCGACCTGATCGTGGTGATTTACCTGCTGAGCCTGATCACCCTGTGTACCGGCCTTGCCGGTGCAAACACCAATGACCGATTTTCTCTGGTGGGGGCAACCCGCACCCTGACACAGTTGTTTTCGTATGAAGCACCTTTCATGCTGGCTCTGCTGGGTCCGGCGATCGCTGCCGGGAGCTGGAATATCAGCTCGATCAATGAATATGCTGGTTCTAACCTGTGGATGATCGTTACCCAGCCGATTGGTGCGCTGGTCGCAATAATCGGTTTGATGGGCAAACTGGAACTGCCGCCTTTTGACGCACCTGAAGCGGAAACGGAAATCGTCTCCGGCGCGTTGACAGAATACAGCGGCCGCGGATTGGCACTTTTCCATATCGGTAAGGATGTGGAACTGGTGATCGGTTTGACGCTGGTTTCCGCGTTCTATCTGGGCGGCCTGTCAAATCCACTTTTCTTCCTGTTGAAGACGGTGGTTCTGTTGCTCTTCACAGCGGGACTGCAATCGTTGTTTGCCCGGCTGCGCATTGATCAAACTGTTGGTATGTGGTGGCGACTGGGCGCTCTGCTTGCTCTGCTGCAATTGCTGGTTCTGGTTGCTTTCAAAGGATTTGGCTTATGAAAATCGGCGCCATGCTTGGTGATATCTTCAGTTCATTGTTCAAAAAACCGGTCACGGAGAAGTATCCGTATGTTAAATCTGAAGGACCGGTACGGTTGCGCGGACAGTTGTTGTACGATTCGTCAAAATGCACAGGGTGCCAGCTCTGTATGAAAGACTGCCCGGCTGATGCCATCGAGATTTTGACTGTGGATAAGGTGAACAAGAAGTTTGTGATGCGCTATCACGCGGATCGCTGCACCTTCTGTGCTCAATGTGTGCAGACCTGCCGGTTTGATTGCCTGTCCATGTCCAATAAGGAATGGGAACTGGCTTCAGCCAACCGCAAACCCTTTGAGATCTACTACGGACGGGAAGAAGACGTTGCCTTTATCCTGGATAGAGCAAATCAACCTGCATCTGCCGGGACAACGGAATAAGTACCCGCAGAAACCAATTGTCCTGGTAGGTGTTGGAAACCTGCTGATGGGGGATGATGCTGCCGGTATACTGGTCATCCATGAGTTAATGACCGGTCTACCGGCGGGATCGACTCTGGTACCCATTGATGCCGGACCTGCACCGGAGAATTTCACCGGTCAGATCCGCCAACTCCATCCCGGTCTGGTCATCTTTGTGGATGCGGGGAAAATGGAAGAGCCGCCCGGGACGATCAGACTGGTCACCTGTCGTGAAGCCGAAGGTGTCAGCGCGTTCGGGCATACGCTTCCATTGAGTGTTCTGGGCGGTTATCTTGAAAGTGAATTGGATTGTGATTGTCTGCTGCTGGTCATTCAACCGCAGGTCATAGAATTTGATGCTCAGCCTACAGAGAAAGTGCTTGATGCCGTTAAAGAGATCAGCCGGTTTTTTCTCAATCTAAACCAGTGATTTATTAAATTGCGGATTGGTACATCTCCGGACTAAGTCTGATTGGCAATCGGATCAATAGATGTGACTGTTCGTAAATTCGAATTTATCCGCCCGGTAATAACTGGTCGTCACCTCGATAGGCGAGCCGGTATCCAGATATGTGGTGGTCTGGATCATCAGCAGCGGATTTGCCTTATCAAGTTTCAATAGGACCTGATGCCAGGGATCTGCCGTTACGGCACTGACGATGTAATCGATGCGGTTGATCGGCAGGCGGTATTTTGTCAATAACAGATTGTATAGTGATTCTCTGTTGAAATCATTGGCTGCCAGGTCGGCCATTGAATCGATAATAATGGTGGTGTATTGGACGCCTATAGGTTCATCGTTGGCGTAGCGCAGGCGTACAAGTTCCAGCGCCTGGCTGCCAATTTTACTCTGCAGGTTGGCCGGTGATTTCTGGTCGATCAGGCAGGGGGTAAGTTTCAACACTTTTGAACCGGGTTTGAAGCCCATGGTTTTCATCTGCATGGCAAAACTCTGATTCAGGATGAATTGAATGCGGTTCTGTGCAGCCAGAACAATGGTGCCCTTGCCTGCTGTGCGTTTGATTAGTTTTTCTTTTTCCAGAAGATTCATGGAATCGCGCAGTGTTTGTCGGCTTACGTTGTAAGCCTTCATTAACTCCATTTCAGGCGGCAGAAGGTCGTCCGGTAGAAGCTGTCTGGATTGGATTAAATTCAGCAGATCCATGTATATCTGGTGGTAAAGCGGGATCGGGCTGTCAGGATCGGCAGGTGTTAATGGGATATCCTGGGTAGTTCTTACTCGGGCTGGCATATTCATCCCTTTGATATTGCTTTTTTATTGGTTGTCTGCTAAAATGTACATACATTATAACAAATTTATTAAAAATTGTATAGAATCCCCTTACAGGTTGATGCAATATGTTTTATAGCATTAAATATGCCACAAATCTACTATGCCTTACCAGTACTGATGAACACAGAAAAGAATTGACAAAATACTCCCGGGTTTGTGATTGTCTTACTTGACATGGGAAAGTATTTTTGTGTATCATCTTGTAATAATGTATGTACAAATAACTTAATTGGCAGTAAAGTCCGTACAATTAAAAATTAGATTAATTTTATCGTTCCACAGGAGAAAAAATGGCTGAAAAAAATCCAATCACACTTCTTACTGGCCAATGGGGCGACATGCCGTTTGAAGAAGTCTGCAAGAAAGCCAGTCAAATGGGTTATGAGGGGCTCGAAATTGGCTGCGGCGGCGATCATATGGATGTGGTGAAAGCCGCCACCGATAAAAACTATGTAGAAAAGAAACTGGAAATATTGCATAAATATCACTTAAAATGCTGGGCGATCTCCACCCATGTGGCCGGGCAGATTGTGGGTGATGAATATGATATCCGGCACAATAATCTGGTTCCGGATAAGGTAAAAGGAAAACCGGCAGAGATGCGAGCCTGGGCCATCGATCAGATGATGCACACCCCGCAGGCTTTGAAGAATATGGGTTGCATACTTACCACCAGCTTCCTTGGTTCCCCTATCTGGAACTTCTGGTATTCCTTCCCGCAAACCACTGATGCCATGATCGAAGATGGTTATGCCCGAATTAAAAAACTCTGGTCTCCCATCTTCGACGAATTTGACCGCTGCGGCGTTAAATTCGCGCTGGAGGTACATCCTTCCGAGATTGCTTACGATATTTACACCTCGGCAAAACTGCTTAAGGTGTTGGATAACCGCCCGACCTTCGGTTTTAATTTCGACCCGAGTCATCTTTTCTGGCAGGGAATCAAACCGCATATATTTATCCGCACTTTCCCCGATAAGATCATGCACGTCCATATGAAAGATGTCTATGTATCGAATGAGGATACGGCTTCCATTATCGGCTCCCATCTACCCTTTGGCGATCCGCGCCGCCGGTGGAATTTCCGAAGCATTGGCCGCGGCATGGTCAATTTCGAAGATATCATCCGCGAATTAAATTTCGTTGGCTACCAGGGCCCGCTTTCCATCGAATGGGAAGACAGCGGCATGGAACGTGAACAGGGTGCCAAGGAGTCATTCGATTACATCAACAAATTGCGCATCAAGCCGTCTGAGTTTGCTTTTGACTCAGCCTTGAAAAATTAACGGTAGCCCACTTTTATTGGTAGGAAATTTAAAATCCCCTGATGGATATGATCAGGATCACTTGCAGGTAATTGATGAGGATCAGACTATGAAGAAAATTCGAGCAGGCGTAATTGGTGTTGGTTTTATCGGTGTCGCCCATATCGAAGCCATGCGGCGTCTGGGAAATATCGACGTGGTTGCCATTGCCGACCCGGTGGATGGAGTGGGAAAAGCCGAACGGTTGGGGGTACCCAAAGGTTACCTGAACTACAAAGAGATGCTGGATAAAGAAGCTTTAGATTTTGTGCATATATGTACTCCGAACTTTACCCATTGCGAGATCGCTTTGTATGCCATGGACAGAAATGTAAATATCATCTGCGAAAAGCCCATGTGTGTTTCCGTTGAGGAAGCGGACAGAATGATTGCCAAAGCCAAAGAAAAAGGTCTGGTAAATGGCGTAAATTACCACAACCGCTGGTACCCGATGACAGCCCAGTTGAAAGAGATGATCAAAGCCGGCGATCTCGGAACCATCCATGCCATTTACGGTGAATTCAGTCAAGATTGGCTGCTATATGACACAGATTACAACTGGCGGATCGAATCGGCGGAATCGGGAAGAACCCGAGCTGTTTCAGATATCGGCACCCACTGGATGGACCTGGTGGAGAATGTAACCGGATTGAAAATCGTTGAAGTGTTTGCCGATTTTAAGATACTGCATAAGACTCGCAAGAAACCTGTCAGCGCGGTGGAAACCTTTGTCTCGTCCAATACAAAGATCGAATATAAAGAGATCCCGGTGGATACCGAAGATCATGCCAATGTTTTAATGCATTTCTCCAATGGGGCCATTGGCAGCGCGGTCTTCAGCCAGATTATCCCCGGACGCAAAGCCAAACTGGCGATCAATATTGCCGGTATGAAGGAATCGGTCACCTGGTGCTGCGACACCTGCAATGAAATGTGGCTGGGTCGGCGTGGAGAAAACAGCCAGATATTCGAAAAAGACCCCGGTCTTTTGAATGAGAAGGTACGGGTAAATTCGGGATATCCGGGCGGGCATGGTGAGGGCTTCCCCGACGCGATCAAGAACAATTTCAGAGCTATGTATGCCGATATGGGCAAACCCGGAAAGAATCCGGATTATGCCACTTTCGAAACCGGCCGGCATGAACTGGTGTTGTGTGACAGAATTCTGGAGAGTTCCCGGAAGCATGAATGGGTAAAGGTTGCCTAGACTGCCAGTCATTTCTCGCAGTACACCTTGTATGCAGAATTGTGAAGCCGGTTTGGATACGTTATTGTGATGTGGATTACTTGCAGGTATTTGCCGACTGCAAGATAACCAAACTTTATAAGGAGAAGCAAAATGGAAAGGAAGATTAGTACGTTTGCAGGTAAGATCGGTCTTTTATGCATGGCCTTGTTAATAGGCCTTTCTGCATGCAGCCCTGCAGTCACACCTGCAGCCCCTGCGGCAGAACCGGCCAAGGCTGAACCCGCTGTCGTGGAACCGACCAAGGCTCCGGAAGCAGCTGCGCCCGCTGCCGCTGCCGGCGAAAAGAAAGTCCTGGCTGTGTTCATGCCCAGTGCCGACCACGGCTTCACAGCGGAATCCATTCAGCAGGCAAAAGCTGAACTGGAAACCCTGGCCAAAGAAAAGGGCTTCGAATTCAAGCAGGTAACCTCGGCGGAAGCTTCCGATCAGGC
>JAAZMZ010000029.1 GCA_012798535.1 Leptolinea sp.
AGCCGCACCGTTCGGTACTCAGTCTGCTGCACGACTGCACCTTTGGAAACTTCAGTCTCCGTGAGATGGAAAAGCTGAATCAGGAAGAGTTGAAGAGTATCTACGCCGCCTTCCAGAAAGCTCAAAATTTTGCCGAGCAGCCGCGCGGCTGGTTGATCTTCATGGGGCCGTACGGATGCGGAAAAACCCATCTGGCGGCTTCCATCGGGAATTACCGCGCCTCACAGGGCTTCCCGGTGAATTACTGGGTGGTGCCCGATCTGCTGGATCACCTGCGCGCCACGTTCAATCCTGGCAGCAATGTTACCTACGACCGTGAATTTGAAGATATAAAAACATCTCCTCTTCTGATCCTGGATGATCTGGGGACACAAATGCCATCCGCCTGGGTTAAAGAGAAACTCTATCAATTGTTCAACTATCGGTATGCTGCGAATCTGCCAACGGTGATCACCACTTCTGATGAGATGAGTGATATCGATAACCGCCTGCGCACCCGAATTCTGGATAAACGCCTGTGCACCATACAGGCGATTGTCGCGCCGCCGTTTATCAAACCGGCGGGTGGTGGATTGAAAAGTGGTCATATAAAGAAAACGGGCTTGCGGGATTAATCCTTTCGGTTTCTCAGATGTGAAATGCCCAGAAGCAGCAGATTGGGGATCAGCAGGATGGCAGAAACCAACAGCCCGGAATGCAGGCCGAAATTGCGGGCTGCCACTCCGCTGATTGGTCCGCCCAAAATTTGCCCGATGGCATCCGCCTGAGAAGTGGTGGACAGCACCGTCGCCCGGATGTCTGATTCAGCCTGTTGATTTGCCCAGGCGGTATAGAGTGCACTGCACACTGTGCGCATTCCCATGATGAAACAGTACAATCCCCCGGCCAGTATCAATGACTCCGTCAAAGAAAAAGCGACCAGAGAGAGGATGATCGCAAGGCACACTGGTAATAATTGTATCTCCATCTTTGTACTGCCAGTTCTGTGGATATATTTTCCTGTTATGCGAGCCGCCAGAGCACCGGCCAGCATGCTGCCGGCGTATAACATTCCAATCCAGCCGGTTGTCGGAAAGAAAACCACTGAAGGCAGGTCGAACTTCTCTAAAAGCCGGGCGATCCACAGGCGGTCAAATCCTTCACTGTACAGACCGAAGACAAGGCCGATTACCAGTATGATCCCCAGAATTGGCCGCAGACGGGTCAGTTCAAACGTCTTTTTCAGAGTATGCGAGAGTTGTTTCCGGGTCATCCGGTCTGTTTGAGACACAGGATGAAAATGTTCTTCCGGCATGAAGGTGCTCAGCGCCAGACTGAACAGGATCATAATCACACCGCTGGCCAGGATCGGTTTATTAAATCCGAATATCGAAAGTCCGGTGGCTGCCAGAATTCCGGCGACCGCACCCAGGTTGTAACTTTGCCCGCCGCGCAAGAAAGCCGCGGCAGCCTTATCGGTGCCGATCTCATCACTGATCCAGGCATCCAGTGCGCCACTGGTGAAAGTGTAACCGATTCCCCACAGTATCTGACCGACCGCGATCCAGAGAAAGTTGCGCGTGCTTCCAGTGATTAATGTGCCGATCCCGATAATTGTTGTACCTGCCAGAATGGACAACCGGCGGCTGTACAGATCGGCCACCACCCCGGTAGGGATCTCAAACACAAAGATAGCCGCCTCCAGTGCGGTGCCAACCAGAACAAGCTGCAGCGCGTCCAAATGAATATCCTGAATGAAGAAAAGAGTATTCACACAGAAGAACATCCAGAAGAGGATGCCGGTGATGAACTGGTATAGAAGATAAACTGTAACAGCAGGTACCCTGTACTTTGGAGTGTGATGTAGTCCGGGTTGAGGCAAGGGTTTTTCCTCAGATTCTATTTTTGATATGTTCCCATCCATTCGCCTGCAGCCAGGGTATGGCCTGATATGGCAGATGCCAGTTTCGCAGCAGATAGACTGTCCGGCAGGTTGGGGGGAAGATCAAGTGCATAGAGTCTGAAGAAATAGCGGTGTGCTTTTCCCGCTGGCGGACAGGGGCCCATATAGGCGTTCTGCCTCGCCGAATTGATTCCCTGTGTTCCCCCGGCGCCAGAACTTCCGGCAGGAAATCCTTCCGACAGTTCTCTGGTTAACGGCGGAATATTGTAGAGGACCCAGTGGGTGTATGTACCCATGGGAGCGTCAGGATCATCCATGATGAGTGCCAGACTGCGGGTGCCAGCAGGAATTTCTCCCCAACGCAGGGAGGGGGAAATATTCCCACCGTCGCAAGCATACCTGGATGGAATGACCTGTCCATTTTCAAAAGCTGGACTGGATAGACTGATCTTTTGCATTTCTAAATCTCCTTTATACGAACTGGATTGCGGAGAAGAAGAAATCAGTGCGGCAGATAGAAAAGCCGCAGACAGGCAGCCGGTCAATGTGCAAAGCGAATTCACCCAGTCATTGTTCAACCAGGCAAGTCCGCGGATCAGATGAGTCGGTCCTCCACAGGTGTGCGCAGGATGTTTCTCGGTTTCTTTCTGGCAGGCATCACAGTAGAACATTGCCTGCGAGGTGGCTCCCAGCCATGAATCAAGCAGGCATCCGGCCAGACCGGCCAGAGTAACGATGACCGGCAGGAGGAGATTGTTTTCCAGGCTGTTATTTATGGAGGCCGGTTTCAACCAGACGGCGACCAGCGCGACCAGCAAGGATCCGCAGAAAGCTGCCAGAAAACCAGCCAGAGTCACGCCGCCTGAAGTACCTGGCGCGACCTCTTTTCCCGTGGTGATCATGCGGGGATGAGTTTTTGCCAGAACGCCGATCTCGGTAGCCCAGGTATCGGCATTGGCGGAAGCCAGTGCACCGGCTGCAGCCGCCCATAACCATCCCGGGTTCCCGAGCAGGGGGAAGAGCAGAGCACATACCCCGGCTATTGCGCCGTTCGCGGCTACCTGGCCGGCATCCCGGCGGGAACCTTTGGCGAAATTCGCTTCAATCGTTTTCTTGCGTTTTTTGAATATTCTTGAAAGCAGGCTGGCGGAAAGAAAAAAAGTGAGAAGCAGTATCGCCCAGTTCAAACCGCCCAAGCCGAAAACAATTGTTCCGAGAAGAACGGCTGCCAGCGCGCCGCTAAGATCCAGTGCACGAAAGAAATAGGCGCTGCTGGCAATCACGGCGGCCAGAATAAAACCCAGAGGGATTTGCAGGGAAAGGGATGTCATCGGATAAAAATTAGGGATATGAGTAGAAGCAGGGGAGTGGTGCTGGCGGCGGCCAGAAGCAAGTACGCTGCCATGCGTTGTTCGACATGCCGGTAATAGAAGAGACCGATGGCTGTGGAAAAACCAACAGCCATGCCTGCTAGAGTGGGTAACAGGAGCAGCCTTTCCGATGAAACAGGAGCGGTCGGAAGCCCGCGTGGTTCAAATCCTATGGAAACCTGTGCGCGGGTGGGAATGATCAAAATGGTACCCACGATCAGCAGTAATAACAGGATCAGGCTGCCCAGGATGAAGCCGCGCGCCCAGCCGTCTTTCCAGATATTGCGCACAAAAGCTGCCGGCAATGCGCTGTAAGCGGCCATCGGAGTGAGACTGCCCATCTCTGAAGTGCGTTGAAAAGCCCGCATGAACAACTTTGGATTGGCCGGCGAGATGGCAAAAACGCGGGTGGTGGTGGCGATCAATAGGAGGTTTTCTGTATCGGCGGCGATGAATTCTATGGATCCAAGCTCTCTGATGGAAGCATACCCCAGCAGAGCTCCCGGCCAGCTAAAGCGGGGCAGGTTAAGATGAAACCCAAGCTCGGAAACAGGCCGAACCCATTCGATGGAATTCAGGGGAATATCTTCAACCCGCAGTCCCCAGCGTAATCGCAGACCTTCTCGCTCCAGTTTATACGTTGCCCGTCCCAGCGCGATTGCCCTGTAGATGATCAGCGGGACCGGCGCGAGAAGGAAAAGGGAGACCAGCAGCAGACCGATGAAGTACAGGCCCACCTCCTGTTCCATAGCCAGATAGAAAGTCAGACCGCCGGCACTGAAAAATGCCAGAGCCGCCCCAATCTGAAAGATCAATCCCCGCTGGCGCGGTGGACGGAATACGTTTTCAGCATTCATAATGATTCGCGCAGAGCACGGCAGACCAGTTCCACCTGTTCTTCTTTCATAATCCCGGAAAATGGCAGGGCGAGGCCGCGTTTCCCGAGATCTTCTGTGACAGGAAAATCACCGGGCTGATATCCAAACCGTTCCATCATAAATGGCTGCAAATGGATGGGCAGGAAATACGGCCGTACGGGAATACCTTTTGCTGCCAGACGGTCGGCGATAGCCCGGCGATCTGCTCCGCGCGGGATGCGCACGACAAACACAAACCAGCTCATCCGCGTGGTGGTGGGAAGAACAGTCAACGTCTCCACTTCGGGTATGTCAGCCAGATATTTCGAATAAAGGTCCACCACGTGCTGTCGGGCGGCCAGCAGGCTGTCCAAACGGGACATTTGAGATGCGCCCAGGGCGGCGCTCATCTCATCCAGACGATAGTTATACCCAAGCAGGGTATGCTGCAGCCAGTTATCACCCGGTGCGCGTCCCTGATTGCGCAGGGCGAGCATGGTTTTAGCATAGGCTTCATTGTCGGTTACGATCATGCCGCCTTCACCGGTAGTGATCTGTTTGTTCGGATAAAAAGCAAAAATACCGATGTCGCCGGTTTTTCCAGCAGGCGTGGTCTTATAAATTGCTCCCAACGCCTCACAGGAATCTTCGATCACCGGCAGGTTGTGGCGTACAGCGACAGTCCGAATGGTATCCATGTCGGCCGGTTGACCGAAGACGTCGATCGGCAGCAGGGCTTTCAGGGTGGCCCGAATCTCATGTCCGGCGTCATCAAAGTAGCGGGGTAGCTTCCGCGGCAGCCAGCGCCGTGCGGATTCTCCCCCGGCCGTCAAATCTTCGACGGCCTGAGCCAGTTGTACCGTGTCCATATTTCCGGTCACCGGATCGACATCTACATAGACCGGCAGGGCGTTTTCGAACAGAATGGCATTGGATGAGGCGACGAAAGAAAATGGGGTGGTCAGCACGATATCACCGAGTTGGATCCCCACCGCGCGGATGGCCAGATGCAGACCGGCAGTCCCGCTGTTTACGGCAATGGCATATTTGGAACCAATCAGGCGGCGGAAAGCTTCTTCGAATTTTCCAATCCACGGCCCCATACTGAGTGAGGTGGTACGGATCACAGATTGAACGGCAATACGATCCTCTTCGGTAATATCCGGAGAAGACATGGGGACAACAGGTGGGATGTGGTTTGTCATAAAACTATTTTATCAGGAAGAGCCATTGACTCAAGGTCAGGTAAATTACCAGACCGAGAACATGGCGACTTCTGGGGGTGATCCAACCCAGGATCAATCCCTGACCGACAGCCAGTATTACCTGAAACAGTGCGGTTGATCCTGAGGCGCCGTGCAGCGCCAGTGGAATGATTTGCCAGAGAGCGTACAGGGTGGCCGACATCAACCAGCCGGTCCGGCTGCCAAAACGGGCTGACAGGCGCGGCTGTGAAAAACCGAAGAACACCGTCACTTCACAAAACGCGATAAGGAAAGATTGGAGAAGCGCCATCCCTTCGGTAGGTTCAATCCCGTTGATGATGGTGGAAATTTTAGCCCGGATAAAGATGGTCATCACGGCCATTAGCAGGCCAAATTGAAAACCTGAGCGCAGGCCTTCTTTTGACCAGAGAGCGCTGCGTACAGGTTGACGCCGCGTAACCAGTGCGGTGGCCATTACTAGCAAGATGGTGAAATCCAGGATGATCCGTTGCCAGCCGGCTTCCAGATCGATCACGGTAAACTCGGCGGGGAGGGTGAAGAATGATTTATACAGGAGGATACTGAAGATGAAAATGGCCGCATTGAGCGCGAAGGTTATCGATGCTTCTCGCCGGGGAAAAAGGAACTGCAGCGGGCGGATTTTTTGCACGGCAGGGCTAAGACTGACCAGCATTCCAAGAGCAACAGCCCCGATCCATTCGGCGGCCACCAGTAACATTAAATCTGTGTTCATTCTGTTCCTTTTTGTCTGGATTTCTTCCCGTTGATGATAGGCGGGATAGTCTCGTTGGGTTGGGTATCCCCTTCCGGTTCGAAGTTCAATTCCACCCTGTCTTCCATGCGTACCTGGCCGCGCAGAAATGCGCCCTCCTCCGTCGAAAAAGCAACGGTGGTAACGTCCCCCCAGACGCGGCCGGTGGAACGGATCTCGATTTTTTCTGCGGTGATATTTCCCCTGACGGCTCCGGCAATCACCACCGTATTGGCACGCAGGTTTTCACAGGTTACCCGGCCGGTTTCTCCCACCACGACCAGACCGTTGATGCTAATCTCGCCTTCCATGGGACCTTCAATGCGGACGCCGCCGGTACCGCGCATGGTGCCATTCCAACGAATGCCGGGGCCAAGAACAGTGGTAACCCTTTCAACAGGGGCGGATGGAGTAGGTCCGGGATTGGTTTGTTTTCGGAACATGCAAACCCTCTAACTCTCGGATGGACGATCCGGCCAGGTTTGACCGGCATACACCCGGCCGCCCGGTGGGACATCTGCCTTGATGGTGGCGCCGTTACCGATGCGTGCTTCCGCGCCAATCGTCAGGTTTAAGTTAATGGTAACGCCCATGCCAATCTGGGCGTGATCTTCGATTTTGACACCTCCTGCTAGCGTGGCACCGGGCGAAAGATTGACACATTCGCCGATCTGGCAATCATGCGATACGATCACGTGTGCGTTCAAAAGACTGCCAAATCCGATGTTTGAATCTGTACCCACATAGGTTAGCGGGAGGATCTGCACACCGGAAGCGATGATTGTGGAAGGTTCCACCCAGGCTGTGGGATGAATAAGAGTGGGAAAAGAAAAGCCGGCTTTTTTCAACTTATCAAAGACCTGTAGCCGGGTATCCACATTACCGATTCCCCCGACACCGTTGGCAGCCTGCCGAAAGCCTGCTTTGTAGAGTTCGTCGAGCAGGTCGCCGCCGCCAAAAACCGGCAGCCCGTGGATGCGGCTGCCTGCAGGCAGGTTTTCATCCACAATACCACCCATCTGGAAGGTATCCAATTCGCCGGTCAGGTCGATCAGTGTTTTTCCATGGCCGCCGCCGCCGTAAAGGAGGACAGTGCTTTCGTCTATCCACGGAGGCAGCAGCGATTTCCAGTTTACTTCTTTTGAACGCATGACATTAACTCGTAGAGATTTGAGAATGATCTTGAATGACAAAGCGCCAGGGCAGACTCACCCAGGGTTCTCCGGCATATTGTATCCCGATTCGTGGAGTACTTTTTACAAGTCTATCAGGAATATTCATGTACGTTTCCAGAAAGAGGCCATTCTGAGCCACAGTGACATCCAAACCGTTGCATTGCCGTTCTATAGAAAGCGCACGCGTTAATCGTGCCGGACCGCTGCACCAGTCTGCCTGCCGGATGCCTTCCCGGCGGCCGGCAATGATCTCCAGTCCTTCCAGGGGAATCAATGACCGGATCAATACCGCTGCCGGATACCCCAGCGGACCACAAACACAATTCAGCATCCAGTGCATGCCATACGTAAAGTATACATAGGCCTGACCCGCTTTGCCATACATCACGCTATTTCGGTTTGTGCGTCCTACGCGGGCATGACAGGCCTGGTCTGTCTCGCCATCATACGCCTCTGTCTCGCAGATCATTCCGGCCACGCGCCGGCCATCGATAATGCGCACCAGTTTTTTCCCCAGTAAATCACGGGCAACTTCAACAACCGGCCGTTCATAAAATGAGGCAGGGAGTATCTGGTCCACTAGTAGATTACCCCGCTTTAAGCGATTTTTTGCATCAGGCGAGGGTCTTTTTCGTAGGTCAACCGCAAACCGGTCTCTATCGGAATATGCGGCTCGTAATTCAGCAATTGTTGGGCCAGTTTAAGATCGGCGCACATGCGCACCGTGTTGACTTCATTGTGAGGATTGTATACAATTTCCGGCCGGCCGTTGGTAATTTCGATAATTAGTTGAGCTAGCTCTTTGACGCTGGCTTCACGGCCTGAGCCTACATTGATCGTTCTCTGGTCAACACCATCGGCCGTGGCAGCCGATACCATCGCGCTGATCACATCGTCCACATACACATAATCCCGGGTTTGCGAACCATCTCCGTGGATGACGATCGTCCCATTCTGAGAAGCCTGGCGGATAAAGTAAGGAATCACCGGAGCGTGTACCGGTGGAAAATGCTGTCCGGGACCGTAGGCATTGAACACCCGCAGGCAGACCGTCTCTATTCCCCACAGGCTACCGATGGTCTTGATATAGTATTCCGCGGCTAGTTTGGAAACGGCGTAAGGAGAACGTGGCTCCGGAGTGGTATCCTCTGTGATCGGCTGGCTGGTCTGATCACCGTATACGGCTCCGGAAGAAGCAAAAACCACCCGGCGCACGCCAACGTCGCGCATGGCTTCCATTAAAGTGACGGTGCCGCCAACATTGACCTGGTTATATTCGCGCGGATAGAGAATGGATTCAGGGACCAGAACCCGCGCCGCCATGTGATAAACGCAATCTACGTCCTGAAGCAGAGTCCATAATTTTGGGCGGTCATTGACATCACCACGGGTAAAATGCACCTCAGGTAGCAAAACTGTTGGATCCCCCGTGGAACAATCATCAACTCCCCGAACCGAATGTCCTTCACGAGCCAGTGTGTTCGCCAGGGAAGAGCCCAGAAATCCGGCTGCGCCGGTAATTAAGAATCGCATTCTTGGATTTTCCGCGTTTTCCGTCGAGAGGGTGTATCAGGATTATAGCATGGAGTCAAGCTTAAGCACGCGTCTAACTTGATGTCTCTTAATGCCCGAATTAATTGCGATAAATATAATAAACATTCACAAAAAAATCGTAAAGGATTATGATTGACGTAATCAACAGCCTGTTGTACTCTTAATTATCTCTATGAATTCGGGAGGAAATGATGTCTAAAACAATGGATGATCTACAGGCAGCTTTCGCCGGTGAATCACAGGCCAACCGAAAATATCTCGCTTTTGCCAAAAAAGCCGACCAGGAAGGATATCTCCAGGCGGCCAAATTGTTCCGGGCAGCCGCAGAAGCGGAAACTGTGCATGCGCACAATCACCTGCGAGCCATGGATGGCGTTGGAAGTACCCTGGATAACCTGAAAGAAGCCGTCAAGGGTGAAACGTACGAATATGATTCCATGTATCCGCCTATGCTCAAGGGAGCCGAGGCGGAAGGAAATAAACGCGCCGCCAGTAGTTTTAAATTTGCCCTGGAAGTGGAAAAGATCCATGCAGCTTTATACAAGGAAGCCATCGATAATCTAAACAAAAAAGAAGAAGTGTACGATTATTACGTTTGTCCGGTATGCGGTTTTACCGCACCTAAATATGCGCCCGATAAATGCCCCGTTTGCGGTGCGGCCGGTGCCAAATTTATAAAAGTCGTTTGATTCATCTGAATAGAGAGTAAATAGTCCGGTTTGAAACCGGACTATTTTATATTTACAAATTTCGGAGCCAATCATGCCCTGGCCGCAAGTTTATAATCCGTTGAATAATTCGCTGTTGACCACTCTGGTCGCCGTAGCCCCTGTAGTGATTCTGCTCGGGTGCCTGGCGATATTTCATATAAAAGCTCATTACGCCGCATTCCTCGGGCTGGGATCGGCTCTACTGGTGGCCATCCTGATTTTTGGCATGCCGGTTCCCCAGGCGGCAGCCGCTACCATATACGGAGCAGCTTATGGGTTATTACCCATTGGATGGATCATCATCAATGTCATCTTTCTCTACCAGCTGGCGAATCGCAAGGGAGCGTTTGCCGTTTTGCAGGAAAATTTGACGTCCATCACACACGACAGGCGTCTTCAACTTCTGCTGGTCGCGTTCTGCTTTGGTGCCTTTTTTGAAGGCGCAGCTGGATTTGGGACTCCGGTTGCCATCACAGCCTCAATGTTGATTGGATTGGGATTTGGCCCGCTGCAGGCTTCCGGCTTATCTCTGTTTGCCAATACGGCCCCGGTACCCTTTGGCGCACTGGGGACGCCCGTTCTGGCTTTACAGGCCGTCACAGGTTTCGACTTGCGGCTGCTGAGCTCGATGATCGCCTGGCAGCTTTTGATCTTTGATATTATCATCCCCTTCTGGCTGATATGGGCATTTGCCGGATGGAAACGTATGATAGAGATCTGGCTGGTGCTGCTGGTCACCGGCACCGTGTTCGGGATCACCCAGGTGCTGGTTGCCAGTCTGCATGGACCCTGGCTGGTATCCATCATGGGGTCTCTCGTGTCCATTGTCGTACTGATCTTCTTCCTCAAACGCTGGAAGCCGAAAACGGTCTACCGCTTCGAATCTGACCCGGTGATCGAGCAGACAAAATCTGGGAATTCATTCTCGAAACAGCAGATGATGCAGGCCTGGCTGCCCTGGGCGGTTCTATCCATCCTGATCTTTCTATGGGGTTTACCGGGATTCAAAAGCTGGCTGGACGGTTTTTCGACGATCAGAATTCCCGTGCCGTACCTGCATCAAATGATTCAGCGCATGCCGCCGGTGGTTCCCGAACCAACCGCCGAGAGTGCCATATTCAGCCTAAATCTGCTTTCAGCCACCGGGACCGGCATTTTGTTTGCCGCTCTCATCTCTGCCCGGATTCTCGGTTATTCGCTGCGTGAGACCATACAGGTTTATGGATCCACTCTCAAGCAGGTGAGATTCTCGTTAATGACTATCATGGCTATGCTGGCGCTCGGGTATGTCACCCGCTACTCCGGGCTGGATGCTTCCCTGGGTTTGACCTTCGCGCGAACCGGTTGGATGTACCCGTTTTTCGGCACACTGCTTGGCTGGCTGGGAGTGGCTCTCACCGGATCTGATACATCATCCAACGTGCTTTTCGGCAGCCTGCAGAAGTTGACAGCGGCACAGGTTGGAATCAATCCGGTCATCATGGCGGCCGCCAACAGCTCGGGCGGGGTGATGGGCAAGATGATCGACGCGCAGAGCATTGTGGTGGCCAGCACGGCAACAAAATGGTATGGCCACGAGGGGGATATCCTGCGTTATGTGTTCTTTCACAGCATTGCTCTGGCAGTATTAGTCGGGCTGGTGGTCGTGGCTATGGCGTATATCCCATGGTTGGCTGCGTTGGTACCAGCCAGTTGATTTCCCCCTTTTCATTTACATTGTGGTTATAATTTTTGTGAACCTGTGGAAACACAGGTTCACTAGTTAAAAACGATCAATTCAAATGAGGTTTGAAATGCCGGGGCGGTTTTGAATTTCTGCGAGTAGAATTGAGAGATATCTGCCGGATAGAAAACTATTTCAAATAATACAATTAACCACCTTCTCTTGATTGATCCGCGGATTAAATTTAATCCCTCTCCCATTTTTGGGTAGTGGAAAACAGGTATTCTTTATCGCTATGAAGTCGACAGACCATCTTCCTATACTGGCTTTTGATGTGGACGGCACCCTGATGGATCACCGGGATACCATCCATCAGAAGGATATCGAACTGCTGACCATGCCGGACCCGCCGGCGATTTTTGTGCCCGCCACCGGCCGGTCTCTGCTCGCCATCCGCCGCATTCTCAGATCGTTCGGCATCTGTGATGAACGTCCGTTGAGATTCCCTATGGTCTTGCAGAATGGCGCTCTGATCTATGATCCCGGAGAGGTGAAACTGCGACGAATTTCTTTCGATCTGCCTCTCCAGGCTGAATTGATCGGACTGTTCAAGACCAAACCGGATGTATCTTTTCTTATATCGGTGGAAGACCACACATATATGGTAAATCCCCGGCCATTCGGGTTAAATGAAACCCGAAAGTATATGTCTGAGCCGGATGTATACTCTGATAACACTCCCCTGGATGCATGCACCAAGATCCTGTGTTTGTGCGAAGATCCTGAAAAAATCCTGGAAGTCCGGGAGATGGTTAAAGATTTTAACCTGGAAGTGGTTCATAGTCGAACGACCATGTTGGAATTGAATGCTACGGGAGTGAATAAGGGGGAAGGGCTGGAATTTCTGGCGAAACATCACGGCTGGAACAAGAATCAGGTGTACTGCGCTGGGGATGGCGACAATGACCTCGCAATGTTCGGCCGGTTCCCGAATTCATTTACCCCTCATACCAGTCCCGCCAATATTCAGACTGCGGCAAAATTTGTGATCGACACCCGGCAGGATGGTTTGCTAACACCCATATTGAAAGCTGTATCTTGATAAGAGGAAAAACTGTCTAAAAATATTCGCGCTGTCATTGAAGCCATATTTGCCGTGGTCATCTGGGGAGGTACCTTTGTCGCGACAAAAGTTGCCCTTAAGGAAGTTCAACCGGAGACGGTCGTATTCCTGCGCTTTGCTATGGGTGTGATTATTCTGGCTGCCGGTGTGCAGTTTCGTGGACAATGGCAATCCATTTCACGCAAGGACTTTTGGACGCTGGCAGGCCTGGGACTTTTGGGAATAAGTTTTCACCAGTGGCTGCAGTCCACCGGCATGGTGACCTCAGCCGCTTCTACCACCGCCTGGATCGTGGCCTCTTCACCGGTGTTCATTGCCATTCTTGGGTGGCTTGTTTTACGGGAAAAATCTTCCTGGATGCAAATGGGGGGAATCGCTCTGGCTTTCCTTGGCGTTCTGTTGGTAGTTTCACGGGGTAACCTTCAGGTATCCAATATCGGCCGCATTGGTACAATGGGCGACCTGTTGATCTTGATCAGCGCGGTGAACTGGGCGGTCTTTTCAGTACTCTCGCGGGCCATCCTGAAACGGCTGCCGGCGGCGCTGACCATGTTTTATGTGATTTTTTTCGGTTTCTGCTTTTCCAGCCTGCTCTTTTTTATCAAAACCGGTGTCGGTGACGTGGCTCATCTTTCCGGAAACGGCTGGTTGGCGATTCTGGTTCTGGGCGTCTTCGGTTCAGGTCTGGCTTATATCGCCTGGTTTGACGCGCTGCAGAACCTGTCAGCCAACCAGGCTGGCGTTTTCCTCAACATTGAACCGCTGGTTACCATGCTGATGGCTTTCCTTATTCTGGGTGAACCGATCACCTGGGCTTCCATTCTTGGAGGCGCGGTCATTATCGCGGGCGTTTGGATGGTCAACCGCAGACCGGCGGTGGAAAATTAACTGCCGATATTCCAGCAGCTTAATTCGATCAGGTTGCCTTCGGGATCTGTGATCATCGAGGAACGCATTCCCCAGGGTTCATTGCGAGGGGGATAGACCACATTCGCTCCGGCCGCGATGATGCGGGCAAACTCGCGGTCCATGTCGGACACGGTGGGAAAATCGATGGCAATCTCGAAAGTGCCGTTGATACCTACCGGAAAGTCCGGTGCTTTTCCGAGCAGGGCGGGCAACTGAGAGCGTTCATACATGGCAAAGCGCACGCCGTCGTTTTTGAACTCAGCGTAAGGTCCCTTTCCATCCCAGTCGATGGTGAATCCGAGAACATCTCTGTAGAAAGCCACCATTCCGGCCAGATTTTCCGGGAAAATGCCGATCATATCAATTCGGGTGGACATGATTTCCTCCTTATATATTCCGGTTCAGATTGAAGACTGATCCTATATAAAATTCACACCACAGTCTGTCATAAAAAAAAACGGCAGTCCAATTGACTGCCTATAATCGTAACATAGAAAAAATATTCTATCAAGACTTTTTGCGTAAATAGACAAACCAGTAGATCAGGCCGACCATAAGTGCTCCGCCGATGATGTTCCCGATGGTAACCGGCAGTAGATTTCCCAGCAGAAAGTTCCCCCAGGTTAAATGTGGAAAATCCGCCGGGGATTTCTGTATGGATTCAAAAAAGGTAGGTGATCCGCCAAATTTCACGAATAGTGCGATGGGAATAAAGTACATGTTGGCCACGCTGTGTTCGAAACCGGCTGCCACAAACATGGAAATAGGGAAAAGGATGGCCATGATCTTGTCGGTCGTACTCCGGCCGCTGTATGTCAGCCAGACTGCCAGGCAGACAGCCATGTTGCATAAAATCCCCAGGTACAAAGCTGGCAGGAAAGCCAGCTCGGTTTTGGCTTCACCGGTCGAGAGTATGGTCAGCCCGATGGCTCCGTGCCCGAAGGCATATTGCCCGCTGAAAAAGATCAGAGCGGCCATGAAAATGGAACCGAGAAAATTTGCCAGATACACGATAAGCCAGTTGCGTAGCAGAGCCTGCAGGGAGACCTTTCCGTCAGCCCAGGCCATGCTGATCAACATATTGCCGGTGAACAGCTCGGCGCCGCCGACCACCACAAGAATCAAACCAAGGCAGAATGTCAGACCTGAAATTAACCGTACCAGACCATAAGGCATTGATCCGCTGGTTCCGGCAGTCGCCGTGGTGGCGAAGATAGCTCCCATGGCGATATACGTGCCGGCCAGAAAACCCAGAAGGAGCAGGTTCCCTGTGGAGGCTTCCGATTTCTTAATGCCGAGCAGTACGGCTTTCTCAGCCATCCCGGCCGGCGGAACGGCGTCAAATGTTGGTATTGATTCCATGTCCGTTGTCACCCCGAATGAAGAATTTGATCACACCTGCCGCAAACCGAGTTTACAGGCTATATTGGAACCTTCCTTACGCAGGTCCTTCCCGATCAACACCCGTTCCAGATTGGCGGGCAAATTCTTGATTCGCCGGCCGGTGGCGTGATAGATGGCGTTAATAATAGCCGGAGCGGCCGGAACCAGTCCCGGTTCGGCTATGTTTTTCGCACCAAACGGACCATCCGTAAAAGGTTTTTCAACAAAGGTTCCCGTGATATCCGGCACATCCAGAGCGGTAGGGATCAGGTACTCATCAAAATTTGTGGTTTGAATGAAACCTTGATCGAAATCCACGCGTTCCATCAGCGCATACCCCAGCCCCTGGGTGATACCGCCGTATAACTGCCCCAGTGCGCCCTGCGGGAAGATCACCGTACCCGTGTTGTGCGCCGCCCATAATCCGGTCACTTCGACTTTACCGGTGCCGGTATCCACCTGGACTTCAGCGACCTGTGCTCCGAAATGGTAGGCAAAATAGGGTTTACCGCTGCCGCTTTCGAATGACCAGTGATTCTCCGGTGCGTTCCAGCGGCCCTCCGTCGAAAGCACCAGACCCATTTGGCGGGCATGCGCGACAACTTCCTCAAAACCGGCCGGTTCTTCATTTGGACCTACGTAATTCTCTCCATCCCGCAGCACATTTGTAATCTGACAGCCGAACAAATCCGCGGCTGCAGTCAACAGAAGGGTGTCCATACGCATGGCTGTCACCCGGGTGGCATTGCCACCCAGCACCGTTGCCCGGGAAGCCACAGTTGGGCCGCTGTCACGGCCGGTGGCTGTATCAGGACGCAACATATGGATGCGATCCGGGTTTATCCCCAGAGTCTCTGCAGCGATCAGGGTGAAAACGGTGCGCGATCCGTTACCGTAATCTGTCAAACCGGAGGTCAGTGTCAGGCTGTTGTCGTCATTGATGCACAGGGTACTTACGGCGGAATCCTTACCTTCGGCACCCAGCGACATGCCGTGGAATACAGCCGCCACACCAATCCCTTTTCGGATTTCACCCGGAAGGATCTGCACCGGATCACCCGGCGGATATTCCTGCCGTTTACGATCCCAGTCAGAAATTTGACGTACCTGTTCCAGACATTCGGCAATCGCCACGTCATCACCGAGTTTCTGACCGTGTGCCGTGGTATCCCCCGGGCGCAGGCAATTCTTGAGGCGCAGGTCGATTGGATCCATATTGAGGCGGGCGGCGATTTCATCTACGGCCAGTTCAACGGCATAGCACACTTCGGTATTTCCAAAACCGCGGAAAGCACCGGCGTAACCATTATTCGTATAAACTACATCCGTGTCCACGTGACAGGCAGTGTATCGATACGGTCCCATGGCGTGGATAGTGGAACGCCAGGCGGTGAAAGGTGTAATTGCCGCATAGGCTCCGCTGTCCACGATACCGTGAAAGCGGCAGGTTTTTAATGTGCCGTCCGCATCCGCGCCGATCTGATAATTCATAATCATGGCATCGCGTTTATAAGAAGCGATCATCGACTCTTCACGCGAGAAGACCATTTTTACCGGCCTGCCAGTTTTGAGAGCCAGACAGGCTGCCTGGCCGATGGTCAGGTACATGGTGTCATCCTTGCCACCGAATGCTCCGCCGACATACGGTTGAATAATTCGGACATCTTCTTCCGCCAGTCCCAGAGTCCGTACCAGGTTTCCGCGCGCCAGAAATGGACTCTGGCAGCAGGCGTAAACTGTCACCCCGCTCCTGTTCTTCCAGGGGACGGCAAGCGCACCTTCGGTTTCCAGGTAGGCATGTTCCTGATGCATGGTGGTGTATTCCGATTCCAGCCTGACGGCACAATCATCGAAGAGGGCGTCCGGCTCCCCCTGGCGCACGATGTAATCGATCAACAGATTACCGTGCGGATAACCTTCGGCGTCGCGAGGTTTTTCTCCTACCAATGGAGCTTCTGGCAGCAGTGCTTTGCGCGGATCGAACACACCGGGTAGCGGTTCGAGATCGATCTTTATAGCGGCCAGGGCGGCCTCCAGAGCGTCTTCATTTTCAGCCGCCACGGCCACGATTGGGTCACCCACATAACGCGCCCGCTGGTAAGCCAGCATATACATATCCACAATGGGAAAACCGAAGCGGCCGTGTTCAACGAAATCATCACAGGTAATGGCAGCTTTCACTCCTGCGATTTTTTCGACACCCGTTAGGTCGATTGAATTGATCCGAGCGTGTGGCAGAGTGCTGCGGTAACAGCGAGCCACCAGCATATCCGGCAGAGAATAATCTGCCACAAAACGAGCCGTGCCCAGCACTTTTTCCAGGGCATCCACCCGCCTGGCCGGTTTGCCGATGAACTGTCTGTCAGCCACGGAGATTCTTCTCCCGTCTCATCTCGGCTGTCGCCTGGATGGCATCCACGATCTGCTGGTAGCCGGTGCAGCGGCACAGGTTCCCGGCGATGCCTTCCCGAATTTCCATCCGGGTTGGGCGCGGATTGGACCTTAGCAGGGCTTCCCCTGCCAGGATCATACCCGGAGTACAAAAACCGCACTGCACGGCTCCGTAGTCTATGAAAGCCTGCTGCAAGTCGTTGGGACCGCCATCTGGAGCGTGGATACCTTCGATGGTCACCACTTCCCGTCCATCCGCCTGGGCGGCCAGAATCAGGCAAGAGTTGACCAGTTTTCCATCCAGCAGAACTGAACAGGCTCCACACTCTCCTACACCGCAGCCTTCTTTTGTGCCGGTAAGGTGTAGATAATCGCGCAGAAAGTGTAGCAAAGACACATCGGCCGGTGCTTCGTGTTGACACTTGTTGCCGTTGACCGTAATGGTAATAATCATTGCACCACTCCATTGAGCATGGGGACCTGAAAGACGTTTGCCAGAACACGGGTGGTCATGGTTGCCAGAGCCGGGACTTTAAATTCGGAAGACCAGCGGTAACCGGAGAGTTTGATCATTTCCCCAATTGCCAGTTTACCTGCGGCCGTCAACAATTCCGCCGAAGGTTTCTGGCCGATCAGACTGGCTTCCACATCCTTAAATCGGCAGATCTGAGGAGCGGCCGAACCGGTGACAAAGCGGGCTTCCACTATTCTGCCATCGACATCCACGCGGCCAAGAGCGGCCACTGTAAGACGGGAAATGGCCATGGCATTACGCCGGCCAAGTTTGAGGAAAGCTCCGCGGGTTCCTTCCGGCGGGACGGTGTAATGCAGGGATACGAGCAGCCCGCCCGCAGGAATCCGTGTCTTATTCGGGCTGAGTACCAGATCGGAGACTGTCCAGTTAAATTCTTCTGCCGGAGTGAGCACCCGGGCGCTGGCATCCAGGCAGACCAACGCTGGCAGCGAATCAGCGCAGGCTGCTGCATTGGCCACATTCCCGCCAAGGGTACCCATATTTCGGATCTGCACGGCGCCCACTGTTTTACAGGCTGCCACTAGAATCGGCGCTGTCTCTTTGACCAGAGGATTAGAGAGGACTTCGGAGAAGGTGGCTGCTGCTCCGATGATCACATTGTTTCCCTGGCGGGTGATTTGGTGCATTTCAGGGATCAACGAAATATCCACCACCCGATTACACAGGTCAGGTTTGTGCCGTAAAAGAATTATCAAGTCAGTGCTGCCTGCCAGCGGTCGGTTTAAAAATCCCGGCTGGTTCAACAACGAGACGGCTTCTGTGACACTGGTAGCTCTAACATATCCAAATCGTTCCATTTCTTTTACCCGGTCTCTATTCAGGTGGTTCGTTGAACGGCTTCATCCATCGGAATACCGGCCATCATCAAGCCGATCTGTTCGACCGTGGCCGTATTGCGGTCTACGATGCCCATAATGTTACCTTCATATATTATGGCAATTCGATCAGAGAGGGTGCAGATTTCATCCAGGTCTTCGGAAATCAGAAGAATGGCTGTACCCGCGTCGCGTTGCGATAACAGCCTCTCATGGATGTATTCCGTCGCTCCGATATCCACGCCGCGGGTCGGCTGGGCGGCAATCAACACTTTAGGCTGCCGGGCCAGTTCCCTTGCCAGGATCAACTTTTGGATGTTCCCGCCGGAAAGATTCTTGACCGGGGTATCCAGACTGGGGGTTTTAACAGTAAAATCTTTGATCATTTTCGCGGCGAAAATCTCCATCCGTCGAAAATCCAGGAAAATGCCGCGCGTAAACTGTGGAGAGGCATGGTCCTGCAGGAAGAGGTTTTCCTGTACGGAAAACTCACGGATGGCACCGTCTCGCATGCGCTCTTCCGGGATATAGGAAAGACCAGACTGTACCCGGTTTTTAAGTGGAATGGAAGTGATATCGGACTGATCCAGTTCAATCTGCCCGGCTGTTACTTTGCGCAATCCGGACAGGCATTCCGCCAGTTCGCGCTGCCCATTGCCGGATACACCGGCCAGCCCGACGATCTCGCCGCCGTGAATTTCAAGATTTAATCCACGCAGCATCTCTGTTCCCCGGTCACCCAAAGTATGCAAATTGTCAATCTTCAGGCGCACCGGGCCGGTGGATATCGGCTGGGGGGAAAGAGACTTCATCTCGCGGCCGACCATCATTTTTACCAGGTCATTTCGCGTCATTTCTTTTGTCAGGTGGGTGCCGATCACCTGCCCATCGCGCAGCACGGTCACCCGGTCGCTGATCTCCATAACTTCATGAAGCTTGTGTGAGATGAAGACCAATGAGTGTCCTTCCCGCACCATATGTTTCAGGGTGGCAAACAGGTCTTTCACTTCCTGCGGGGTAAGAACGGCGGTCGGTTCATCCAGGATGATCAGGCTGGCGCCGCGGTATAACGCTTTTATGATCTCGACGCGCTGCTGCTCACCCACCGAAAGCTGCCATACACAGGCGGATGGATCAATCTTCAATCCGTAGGAAGCGGATAATTCATTGATCTTACGAGATACGGTTGCCAGATCCAGCAATGGTTCGCGGGCTGATTTCAATCCCAGGATCACATTTTCGGCGACCGTTAGGGTAGGTACCAGCATGAAATGCTGGTGGATCATCCCTATCCCGGCGCGAATGGCATCTGCCGGAGAATGAAACACCACCGGTTTACCATCAATAATAATTTCACCTTCATCCGGTTTGTACAGGCCATATAACTGACGCATCAGGGTGCTTTTTCCGGCGCCGTTCTCTCCCAGCAGGGCGTGGACTTCACCGGCATGAACATCGAAACACACCCGATTGTTGGCCAGTACACCGGGGAACCGTTTGATGATCTGGCGCATTTCAACATTCTTGATCACCTGCTGATTCTGCGCTTTCACTTCTGCGGACATACGTTACCTCAAAGATGAAATAATGATTGATGATAAATCTCTCCCTCCCCCGGACAGGGGGAGGGAGACTTGCTGAAGAGAAGATTACGGTTCGACCTTTATGGAACCGTCTTTGATGCCGGCCACGGCTTTCTCAGCAGCCGCTTTTACTTTATCGGGCAGTTTGTAGTCAGGATTAAAGGCAATCTTCAATCCATCATTCTTCAACTGGAGGACATATTTTTCTCCCCCCAGTTTGCCCTCAGCGCGCTTGGCGATGATATCTTTCAACATCTTGGTCCAGTCATACACCTGGCTGGCTACGACCAGGTCTTTGGCCAGAGAAGCCTGGTCGGCCTGTGTTCCGAACCAGAGGACACCACCTTTATCCTTAGCCGCGCCAATGGAACCAACCACCGACTGGGATGATCCTGTGAGGACATCGGCACCGGCGGCGATATGGGTTTTGGCTGCTTCCGTCATCAGAGCGACGTCGGAGAAGGATCCGGTCCAGGTTTTTGAGATCGTGATGGTCTTATCTACGGATGCCACACCCTGTGTGAAACCATCGATGTAGGTCTTCGCGTCGCCCACTTCGATGGGGCCGGTGACGCCGATTTTCTTGCTCTTGGTGAGCATGGCCGCCATAACGCCGTTCACATAGCCGCCTTCTTCCGCAGCAGCCGTGTATGCGTAGACATTCTTAAGCCCGAAGGTGTTGACATCGGTTCCCCATGCAAATGTGGTATCCGGGAAGTCTGGAGCAATCTCCTGCACGGAAGCACCGTACTGTGAGCCGTGCGCAATGACAATGTCAAATCCCTGGGAGGCGTAATCGCGAATGGCGGCGGCGGCGTCGGGCACATTGAACATGTTCTCCGTATATTTAAGTTCCAGGGCTTTCTCGCCGCCCATTTCTTCCTGTACACCTTTGAGCGCGGAGAACATCGATTGGCTGAATGCCATATCAGTAATGGCACTGGGCATGATCACGGCGATGCGGACTGCTTTGGTTGATGCTACCGGTGCCGCGGATGGCGCCCAGGCGGCGGTCAACAAGGTGACCATCAAGGCTACAAAGAACAATCGTTTGAAACTCATACTATCCTCCTTAGATGAACTGCATGAATTGGATTTAACTCTCGCCTCTTTCGAAAGGCTTGTTCAACGCGGCTGGCTGGCGGGCGCGGTTGATTGTCACCGCCAGTGCCGCGATGGTCAACAGGTAAGGCAGCATGACTGCCACATCCGATGGGATATTCACTCCCAGAACCTGTACCCAGAGTTGGAAAGCGTTTACTGTACTGAAAAGCAGTGCACCTCCCATGATCCCCAGGGGTTTCCATCCACCGAAATATACCAGAGCAACAGCAATAAAACCCTGCCCGGCGGTCAGATTATCCTGGAAAAGATCCAATAATGAGATGGACAATGACGCCCCGGCTACACCGGCCAGCATGGCACCGATGCACACGCTTATATACCTGACACGGTCCACATTAACACCCAGCGAATCGGCAGCGGCCGGATTCTGCCCGACGGATTTGATCCGTAATCCCCAGCTGGTCTTATCGAGCACCCACCAGGCAACGGGTACCAGTAGAAACGCGCCGTAAACCAGAATACTGTGATTGAAGAGCACCTCGCCGATCACGGGGATATCACCCAGAAGAGGTATCTTTATGGATTGAAAACCATCGACGGTTTTCACGGTTCCAACCAGCACATTGAACAAAAGGCTGGAAAGCCCCAACCCGAACATATACAGGCCAATACCGCTGATGCCCTGTTCAGCCTTCAAGGTCACGCTGATCAGGGACATTAACAATCCCATGACCAGGCCGACGAGAACAGCCGCCAGTAATCCCAACCAGAGATTGCCTGTATGCAGAACGACGTAGAACGAAGTGAAAGCGCTGATCAGCATAATCCCGTCCACGCCCAGATTAACGACCCCGGAAGACTGCGCAAAGGCTTCCCCTATGGCGGCGTACAGATAGGGTGTTGCCAGACGAACGGCGGAGGTAAGTATGCCGATGATCACACCCATTGAAAGAAGTTGGTTCATGATGAGGCCTCGCTGTCTTTCAGGGCTTCGATCTTGCGCCGGGCTGCCCAGCGTTTTGACCAGATGGCGGAACCGACAACGAACAAAACTACCAATCCCAGAATGGCATTGATCAGTGATGACGGAACCTGTACGGCCCGCTGCATCTTGTCCGCGCCGACCAGTAAACCGCCAAATAAAATGGACGCGGGGATAGTCCCCAGCGGATGCAGCCCGCCGAACAATGCGGCGACAATTCCCGTGAAGCCGTAGCCGCCGGTGATCCCTTCCAGCAGGCGGTGTTGAACACCCAGCACTTCGACAACCCCGGCCAGACCGGCAAAACCTCCCGCCAGGGTGAGAGATAACGCCTGGTAAAAGGGCACATTTATCCCGGCATACCGTGACGCGTCCGGATTCAATCCCACCGCCCGAATACGGTAGCCGATGGTGGTGCGCCATAGAAAAATGTATACGATAACTGCCAGCACGACGGCTACAATCGCGCCGGCGTTTAAAAGGGTCTGCGGGACGAGTCTGGGAAGCCAGGCATTTGCCGGAAGCCGTTCGGATTGTGCCAGGTACGTTCCGGCTGCCACACCGGCGGGGTCGATCAATGGACCACGAATCAACAGATTCATTAATTGCAGTGCAATGGCGTTCATCATTACCGTGCTGAGGATTTCGTTAACTTTTAGACGGGCTTTCAACAAACCGGGAATAAGTCCCCACAGGGAACCTGCGATGAATCCCATGATCAGAGTGGTGGATACGAGCAGCCAGCCGGGCCAGGAACGGAATTGCAGCGGCCACCAGGCAGTCATCAGCGCTCCGGCTATGATCTGACCTTCTCCGCCAATATTGATGACACTGGCGCGAAAAGCAATACAGATCCCCAGACCGACCAGCAGCAGAGGGGTGGCTTTGACCAACGCCTGAGCAAAACCAGGCCAATTGCCGAACGCTCCCGCAAGAAGAACAGAGTACGCGTCTAATGGATTGACGTTCAGGAAGATTAAGAAGATCGCACCGATCGCCAGGGCAATGACCATTCCGGCCACAGGAATGGCGAGATTGACAAGGATGTCACGCCAGTCTATCGTGGTTTTTTTTGAAAGCCGGGTTGCGGGTGTAATTTCTTTCGGTGGCAAATATCACCTCTGGTATGAATGGAAAAGACTCTTCTAAGAACCTATTGTACAGGAGATAGTTGTCCTTCTTTTGAATTCAAAGAACTATCCGTCGAACGACATGAAAATCAAAGGTTCCGGGTACAAAATGACTGATGGAATAATCAACCACCTGGTTGGCTCTGGAGAACAATCTGGCTTCAAGCCGCATGAGCGGGGTATGCCGTGTGATTCCCAGCAGTTCAGCCAGCTTGGGATCGGCGGCAACAGACGCCAGTTTTGTCATCGAATATGCCAGGGGTGGTTGTCCCAGATTGATTAAAATATCAAGAATGGAACCGTGGAATGATTCGCGCAGATCTTCCTTCCGTAAAAATTCCAACGGAAGGACATCTTTTAAATAAGCGGCCGGTTTTTCATCCACATAGATGGCCCGGGCAACGCTAAGCACCTGCAGGGCTGTTTCCGAACCAAATTCTATCTGTTCATTTATCGTAGCCGGCCGTTCTTCTATACTGGCTTCCCCCATGCTGACTTTCAAACCATTGCGGCTGGCCATGCGCTCAATGCTTTCCAGAACCTCCAGCCCGTTTTCCAAGCGTTTGCCGTAGGAAGGCGACACAAAAGTGCCAACTCCGTGCCGGCAGGTGATCACCCCTTCGAGTTCCAGACTGTGCAGCGCTTCACGCAACGTAGGGCGGGATATACCCAGTTGGCGGGCAAAATCAGCTTCCGGAGGAAGTTGCTGGCCGGGCTGATAATCTCCGTTCTCGATCAACTCACGAATATATTGGGATGTCTGGTTAGGGAGAGAAATTTTAATGGCCTTTAAAGGCCTCATATTCAGCGTCATGGAACCTCCGATGTAAAACATCTGAAGCCTGACTTCTGACAACTATAATAGATGATTTTCTCGAAATATGAAATATGACATTTATCCTGTCCTGTCGATGGTAAGTAGGTATATGAACTTACGTAATTTTTGAATGAATAATCTGAAGAATCACCGTTGCCGGATAATAACTGAGATGAACGGTCGAATGAATGACCTGTCAGCACGTATTTTTCCAACGGTCCACCCAGGCGGCATCCAGCCGGATCAGACGGTTTTTTTTAAGATTTTCCTGCATCACCTGACAGACATCCCTGTCAGTGGATTGTAGCCACTTCTCAAGGTACGGTTTTCCCAGTTGGAGGTCGGCGGAAGCAGCCACACTCCAGCCGTATGCCAGACCCTTCTTGAGAACGATGAAACCCTCTTCTTTTTTGTTCGGATAGGCGGCAAAGGCGGTGGTGATCTTATCGAGAAGTTCCAGCGCGAAACGTATCGTCGCCGGGTCATGGAGTAGCGCCGGTTCACAGATGGCCGCCACCGCGCAGCGTTGTTCGCAGGGATTTCCATCTGCCAGCCGTGGTAGGAAAGTGATCAATGCCGGCAGGTTCTCTTTACCAATGATCTGCAGGGCTGTGGCTGCCGCCTCACGGGTTCGCCAACGGGGATCACTGGCCGCATTAAGAATGCGCTCCAATGACTGCGGATCGCCTTCAAGGTATAGCCGCCCCTGACCGAGAATGCCGCAGAAAGATAGAAATTCGAGGTTCGTGTTGGTGGGTGCCACCTGAATATCCAGAGAGCTCCACTCGATCAATAATTGCGCCGGACATTCCAGAGCGGCCGCGTGCGCCAGTTCCAGGTTTCCGCGGGGTCCGGGTAGATTCGAATTCTCCAGCAGATAGCGGCGTATGTCTTTCTCTGATCGAAGGTTCTGTCGATAGTCTTCCATTTTTCCCATGTATTGCTCCTTGATGCATTCAGGTGCAGGTTCTGTCCCGTAAATATGCGGTGCGAATTAACTGCTGTGAAAGTAACTGATGATATCAGGGTTTTATGGCAAAGAGATGGACGTCTGTTTCGGTTGCCGCGGCCAGATACCGGCCGTTCTTCGAGAATGTCGCAATGGAATACTGTTGATCTTGCGGCGCCAGTTCCTTCACCTGCCGGCCAAAATCAGAATCCCAGACAAACAGACCGTTCCCCGCGGAGACAAGCAGGTCATCACCGGCAGAGAAGGCGAGACTTCTGGCCGGCGCTTCATTGAGGATGATATTCCGCAGAAGTGAGCCATAGGTGGCGTCCCAGAGAAAAATGAGCGGTTGAAATTTTCCGTCCACAGTTCCACCGGCGGAAGTGGCCAGAATTGATTCATCGCTGTTGAACGCGTGGGAAATGATGAAATCTTCATGCCCGATATGGGCTGTCATCCGGCAATTTTCCAGATCATTCAATTGTATGCTGGCGCGAGCCATCCAGACCAGCCATTTACCCGCGGGAGACGGAAAAACCGTGTACACTGGCGCGGCGGTTTCAAATCCACCGCAGGAAGAGACCTCCATCCCCGATTGTATATCATAGGCGACGGCTTTAAATTCTTCCAGCGAAGACACCCAGACGCGGCTGCCATCGGGATTGAATGTAGCAGAGCCGAATCCAGAGGTCAGGGTAATTTTCTTTTTCTCTCTGCCGGTAAGATCGCGAATGGAGAGGTTCTGCCGGTCGCTTGAAAATATCGCCCGCTGACTGGCCGCGTTGAAATCCAACAAGGCAGAATCATCGGGCGATTTGTATTCCTTTATAGTGGAAAAATCTCTCGCATCAACAATGCGGATTGAATTCATACTGGCAACCGCCAGGGAATCTGAGCCCGGCAGCCAGGCAAGCAGACGGGCATTCTCGAAGGGAAAAACACTGATTTCAACCAGTTTGTCTGCGTTTTCCAGGGTGATGCGCGCTTGATCTATCTCCGGGCTGACTGTGGCTGACAGTACCAATGTCTCTGTGGTTTGCATTTCGCCGGTTGAAGTGTTCTGCTCCACGGGTTGTTTCACGGCCGGGGTGGAAACGGTGATGTTTTTTGATACAGAACATGATGTTATAAGAAATCCGATGGCCAGATAAGTAAGGATATGTTTCACAATTCGTCCTTTCACTGGTATGAAAAGTGCACCGAAAGCATTATATAATCATATTGTGCCGCGGAGGTAAGTATGAACACCGTCAACATCCTGGTGGTTGAGGATGATGAGATCGTAGCACGTACTGTAGAGA
>JAAZMZ010000030.1 GCA_012798535.1 Leptolinea sp.
GTCCCACAAATAATACAGGCATAACTATCTGGCTCATATTTATCCTTTTCACAATAGACTATCAGAAAAAGGAAGGCGTGTTTTATATAGATAATACCCATTTTGCCGCCTTGCTGACAGTGGCTTATAATGTTCACCTCAATCCGGTTAAACAAAGGGAGCAACCATGCCGTTGCCTGTTGAAATTGCCTGGATATGCCCGGTTTGTGGTTATATTCACTACGGCTCTGAACCGCCGGAGTCTTGCCCGGTATGCGGTGTGGGACGAGAGATGTTCGAGGAGTATAGAGAAACCGCACCCGTTCCCGGTGATGAAGGGAAAAATACCGCGGCATGGCGCTGCGGGTCGTGCGGATTTGTGCATTACGGAGTTGAGCCTCCGGAAAACTGCCCGGTTTGCGGGCAACCTACGGCTGTTTTCACAAAGCTGGAAGAATCAGAGGGGGTGGATGGGAATACGGAACAAAAGGTGATCATCGTCGGCGCCGGAATTGCCGGAGTTACTGCCGCTGAAGCCATTCGCAAAGCCAATCCCGTGGCTGAAATCAAACTCATCTCAAAAGAGATGCACCTTCCATATTATCGGTTAAATCTGACCCGCTATCTGGCCGGCGAAGTGGAGAAGGACCAGATGATTCTCCATCCGGCAGACTGGTACAGGGATCACGCCATTGACCTGCTGACCGGTGTGGAAGTGACCGGAATCGACGTTCCCCGAAAATATGTCATCCTATCCAACGGTGAAGCTGCTGCTTATGACCGGTTGATCCTGGCGACGGGATCCAAGCCGATCATTCCCCCGTTTCCGGGAGCCGACAGGAACAATGTTACCGCACTGAGAACCATAGAGGACGCTGACCTTATCCTGAATGCCTGCGGTCAGGGAAAGAAATTCGTGTGCATCGGAGGTGGAATCCTTGGATTGGAGATTGCCGGAGCTCTGGCTGCCCGCCGGGAAGATGTCACCGTACTGGAAATTCAACCCTGGCTGATGCCCAGGCAGTTGAACGAGAATGCCGCCATGTTTTTCAAAAAGAATGTCGAGTCTCATGGCATCCGCGTGTTTACCGGCGTCAGAATAAAAGAGATCACCGGTGAAAAGTATGTGACCGGCATCCTGCTGGAGGATGGAAAAAAGCTGCCAGCCGATCTGGCAATAATCAGTGCCGGTGTTCAAGTGGATACCGGGATTGTCAAAGAAGCCGGAATCAAGACCAATCACGGTATCGTGGTGGACGCAGAGATGAAGACCGATACCCCGGCCATTTACGCTGCCGGTGACGCCGCTGAGATCAACGGGTTGTTATACGGCACCTGGGGACCCTCACAGGGACAGGGGACAATCGCCGGATTGAATGTTATCGGGCGGCGGACTGATTTTTCAACCGTTCCCCGGTCCAACACATTGAAGGTCATGGGGATCAATCTGTTCAGTATCGGCGAGATCAATCCTATTCCTCATGGCGCCCTGGTTCAAGAAACCGGGCAAGGTGAAAAATACACCTGCCTGGTTTTTAATCGAAACCGGTTGGTGGGGGCAATTCTTCTGGGTGATACCAGCGGATCGGCAGCCATTAAAAAGTTAATAGAGGAAAAAACAGAATTCGCAGATACAGTAATAAATCAATCGGAAGTTGCTGATATTCTGAATTCTCTGTTGAAAAATCAGGTGGTGTGAGCCATGAATCAGCAGGGTTGCGTTCAGGGAATTTGCGCTTTATACAAATAGTATAAAGTTGTTTTCCCCTGTGTCTGTTCGATAAGTTCCCCTCCTGGATATTGCTGCATACACGCCTGCAAATCCTCCTGCCGGGATGGAAGAAAAACGAACAGAATTTTTTTGCTCTCCGGCATGATGTTCTGCGGATCTCCCCAGGGCGCGTTGAAATCTGTGGATTTTATCTCCGGAACGAGATACGGCAGGGTACCAATTGACCGAAATCCCATTTCCGGCCATCCGGAAAACACCACTTCCCGGGAATAGTCCTGTTTCTTCAAATAACCGGCCAGTTTCTGGGCGATCTGGGTGTGATATCCCCCAAAATCACTTTTTGGGGAGTAGTCATAAAAATAAAACCAGGCATCATTTACAGCCACTATGAGAACGAGGAAAATGGAAAAACCAAAAACCAAATCCCTGTGGTCCTTTAATTTGCCTTCTAGCAACTGGATGATTTTATTGGCTCCGTAACCCACAACCATAAAACAGGCCGGGGCGGCTGCCACGTAACGTTGGGCAGCCGGTGTATCCTGACTCAACGCACCGGAAGAGATGAAAAATCCCAGCCAGATTACGATCAACCACAGGCGGTTGTCTCTGTATTTCCTCAGCATAAACAGGATGCCGATATAAAAAAGGACGGCTGAAACTGGCCGCAGCAGGGCAACCCCGGGCTTATACCAGTGAATAAGAGGTTTGACAGTTAATCCGAAAAAACTGGAAAGAAATTGCTGCCAGATCACACCGATGATCGATGTGTTAGAAGCAGCCATAGTGGCATTTAGCCAGTCTTCTGTGAGAGATACGCGTTCCATGGGCGCGAAAAACTCTTCCGGGAGGGAAAAATAAAAACAGGCCAGTGGAAGTATGATAACCGCCGCGGTCAGGAACATGAGGATGATACCGGGCAGCATTCTTGCGGCTTTTTTCTTATCCTGCAGGGCCACACATATCAACCACAATGGGATCACAACAAACAATCCCCGGGCTGAGACGTAAAAATACTGTGACAAACCCAGACAGAGTCCGGCCAGCGTGAAGGCAGCTTTTCTCTCCTTATTCCAGGCCCACCACAGCGCTCCAAGAGTCATCAGCCAGCTCAATCCATCCCAGATATTGTTGATCCCCAGGCGGGAAAAGTGAATATGAAAATGAGAAAAGGCCAACAAAAGGGAGGCTATGAATGCTGTGCGGTTATCAAACATGGCTCTGCAGACCAGAAAGAGGACCACCACTGTAACAGATCCGCACAGAGCGGAAGGGATGCGCAGGCCGGGTATCGTCTGTCCCCAGATGGCTATTCCCAGAGATTGCACGAAAGAAAAAAATGACGGGAATGAAAACCAGCCTGTGATAAAAATGTTATTTGTCAGACCCTTCAAAAAGCCGATGGCATACAAACCAGAGGTCGCTTCATCACCTGAGAGCACGTTGGGGTAACCGGTGGTGTCCATCCCCCGCAGCAAAAAGGACAGAATGAACAAATAGATGATCCACTGGATGACTCCCGCCAGAGGGAGGAGTGACGCGGGTTTCTTTTCCCAACCGGCAACCGCAATCAGTAGGATGGATGCGCCCCACGATAACAAAGAGACAGGCGGGTTGATTAGCTGAGGGCCATTACCGGCTGTGATGGCCGCTGTGACCGAAAACATCAGTGAGAAGATCAAGGCAACTAACCGGTTGGGGGTAATGCCAAAAAAACCAACGGCCGAATCCAGGATATGGAGATGCCAGCCGCCCTTTGTTTTCCAGAAATAGTTGGCCAATCCGGAGAAAAGAAGCAGCCATCCGATCCCTGATAAACAGCTAGATACCGATTGCCCGTCCGCCGATAATGTCGGTGCCAGGCAGAAGTGAAGGAGTACCTGAAATCCCCCACCGACCATTAATAATAATGAAGGAGTAACTTGTAATTTTTTTCGTTCCTGAACGTGGAGATATTCCATGAAATCCGGCTATGATACAGGGAATTTTGTATCCTTAGAATGCTGATCGGGTTGCAGGTCGGATGGAGTTTTCATGATTGGATACGGTAATAAATCTTCTGCAACGTCATTCCCCGTAGGATCAATGACAATAATGATTATACAATAAGCCTGGGATGGACTATTGTTTCCCCTGATAGGGTTGATATCCTAATTTAGGACAATTCAGGATTATCCGCCCGCACATAGTTCGAGAAAAAGCTTCACAATCTTTGGATCGAACAGTTTTCCATTCTGTTCCAATAAGTAATTAATCACCGCTGGTTTATCCCAGGCCGGACGATACGGACGATCAGACAACAGCGCATCCCAGACATCCACGATGGTAAAAATGCGGGCCATGAGAGGAATTTCCTCACCTTTCAAGCCGCGCGGATAACCGCTGCCATCCCAGTGTTCATGATGACAGTAGGGAATATCCAGAGCAGGTTTCAGATATTCGATGTTCTTTAAAAGGTTATAGGCATTCACCGGGTGCTGGCGCATGATCACCCATTCGTCACTGGTCAGGGGGCCCGGTTTTAGCAAAATGTTGTCAGGGACGGCCACTTTACCGATATCATGCATCAGCGCTCCGCGTTGAACATGGATTAGTTCATTTTCTTGTATGCCCAGTGCTCTGGCCATTTGCACAGTGTATTCCACCACCCGCCGGCTGTGGTCAGCCGTTTCATGTTCACGCAAATCTAACGCGCGCGCCCAGCCTTCAAGTGTGGCTTCATACGCCTTTTCGAGTTCTCTGTGGGCAGAGACCAATTGTTGTTCTGCCTTGATGCGCTCTGTCATATCCCGCATAATGATGAGCAGGTATTGTTCGTTGTCGATGGTGATCAGACTGGCAGATAACAAACCAACCACCAGATGCCCGTCTTTCGCGTGGAAAAAGGTTTCCACCTGGGATGTAGGATGATCGGGGCTAATCTTGCTGAGTAATTGCGTTCGATCCTCAGGGTTATTCCAGATTCCCAATTCCAACGAGGTTTTCCCAATGACGTCTTCCGGTTCATACCCCAGTTGCCGGGTAAAACTGGGATTGACATCCACGAATAAACCATCCCGAAATCGATTAATGCTGATCGTTTCAGGAGAGGTGGTAAAAACCTTGGAAAATTTTTCTTCCGAAATACGCATGGCCTTAACGGCTTTCTCCCTTTCTGAAATATCCAGAAAGAACACCGCCATTTTCCCGGGTGATGTTTGAAACGCGTGAACTTCGTACGTCGCCTGGACAAGATCATTGGAGACCGGATTGCGATCGAGGTGAAATGGAATTCCGGTCCGGGCAACCTCGCGAAACTTATCGGCGAGTCCGTTTGTGGCCAGGTCGGGAATAACTTCTTCAATGGTCTTACCCAGCATAGACCGATGGTCTATGGGCACCATCTTTTCGGCATACGGATTGTATCCTGTAAACAAAAGCCTGCCGTCTTCTTCAAGAGAAAACATATGTATTCCCAGTGGCGCTCCTTCGATGACAGACCTGAATTTCATCTCAGAAGCCGCGGTCTCATCTTCGGCAAAGCGTTGTGCGGTAATATCGTGGCTTGAATGTACCACCGTCAACCGGCCGCTCTCACGTTCCACGATCTTTCCCGAAGATTCAAACCACAGATAATGTCCATCGGCGTGTCTGGTTCGATGTTGGATTGTCTTGGGTAATCGGCTGATCAGGCTTTCCTGAATCGTGTCTTTCACCATCGGCAGGTCATCCGGGTGGATCAGGTCAAATGCGTTGACTTTCTGAATAGTGTCCGCATCATAACCAAGCACCGGAAGATAAGAAGGTGAGGAGTATAGAAATTGCCCGTTCAAATCTATCTCGGCAATCAGGTCGGTCATATTATCTGTAAGGCGCTTTAATTGTGATTCTTGAACCAGCCGGGTTGCTTCAACATTTTGCCGCAACCGGGTTTCTTCTTCGAGCTCTCTACTGACAGATAATCGCTTCTCAATATTTGATTTCAATTGAGAAAAAAGGTATTTCTGCAATAGCCAAATTCCAAACAGGCCGAAAGACACAACCAGAATGGATACATGAAACCGCAGGGTATTGGATCCCGCGGTCGGGTAGAGTACAACAGTAAAAGTTATCACGCTCAATAGAGTGAAGATGAAGCTGGCCCGCTCTCCCTGCAGCATTCCTGATAGAACAATACTCGTTGCCAGGAATAACAATGGTGTGTGATTCATCCCGGATTGATTCAGGTTGAATCCCCCCAGAAAAAAGATCAACAGGGATGGAATATATCCTGCCCACCGCCATCCACCCCGCTTCGCTCCCTGCCAGCCGATAATAAGCAGCAACAGAAAAATATAGATCTGGTAAGTGTCCACAATCGTGAGGTGGCCGGTCAACATTAAAATCAGAAGAATCACCGCCGGCACCAGAGTGATAATCAACATCAGGTGCAGGATTTCAATGATCCACTTTTCACGAGTAAACACAGAGTCGGGAAGTTCTGGTTCAAATTGAAACGACCTCAAGAAATCGGGGAATTTCATTCGGCCAGGCCTCCGTTTTCAAATGTCCAATATTGGAAAACCAATAACCTTCAGATTAAAACATTAATTACCCGTATTTTTCTATTTTGATTATCGGGTATTTATTAAAATTATTCAAACGGTTTAGAGAAAATTTATCCAATAATCTTAGAATAATTTGCAATTTAAGCTAGAATCTGTATACGATTTGGTATCTACAATTCTGGGAGCACTGGAAAGGATACCTGCGTTCAGATATTAAGACAGGTTTCAGTTTTCCACATTATTGATGGAATCTATTCAAGAACTCTATCGCATTGGTCACGGGCCATCCAGCAGCCACACCATGGCACCCCGCCGGGCAGCAGAGCGGTTTGGCGCCCGGCATAAGGCTGCGGCCAGTTTCAGGGTTACACTGTATGGCAGCCTGGCGGCTACCGGCCGCGGCCATTTGACAGATAAAACCATCTGCGAAGCTCTCGAACCGCAGCCGGTGGAGATCATTTGGAAACCGGATGATCTTCTGCCTCTGCACCCAAACGGCATGGAATTTGCCGCTCTGGATGCGGCCGGGCATGAACTGGAATTGTGGCGGGTGTACAGCCCAGGGGGCGGAGCGCTGCTGGAAGAGAACCAGGTTCCGCCCATCTGCGTGTACCCCCAATCCAGCATGTCTGAGATCCTTAAATACTGCACAACCAACGGTCTTACCTTCTGGGAATACGTCGAAATATATGAGGGCAGGGAAATCTGGGACTTTCTCAGAGAGATCAACCGTGTCATGCACGAAAGTGTTCAACGCGGGATACAGGCTGAGGGGGTACTTCCGGGTGGTCTGGGTGTTTCTCGCCGGGCATGGACTTTTCATCGCAAGAGCCTTCTAAACAGCAGCAATCTGGTGAGAGAAGGATTTCTTCCAGCTTACGCGTTGGCCGTTGCGGAAGAGAACGCCACCGGTGGATTGATTGTAACCGCGCCAACCTGCGGTTCCTGCGGCGTCCTGCCGGCAGTCATCTGCCACATCGAAGATACCGTTCAGACTTCCGAAAAATACCTCCTGCGGGCGCTGGCTACCGCAGGATTGATCGGTAATCTGATAAAACACAACGCCTCCATCTCCGGTGCTGAAGTGGGCTGCCAGGGAGAGGTCGGCTCAGCCTGCGCCATGTCGGCCGGAGCGGCAGCCCAGTTAATGGGCGGGACCATCCGGCAAATTGAATATGCCGCCGAGATGGGCTTGGAACACCACCTGGGATTGACCTGTGATCCGGTGGACGGACTGGTGCAGATTCCCTGTATCGAACGCAACGTGTTTGCCGCCACACGCGCCATGGACTGTGCCACATTTGCCACATATTCTGACGGCGCCCACCGTGTATCTTTCGACGAAGTGGTGGCCGTTATGAAACAGACCGGCAAAGACCTGCCGCGGGTTTACCGTGAGACAGCCGAGGGCGGTCTGGCTATCACTTACCGCTTTCCGTCCAGGCAAAATCCCCAGACTTGACCGGTCTTCTTACGTATATGATCGACTCCCAACCTGATTTGTTCAAAGAACTGACTGGTTTTGTCCTCCGCCGCTATCAGCGTAACAATCGCAAGTCCATGCGAGATGTGTATGAAGTGGACCGCGATTTTCTCCGGCTCGAAAAAGAAAATCTTGAATTTCTGTTCAATAACCGGACGGATGTTGTTACGCTGCTGAATAATCCAGATCATTTGTCTGATCTGGCCAGGGTATTTGTCAAATCCAGCCTGGAATTTACCTATAACAGCAATCAGTACATACATCTGGATAATGTTGAACAACAGCGGTTGCTGGATATGTATCAATCCTATCTGCGGGGAATGAAACAGATTCTCGAAACCGATCGAATTTTCAACGATTTCGAAAAGGATTTCTCCACTCTGGTCAAAGATCATTTCAACGACCTGAGCAGCAACATTTCTCGATTCTTTGATCGGAAGGATGCCCGGCAGGTTCAGGAAAATATCATCCTCAAACAGGTGGTGTGCGCAGAATACTCACCTGATTTTCAACTGGGTTTGCTCGGCCTATCGCCGGAGGAGCTCCTTCCGCCGGTGCTGGATCTGGGCTGCGGCAAGAACGGTACGCTGGTGAAATTTCTTCGTGAGAAGGGGATTGCGGCTCTGGGTGTGGACCGCCTGGTCGAATCTGATCCTGCCTTAATCGAGGCGGACTGGTTCGATATTAAATTCAACGCGGGCACCTGGGGAACGATCCTCTCGCATATGGCATTTTCCAACCACTTTTTGTTCCAACATCGCTATAAATACGGAAAACCGCACCAGTATGCCCGCCTGTATATGCAAATCCTTGAATCGTTGAAACCTGGCGGTAGTTTTATCTACTCACCCGGCCTGCCTTTTATTGAACAATTCCTCCCAAAAGAGCAGTTCAAGGTTGAGAGTAAGGTGATGGCAAAATCCAATCCAATGAAACTTGACCGGCAGGAACAACCGGTGGTGATGCAGATCACCCAGCTGGCCGGAGACTCAACAGGTGCCGTGCGCCAGTAACGCGGCGTTCTTTCCTTCTCGGTGAAGCTCATTATATTTCTTACAGGCGTCGGGCGTCCGTAATAGGATCAACCGATTGATACCATATTTCTTGATGTATTGCCTGCTTTCTTCTGGAACTTCGATCATCCCATCCACACCGATCCCGATGATCAGAACGTCCACATTCTGATCGAAAACCCCGGTGATCATTTTGGGTGTCAGCAAGTGACCTTTGCGTTCCTTCCATTCCGTTACCGTTGATCCCACAATGCGGATATCTTTTCCCACTCCTTCACCCTGATCCGAGTGTGCCTTATTGAAAATCACAAACCTTCCCCAGGTGAATTCTTCAATGGGACCTTCTGGATCAGAAAATTCTTTCACAAAAGTCTCCTTTATTCAGTGCGCGGATGCTGTTCCCTCCATTCCCGATCGAGAATGGCGAACCACAGTTCTGAAGCCCATCCCCCTTTGTACCACAGGCTATCAATGAAGCAGCCTTCGCGCCGAAACCCAACCCTCTCCAGCAAACGGTGTGCCGGAGTATTGGCCGGATCGCAATTGGCAATAACCCGGTGAACAGCCAGATCTTGAAACAGGTAATCCACCAGCGCGGATACCGCTTCAACACCGTAACCCTTCCCGTGATAAGGCGCGGCCAGAGTCATCCCGATCTCCGCCTGCCGGTGGCTGTCTTTGATGATCTGAAAAGCCACATCGCCTATGAGCGTACCGCCGGTTTTCAATTCCAGCCCAAGTTGCAGCCATTGCCCGATCTCCCCCGGTGTGACGGCTTTCATCTGTTCAATGAATTCTTCCGCCTGTTCCTCAGAGAAGGGTGTTCCCCACCCCTGATAGCGGGCAATATCTGGATCCGACCGGTAAGAGGAAAACGTTCTGATATCCGGTGTATCCAGCGGCCGCAAGAACAACCTTTCCGTTTCCAGTCTGAACATATCAGGCCTTTAATGCGGTCAAAAGCTGGCGGGAACCCTCCACCAGCATCAGTGTATCTGTACTCACCGCAATCAGGGAAAATCCGTTGCGGGCGCACTGCCGGGCGTAATCAATCGACGCTGTGAAGATTCCCAACGGCATTCCGTTTTTCTGGCAGGCTTCCCGAACCTTATCGATAGCAGCCAGAACAGATGGATCGCTCACCTTCCCCGGAATACCCATACTGGCCGAAAGATCATACGGGCCGATTAGAATCGCATCCACGCCTTCCACCGCCACAATTTCCTCGATATTCTGCACCGCCTGAATGTGTTCGACCTGCACCACGATAGCGGTGGCTTCATTGATAGTGTCGATTGTCTGCTGCAACTTTGCGCCATAGTGATGCACCCGGCCGACTCCCACGCTGCGGGTACCCTGCGGAGGATATTTGCTCCAGCGCACAGCATTACGGGCATCTTCCGCAGAATTGACCATGGGCAACATGATCCCGGCCGGGTCAATATCCAGTGCTTTTTTAATCTGGACTGGATCATTGGAAGGCAGACGAATGATGCCGGCAATGGCATCGCCTCCGGCCTGAAGGATGCGCTGAACATCCTTTACTTCCAACGGCGCGTGTTCCATATCGATAAACAGCCAGTCGTACCCGGAATCAACCATGATTTCGGTGATCTCCGGTGCGGCCAGTGAAACCAGCGTCCCCCATAACACCTTTCGGGATAATAAAGCCTGTCGAAATGAAGCGGTCATCTTTCCTCACGATATCAGTAGAATATGTAAAAAAGATACACCTTATTTTTAACACATATATTATGGGTCAAACAGCCGACAATTGGTAAAATCGATGAGCAAAAAATCTAAAACAATCAAAATAAAGGAAAAATCCGCATGAAAACTTCTTCTGATAGGAAGGCACGGTTAATCAGCGCTGCGCTGGCAGCACTATGTATGTTCAGTCTGGCAGCCATGAGCTGTTCGACCACGATCAACGAAACCGGCGATGAAGAAGGAGCCGCGGATGTTGTTCAACCCCTGACAGAAGGGGAGGAAGAAATACAACAGGACACGGCCGCAGCGCCGGACACTTCAGCGCCGAGAACAACCAAAGGCGACACCTGGACGGTCATGTTCTATCAGGATGCCGATGACCAGACTCTGGAAGAAGATATTTTCACCGATTTAAACGAAGCGGAACGCATCGGATCAACGGATAAGGTAAATCTGGTCGCCCAGATCGACCGCTATTCGGGCGGTTTCAGAGGCAAGCAGAATTTTTCGGGCGCCAAACGTTTCTATCTGACTCAGGACAATGACCTGGACGTTATCCATTCGGAAGAACTGGACGATCTGGGGGAGGTTAACATGGCCGACGGGAACGTGCTGGTTGATTTTGTCACCTGGGCGGTCAGGCAGTACCCTGCGGATAGATATGTTCTCATTCTCAGTGATCACGGCACCGGTTGGCCAGGCGGCTGGACCGACGGCGACATGGAAAGCGAACCCGAAAACATCCAGATCGATGGTTTCGACGATATGCTGTATCTCAATGAACTGGATGACGCTTTTACCAGCATCACAAAAAAGACCGGTATCGAAAAACTGGACATCGTCGGGTTTGACGCCTGTCTGATGGGTGATCTAGAAGTTTTGAGCATGATCGCTCCCTATGCCGATTTCGCGGTTCTCTCTCAAGAAGTCGAGCCTTCCATGGGTTGGGCATATTCCGCGTTTCTCAAGAAGCTTACATCCAATCCAAAGATCGCATCGGGGGATCTGGCTAAAACCATAGTCGACACCTATATCAACGAAGATACATTGATCACAGATCCTGAAGCCCGGGCAAAATATGTATCCAGAACCTATGAAACCTCAGGAACGATAAGTGCCAGCCAGCTTGCCAATGAAGAAACGAAAACCGTCACCCTGGCTGCCATCGATCTATCCAAAATCCCGGCTGTGGTCGATGCCGTGGATAATCTGGTAACACCCATGAGCAAGATCAATCAGAAGGTGGTTGCCGGTTCGCGGGCACATGCCAAGGCTTACGAGAACGTATTTGGGGAAAATATTCCCTCCCCTTATATCGACCTGGGAAATTTTGTAAAGCTGCTGGAAAAGAACAGCACCAGCGAGAACGTCGGTAAAGCCTCACGTGATGTTCAGGCAGCCATCAAAAATGCCGTCATCGCCGAAAAACATGGTCCCAACCAGAAGGGTTCCAATGGGATCTCGATTTACTTCCCGATCTCCAAACTTTTCCAGGCGGAAGGCGCCGATTACGCAACCTATACTTCGACAGCCAACCGCTTTACCCGTGAAAGCCTATGGGATGATTTCCTTACCTTCCACTATTATGGTATGGAGATCAAACCTGAAAATAAACCGGCACAAGGCGCGGAGATTACTGCTCCGGGGGCCGGCCAGATCACCATCAAACCGCTCGAACTTTCCGGCGACGCGGCTTCTACTGGTAATCCGGTCACTCTTTCGACGACCGTGACCGGTGATAATGTGTCGTACCTGTATATCTTTACCGGCCGGTTCACCAAAGATCAGGATCAATTACAGGTGATCGATCTGGATTACATTGATTCGGAGCAGACGAAGGATATCGACGGCCGGATCATCCCGGACTGGGGCGAAGGGGACATCCCCGTAGAAATGGATTGGGAACCGGTTGCCTATGTCGTGGATGACGGCACCCACAAACAGATGGTGCTTTTGGAACCGGATACCTTCGGCACCGGTACGGAAGATACCATCTACACAGTGGATGGAATTTATAAATTTGCCAATGGTGAAGATGATCGATATGCCAGGTTGTACTTCGACGGGGATGGCAATCTTTTCCGGGTGATGGGTTTTAATTCAACTGAAAATACCGGTCCACAGCATGAAATCACTCCCGAACAGGGTGATAAATTTAGCATACTCCAGCAGTGGATTCCCATGAAAAATGAGGGTGAGACGGAAACGGTCTATAAAGAATCTGGTATTTTGACATTTGGCGAGACTCCCTGGACCTGGGAAGAACATGCCGCTGCCAAAGGTCAATACCTCATCGGAATCATCGCTGAGGATATGGACGGTAATACATACGCGGAATACACCCAGGTAACCGCAGAATAAATCTTCTCAGGATACGTAAAAACCAGCCGGAAATCCGGCTGATTTTTTTATACAAATCAGAGGATCAGATTTCCCGGCGCAATATAACAGGCGATCATGATGAAGTGACACAGACAGCCCAGAATGACAAAGATATGCCAGATCTCATGAAAACCGAACACCCCGGGCCAAAAGTCCATCTTACGGGTGATGTAGATAACAGCGCCAAGTGTGAAGAAGAAACCTCCGGCAGCCAGCCAGAGAATGGCTGCCAGCGGCATTCTAGTGATGATCTGTCCCATGGCAAATACGGCCAGCCACCCCATGACCAGATAGATACCCGCGTTCAACCAGCGCGGAGCATGGATCACACACAGCTTTACTGTTATGCCTGTTAGAGCAAATAACCAGACAATGGCCAGCAAACCCCAGCGATAAAATCCGGTGAAGAAGGTAAGACAGACGGGAGTATACGTCCCGGCAATCAACAGATAAATGGCGGAATGATCCATCTTGCGTAGCCACAGTTGGTTTTCTGGAGAGGTTCGCACCAGATGATAGACGGCACTGGCCGAAAACATGGCAATCAGGCTCAATCCATAGATAATCAGGGGAAGTATTCTGTCAGGAGTACTACGGGCAAGAAAGATTAACAAGACCAGCCCTGCCAGAGAAAAAATGGCAGCTGCCAGATGGGTCAGGCCGCTTACCGGATCTCGATATTGAATCTGCATTTAGTAGCACCTTTGCCTTGTGTGATATAAATCTTACAGCTATCCAAATTTACCCGCATGAACGCGGATTATCATGTGTCGAAAGTGAGATTTGACACAGGAGGCAAGTGCTACTTTACAAATATGCGAGTCTCATGGATTTCCAGTTTTTATGATGGATGTACCCTTGACGGAAGGTGCCGTTCATAAATCCACCCTATAAAATATAGCTCGTTAAAGCTGAGCTCTTTATTCGGGAAAAATCATCGATGAATCATTTCGCTCTTCTAAAGCGTGCCTTTTGTTCCCCGGTCATCTTTTCAGTGGCGTATTGAAAGATCAACCGCGGCGCCGAGTCTTTCCAAACGAATAAGAATTCTTCCACCGGCTGCGGATTGCGTTTCCAGGCTTCTCGCAGGAACCAGCCCAATCCCTGGTGTACTACCTTTTCGGGCATCCTCATCATGGGTGAGAGAAATTCCAGAACTTCTTCCAGCTGTGGAAGCCTATCCAGCATTTTTATAAGGCTTACCGGCACTACACGGCGTTTCCACTTTGATTCGGCTGACCGCCACGGAGCCAGTGCAGTATACGGAACGATACCCTTCAGCAGAAATATGGAAAAGACGTTGCCGGCCAGCATATCGGCATGCGCCCAGTTGCAGACGCCGTCATCCAGCCACCTGCCCAGGCGTTCAAAAATTGCAGGAGTGTAGTCCTCCGCGAAATCGGTAGCGAAAAGCACGGCAAAGCTGGCTTCTTCGAATTTCCCCGTACGGATCAGGCGGTCGCCCAGATCCAGGAAGCCTGAAAGACCAAGTTCTTTAAAATATCTAGTAGATAATAGTCGATGTTCTTCTTCTATAAGTTTCAACGGGACTCCGTAGGCGTTGTAACCTTCCACGAAATACCGGGTGTACTTTGTAATCACGGCCGGATCAGCATATTTATGACAAAAATCCCGGATTTCACATTCCACGGATTCAATTTCCATAGATCCCATCCTCTTGTGTGGAATTATTCCTGCTCTCAACATGGTTGATTATCCTTCTTCATTGTATCCAGACTGTGCAGTTCGCCCTGTTCCTGTTGTATGAAGATACATAAAATTAAGAGCAGCCGAAATTTCAAGGATAGGAGTAGAATAACAGGAAATCTCTATTTGTTGAAGTAAAACGTATGAATGCCAATCATATAGCCGTCATCGCTGACTCAACCTGCGATATCCCGTCTGACCTGATCTCAAAATTTGAAATTGGAGTCGTTCCGCACTACGTTATCTGGGGGGATCAAGAATATCGAGACCGGATTGACCTGCAGCCAAAAGAGTTTTATGAACGTCTTGAGTCCGATCACCAGCGGCCGACGACGGCGCAAGCCACAGAGGCAGATTTCACGGAGGCCTACCTGCAGGCACTGGCCAGGGGTGCGATAGAGATTGTAGTATTGACGGTAAGCAGCGCCATGAGTGGTGCTTACCAGATGGCATTGAACGCCGCCCGCTCATTCCAGATCCCGGTACATGTGGTGGATTCAAAGGGTCCCACTATGAGCCTTGGGTGGCAGACCCTGGCCGCTGCCCGGTTGGCGGAAGCCGGTGGAGACATTCAGGCCATCCTGAAAAAAGTCGATCAAATCAGGCAATCCCTGACCCAGATCGTCGGAATGAATACCATGGAATACCTGAAAACCGGCGGCCGCATCGGTGGAGCCGCCATCTGGCTTGGCGCTCATCTGCAGATCAAACCGGTGGTATCCATAAACCACACGACCGGGCTGGTCGAACCGGAAGGAATCGCCCGTACGCATGGGAATATGATGGAACTGGTCTTCCGAAAATTCATGGAAAAAATGGGCGGTAAAAATCCTGAACGGATTGCCGTTTTGCACGGAAACTGTGAGGAAGACGCCGCCAAAATGGTGGAACGCGTGAAGTCTGAGTTTTCACCGCTCGAAGTGTTGACCAATATCACCGGGCCTGTACTGGGTATCAACACCGGCCCGCGGGCTATCGCCTTATGCGGATATGCGGAATGAGGATGTTTATCCTCTTCTGAGCGAATTAACTTCACTTTTCGCATAACCCTTGACAGGATTCTGTGTTATACTTATTAAGCAATCCCAGAGGTCTTGTGTGCCTGTGTCGCCAAACCTTTTTTGCGAGGTTGGCGACGTATCTTTTCAGAAAACCCCGGATTAAGGAATAAATTTGAAAGAAGTTTTTTCATATGCAGGGGAAATTCCATCCTCATTCATTGTGGATGAATTGTGTGCATTGTTCACCCTGAGGAAAAGGCGTTCGAACAGTCTGGATAAAGACCGTAAAAACGGTCATTGATTCGGTCGTTACCAGAGCGAGCCCGGTCGCGGAAACTGCGGCAACCCTGGACGGTATTCGTATTTTTTCAAGAAGAAAGTTGGAGAAGAATAAAATGGCAGATCGTGTAATTGGTACAGTCAAGTGGTTCAACAATGACAAGGGTTATGGTTTCCTTTCCCAGGAAAACGGTGCGGATGTTTTCGTGCATCATTCCGTGATCCAGGGTGAAGGCTTCCGCACCCTCACCGAAGGACAGAAGGTGGAGTTCTCCATCGAGAAAGGCCCGAAGGGCCTTCAGGCTGCAAATGTCGTAAAACTGTAAGTCAACCCAGCCTTTTACAATCCCCGCGAAGATCGCGGGGATTTTGTTTTATATAACGAACAAATCCTTTCTCAGTAGAGACCGGCGATCATCTGCGATAATCTAATTTCATAAATGAGCGATTTATTTTTGAAAATTATCCGGTTATGATTTGTTATTGGTTGGTTAAATAACATGTATAATACCGCAGCCGGGAACATTGCCGCCTGATCACATTATCGAGGCGTCGACATTGAACCAGAAGTGGAAATTCCTCCATGTATCGCAGCGCCTTAAACACAATATCTCAGCCTTTTCGATTTTCTATACACAGGTTATTAATCCCTGGCATTGATTCAAGACACCGTCGTTTTCTGGACTCGGGGGAAAAAGCCGGTGGATATTCCATAGATAAAAAATATGAATATCTGGTTCTTATCCTAGTTTTCATTCTTATCTTTTCATTTTTATCCTTGTTCCGAAACGCGCTGATAGACGACGCGTTTATCACCTTGAATTATGTCCGCTCGATCCAGCAGGGCTATGGATGGAGCCTTTTACCCGGTCACATATCCAACACAGCAACAGCCCCTCTGTATGTGATATTGCTGTCAGCGCTGAGTTACATACCGGGCGTGTCTCCCATTTCTCCGGTTGTCTTTGCAGCCCTGTGTTACACCATATCCTTACAAGCATTTACCCGGATTTCCGCAAGTCTATTCTCGAAGAGAATCTACGGAATAATAGGGTTTTCAGCGTTCCTTACTAATCCTCTGATAATTTCTACTCTCGGGATGGAGAGTATTCTGTTTGGAACTTTGCTTATACTGTCCGTGCTGAAATTGATCAAACACCAGTGGAGTCGAATGGCAGTTTACCTGGCCATGTTATCCCTCACCCGGTTTGATGGTGTTCTTTTTTCTCTGGTTTTCTTGCTTTTCATTCCGTCTATCAGGGAGCGGGTAAAGAACATCCTGCTGTGGATGGGGTGTATTCTTCCCTGGTTCGTTTTTTCTTGGGTATATTTCGGATCGTTTATTCCCGACACTTTTTTTATTAAAACCATCCAGAATACCTGGGGACCCTGGTCGTATTCCAACGGGATCATCCTGTATCTGAACCGATTTCCCATTGAGATGATCCTGTCTCTATTATTCCTGCCCACGCTGACCACACTGATCCATCGAGATGTGATCAAAATGAAACCTGTACTGGTTCTTCTCATTTCTGGGCTGCTGCATTTCCTGGGTTATTCCCTTCTGGATGTACCGCCTTACCACTGGTACTACGTCCCTGAAATTATCTCTCTCGTGTTGATCGGGAGTATTGGACTGGGTGTAGTTTTTTCACAGAGCAAATCGTTCTTCCCGGGAAGAGTCATAACCGGTCTGGCTCTTTGTCTCCCCATGCTGGGTCTCCTTTTCTGGTTGGCCGGAATGAACTTCGCTGTGAAAGAAATGCCCATTCATACGAACCGCGCCACAATGGAACAATATAAAGAAATCGGCCTATCGATCAGAGATACCTGTCAGGGAAAATCCGTTGTGCTGGCAGGCGAGATCGGGACACTGGCGTATTTCAGTGAATGTAATTTGCTGGACTGGTTCAGTGATCGAAGCTGGCTGGAAATGGTCATATCCAACCAGACCAGGGGGAATGGATTCCTGGCATCCCTGTACCGGTTCAACTTTCTTTTTTATCAGCGAAGTACAGGATTTCCCCCGGCAGCATACGCGGTCAATTCTTATATCGACAAAGGTGCTGCGGGAGAGGACCCGGGAATTTCCTGGAATACCTCAACCCACTGGACACCGGATAGTCTGATAGTTTTTTCGAGAATTAAATAAAAGCAGACCAGGAGACCGGTCTGCTCAAGGATAATTTTTTATGATGAAGACTATTTGGCTTCGCGTGTATTGAAATCCACTTCCAGAAGCGCGTCGATAATATTGCTGACACCCTGAAGCAGGACAAAGAAAGTGGCGCCGGTGCAGAAGGGGATGACCAGGTAATTAAAGATCCACAGTCTGCCCTGAACCTGTTTGAAAATCTCTGCGAGCTGCGCGCCCTGCGCCATTTCGATGAAGCTCATGATATTACCAACGAAGATGCCCACAAAACAGACCAGCACAACCCAGGAAAGAATCCGCGCAGCGGATGCCACCAGGTTGAGTGTTTTCACTTTGAAAAAGACCGGTTCGTTCTCATCCACATCGACTTCCGGTTTAACTTCCGGTTCCACAATTTGATCAGACATGTTATTCTCCAGGTGAAAGATGAATTAGTCTATCACAGAAATGCGTTGACTGGCCGATTAATATCTTTCTTCCATTCAATAACAAAACCTTGATTTAAAGCCCGTTTTAATGCCTGGATGGAATACTGTCAAAAAAGGGGGATATAAAGTGAGAAACTCATTTATGAGAATGGAGGTGTTCTCATGACAGATGTGCTTTCACTGAAACCGTATAAATCCTTGATCCTGGCCGAGATTAACACATCACATCCAACCCCCGGGATAATCAGTTCAATTCTAGATGAATCGATGGATATCTTAGAGTTGAATCCGGGTAATCATCCCAGATACCGCCGGGAATTTATCGCGCGGCCTCCTCTATACACAGACGGTGTGGTCGAATCGGGATTCATCCATTACCGCGTGTATATGCCTCCCACCTGGACGATGGAAGCCGGCATAGAAGATACTCTAAATCACCTGTTCCTGGTGATCCGTTGGAATCAACGCGTGGCCATCTACCTTTCTGAAAGCCAGAAGAAAAACACCGTGCAGAATCGATTTGGGAAAGACACTTCGACCGGGTTGGGCGTGCTGCGGCCGGTTTCGCAAAACAGGCTCAACGCGGGCTACCTGGACGGTGAAACCCGTACTCTCTGGTTATCGGGAACCCACCGGCGGACATCCATCAAAGCTGACAGTAAAATCCTGACTGGATTGGATCTACGAGACGCGCTCGATCCGCTTTCGGATCAGACTTATTATTTCACAGCAGCCCGGAGTCTAGCCTCCATCGGAGGGCGAAAAATTCCTGTCGGCTGCTCGCCGCGTCATTCCCGAATATGGACGGGGGTGTCTTCCTCCTGGCAGGATTTCGAGGACGGCATCGTCATCCTCCTGGGAAAATTGGATAGTGTCGAGGATCTGGCAAAATCCCCGCTGCCTGTGGTGGCATCGCCGGTAATCCCGGCGGTCGCGGATGTCAGCAGACCGTTTGATATGGCATTCATGCCGCCTGCTCTAGATGATCCGACCCTTTCGCCAGTCGATCAATCGGAGATAGAACGCTGGGGATTTCATTCAAAATTTGAGAATATTACACCATCCGACAATGGCAAGAAAATTACCGCCGATCTTTACATGAATGATGTTCTGCTGGGTAACATGGAAATGAGCATCGATATTCGATCCGACGGCAGGGTCCGGTTGGCGGCTAACGGGCAAGAAGCCTCACCCGATACAAAAGAGGATTTTAAAACCGCCTGCGCCCATGCCGAAAAACCGGAGTGGATCAAAATCTGGTATGAATCCGGACTGACTGTTTCAGATGGTCAATTCTACAGCGTCAGATGGAAGGATATCCCCTTCCAGAATATTCACTGGGTGAATTTCACCGGCTACAAGGTCGGGCAGGAAAAACCCAAGAACGCGTCGACCGGTAAAGATGACCCAAAAGCAATCGGAACCGACCATTCATTGTTCGACTGGGTGTTCGATTTCTGGCCTAATCTAGACGGGACACACACTCTTTCGAAAGGCTGGCTGGCCTGTGATGACGGCGCTATGGAAATTGCCGATTTCATCCACATCGATGAAGCCGTTTCTCCGCCCACCATCACCCTGATCCATGTGAAAGGTGGGAAGACATCCGGTATCTCGGTATCGGATTATGAAGTAGTCGGCAGCCAGGCGGTGAAAAATCTGCGTTCGCTGGATGAACAGGAACTGGTGGAAGGCTTGAAAAGAAATATCGAGAACTCCATAAAAAAACTGATCTGGCATAACGGAGTCGGACAAAACGACCGGCAGGGTATGCTCACTGTGCTAAAGAATCTGGGTACCAATTACCGCCGCCAGGTGATCATATTGCAGCCCAGCCTGAGGAAAACGCAGGCCGAAGCAGCGCGTGAAAATAAAACCGGCGATAACTATGCGCGGCTGCAGCAGCTGGATTCGCTTCTTCTGGGCATCCAGGCGAATTGCCGTTCACTGGGCGCTGATATGTGGGTGCTCGGGAATGCCGCCTGAAACAGGCTCAAGCCGCGGCAGCCCTGATCTTCTCAGACAGTCCCCGCAGTGCCAGCAGGTAGGATTGCACTCCCAGCCCGCTGATAGTCCCGGTGCAAACCGCGGAGATCATCGAGTGGTGTCGAAATTCCTCACGGGCGTGCACGTTCGAAAGGTGCACTTCGATCACCGGCAGACTGATGGCCGTAATCGCGTCGCGCAATGCCACAGAGGTATGCGTGTATCCTCCCGGGTTGAAGACCACACCAGCCGCCCACAGGCGGGCGTCATGCAGCGCATCGATCAGCGCGCCTTCGTGGTTGGACTGCATACAGCGCACGTCTAGCCCCAGTTCCCGGCCGAGCGTGGTCAACTGCTGATTGATCTCGTCCAAGGTCAATGTTCCGTAGACTCCCGGTTCACGTAAACCGAGCAGATTCAAATTAGGACCGTGTAAAACTAGTATGGAAGGCATGATTACTCCTCAGTTCATCCAATGTCAGGTGGATACCGTGCCTGACCTCGCCAATATCCACCGGTAAGGCAAAGCGCACCCCGTTGCCGGCGCGTTTCTTATCGCGGAAAACGGCTGCCAACACTGCTTCCATATCCATTCCGGCAGGAATATCAACCGGCAAACCCACTCCTTCCAGTACCGTGCGGAGCTCTCCGGCCAGTCCGGTATGGGCAATACCCAGTTCTTCCGCCATTTCTGCTTCCACTGCCAATCCAATGGAAACGGCTTCTCCGTGGCTGAGGGCATAATCCGATTCAAGTTCGATGGCATGGCCAATGGTATGCCCGGCATTTAATACGGCGCGGCTGCCCTGCTCAAAGGGATCCTGCTCAATCACCCTGATCTTAACCGCCATAGCCCGGCGGATGATCTCCGTCAGCGGTTTTTTCCGGAAATCTTCCATGGATAAGCCTGCCAGTTCACGGCACGCATTAAAAAGCAGCGGATCGGCGATCAACCCGTGTTTGATAATCTCGGCCAGCCCGCTGCGGAATTCGCGCTCCGGCAGGGTGGCCAGCACGTCAGGATCAGCCAGCACAAAAGCCGGCGAGTGGAAAGCGCCGATCAGGTTCTTGCCCTGCGGCAGGTCGGCACCGGTCTTACCCCCCAGAGAGGCATCCGCCATGGCAAGCAGAGTAGTCGGCAGACCCACCCAGCGGATGCCGCGCAAATAGGTGGCTGCAGCAAATCCGGCCAGGTCGCTGACCACACCGCCTCCCAGAGCGACCACCGTACTGCGGCGGTCAAGCTGGTTGGATAGAAAAAAGTCCCACAGCCGGTTGACCGTCTGGAAGGTTTTATGATCTTCTCCGGCCGGGATGGAGATGGTTTGAATAATTTCACCACTCAGGCGGATGGAATCCATCACGCGGCTGGCATACAGCGGACCGATGTTCTCATCCGTGACCAGCGCGAACGGGCCGGAAATTCCGCGTTCTGCCAGTTCCTGCCCGATCCCGGCCAATCCGCCAGTTGATGTGCGTACATCGTACGCACATGACAGGCCACCAGACTCCCCCATCCTGCCAACACGGAACAAGCCGGTCAATACCTGGACTTGCCAGGCGGCCTCCCAGGTCTCTAGAGCTCCCGTATCCACATGATTTTCAAAAGACCGGTAATGTTCCGAACGATCCTTTAGAAGAGTTGGTAGTTTCGTATTCAACTCACCGGCCAGCAGCGGCCGCTGTTGTGGATCTGCTTGCAGGCGGGCCTGCATGACGGGCAGCGAAGCGTCCAGCACCACCACGCAACCGGCAGCCTCCACGGCGGTGCGGTTTTCGGCAGCCAGCAGGGAACCGCCACCCAGAGAGACAATCCCTGATTTCTGCCCAATCAGGTGTTTTAACGCTTCCGTCTCGCGCCTTCGAAATCCGTCCTCGCCCTCGTCGGCGAAGATTTGCCAGACCGATTTTCCGCTGGACTGTTCGATCTCCCGGTCGAGATCATAGAAGGGCAGATTAAGGTTATCCGCCAGCGTTTTTCCAACGGTGCTTTTGCCGCTTCCGGGCATACCGTAGAGAAAGAGGAAGCCTGTCATTCCGGCCACCAGATATGCGGCGAGCTTTCAAGACGAAAATCGCTCAAACGCATTTTTTTCAGAGTATCGAACCTGGGCTGAATTTCTTCCAACGAATCGCCGCCCAGTTTTTCCAGCAGTGCATCGGCCAATGTGAAAGCCAGCATGGCTTCCACCACCACTACGGCACGCGGAACCGGACAGAAATCCGAGCGTTCATATTTTGTTTCCACCGGTATACCGTCTGCCAGGTCGACGGATTGGCGGGAAGACAACGTGGTGGCAATGGGCTTCATGGCCGCCCGCACGATAACCGGCTGGCCATTGGAGATGCCGCCTTCAATACCGCCGGCACGGTTTGATGGGCGGCTGAGGTTTTCCCCTTCCACAAGAATATCATCCTGCACGGCAGTTCCCGGCAGGCGGGAGTTCTCGAAAGCCGGACCGATCTCCACTCCCTTGACCGCCTGGATGCTCAGAACGGCTGCGCCGATACGGGAGTCCAGCCGCCTGTCCCACTGGGTGAATGAACCCAGCCCGGCGGGCAGCCCTACAGCGGCCGCCTCAATGGTGCCCCCCAGCGTGTCTTTGCCGGAGATGATCTCTCGAATGCGAGCCTGCATGGCCTGTGAAGCCTGCGCATCCGGGCAGTTCACCTCTGATTCCCGGGCGCGGATGAAACGCTCTTCGAGCGGGATACTTTCCAGACACGCTTCGATTTCGCCGATGGACAGCACATAGCCGCCGACCCGGATGCCGAATTGCGCCAACAGTTGCCGGCAGATGGCGCCCATCGCCACCCGTGCGGCAGTTTCACGGGCGGAGGCTCTTTCCAGTGCCGGACGCAGATCACCATAACCGTATTTAAGCACGCCGGTCAGGTCGGCGTGCCCAGGACGTGGAATGGTAAACGGATCGATCTCTTTACCCTTCCAGCGGGCGTGATCACGATTTTCAATGATGATGGAGATAGGTGCACCGGTGGTCACCCCGCTCATCACGCCGCCGGTGATCACGGCCTTGTCGCATTCCATTTTCATGCGTGGACCGGCACCTGCGCCGCTCTGGCGGCGTGCCAGATCCGCGTTGATGGCATCCATATCCAGCCTCAGTCCGGCCGGCATACCGTCCAGAATGGTGGTAAGCGTCGGTCCATGGCTTTCTCCGGCAGTGAGGAATCGCAGGGTCATGAGGATTTCCTTTCAAGGGCGGCCTGTTTGAATATATCGGAAGTGACATTTTGCCCCGTCCAAAGATGAAAAGCCAGCGCGGCCTGCTCGATCAGCATCCCCAAACCGTTCACCGCGGGAAGGCCGGCAGCCTCTGCGGCTTTCATCAGTTTTGTCTGCGGCGGATTGTAGATCAGGTCATATAACAGGGCGTTCTTCGGAAAAGGCAGCCCGGATGGCCAGGGGGTCTCTTCGATAAACGGGCTCATTCCCGCCGGAGTGGTGTTCACAATTAAACGCACGGCAGACAGGTCGGAAAAATCCGACAATGGGACGGCGGTAATGCGGTTCTGTGGGGTGGAAAGATCCGCGGCCATCTGCCCGGATTGTTCCAATCGTCTGGCAGAAATATTGACCTTCCAGCCGGATTGAACCAGGGCATACACAATCGCCCGGGCGGAACCGCCGGCACCCAGAACCAGGGCGCGGCGACCTTCGGCAGGGATATTTTTCGGAAGGTGAGCGGCCAGATCCCGGCTGAAGCCCAGCCAGTCGGTGTTGTCTCCCTTCAACCGACCGTTCATCGAGATGGTGTTCACGGCGCCGATGGCCTCCGCGGCCGGGGTCAACTCATCCATCAGAGGAAGGACACTCTGTTTGTGGGGAATGGTCACGTTCAAACCATTTATGTTCCCATGGCGCATTTCATCAAGCAAATCCCTCAGGCCGGAAGCTCCTCCAGGCAGGGGCGGAACCGGGAACAGACGGTAATCTCCCTTCAAACCGGCCGCCTGAAGCGCGGCGGAATGCATGACCGGCGACAGGCTATGCCCCACCGGCCAGCCGATCAATCCCAACTGCCAGAAGGATACGATCCCGGCCATCAGGCTGAAACCCGTTCGGCTGCCGGGATTTTGTCATCGATAAGGATTTTCGCTCCGAGCCGGGTGATCACATCGGCAAATTCCGGGAAAGATTCCTGGATGATCGAGGCATTCTGGATGACGATCGTTTCACGGGCGGCCATACCGGCCACCGCCAGAGACATTGCCAGGCGGTGATCACCGTGCGGATCGACGACACCGCCATGTAATTCTCCGGTCCCGTGAATAGAGAATCCATCCGGAGTCTCTGCTACATCGACGCCCAGTTTTTTCAATTCGACGCACAGGGCCGAAATACGGTCTGATTCCTTGACGCGTAATTCGGCGGCATCACGCACCGTTGAGGTACCTTTGGCATATGCTGCGGCAATGGCGAAAATGGGAAATTCATCGATCATGCGCACCACCTGCTCACCCGATACATCCACACCTTTCAAGACACTGTGACGGATGGTCAGATCTCCCACCGGTTCGCCGTTGCGGGTTGGCCGGGCTGCGATCTGAATACTGGCACCCATGGAAAGCAGAATATCCAGCAAACCGGTGCGTGTGGCGTTCAAGCCGATATTTTGCAGAGTGATCTCCGACCCCGGGATAATCAGGGCGGCAACGATCAGGAATGCCGCGGAAGAAAAATCGCCCGGTAAAACCATGTTGATCGGTTTCAGGGAATAGCGGGCAGCCGGGGGTATCAGATGGGTGAGGTAGCAGGTGCGGCCTTGAATTGTGGCTTTCTCGCTGCGGATGGAAACGCCCATGCCGGTCAACATACGTTCGGTATGATCGCGGGAAAAACCAGGTTCCACGATGGACAGCGGTTCCCCTGAAGCCAGACCGGCCAACAGCAGGCAGGTTTTCACCTGAGCGCTGGCCACTGATAAGGTGAGTGTGCCACCTTTCAACGGCAGCTGGGATACACCCATGCTGATTGGTGCGCAGCCAGAGGTGCCCTTGATATTGACACCCATCTGCTGTAACGGCTGAATGATACGATCCATCGGGCGGCGGCGCAGGCTTTCCGAACCATCCAGCACGGCCGGGGTCCCGGTGGAAGCCAGAGCTCCGGCCAGAAACCGCAGCGTGGTTGCTGAATTGCCGCAGTTCAGCGGGCCGAAGGGGACGGAGAAACCACCCAGTCCTTTTCCTTCGACAGCCAATGAGGTTCCGTTGAGTTTCCAGTTGATTCCCAGATGGGTAAGGGCATTTAACAACTGGTTGGTCACACCAGAAATGAGGAAATTGTCAATTTGACTGCGGCCGGCTGCTACGGCCGCGAAAAGCGCCGCCCGGTGCGAAAGCGATTTATCACCGGGTAGCGGAGTAGTCCCTTTTAGGGAATTACCGGGAAGAATGGAAAGATTCATGATATTTCACCTTTGGCTGAGATTTCAATACGCGTTCGGTTTTCCGCCCCGGCGGCCAGAACAGCCTGAAGATCGGGGTAGTTGCCGGTTAAGAGCAAGTTTTCCAGTTCCGCCAGATGCTCGCGGTACCGGTGTAGAGAATCCAGGATGGCATCGCGGTTGGTCTGCAATACATCCAGCATCATGGTGGCGGGAGTGACAGCCAGCCGGGTGGTGCTGGCAAATCCGCTGGCCGCCAGGGGAGCGGCAGACGGTGGGGTGCAATAAGCCAGCGCGTTTGCCGCCAGGTAAGGGAGATGACTGGTCGCCGCCACGCGGGTGTCATGCGTATCTGCATCCATCCATAGCGCGTGCGAACCGATCAGCCTGACCAGGGCTTCAGCAGCCTGCCGCGCATTCGATGTAGTACGTTTTAAGGGGATCAGTGCAAAATTGGCTCCCTGGAAAATGGACGGATCAGCGCTTTCCAGTCCAGAGGTCTCTTTGCCGCACATGGGATGTCCGCCCAGCGGGTCAAAACGCTCCGGCAGGCTGCGCATGGCATCACAGATCACCCGCTTGGTGGATCCGAAATCCATAACGATGGCCCGCTGCGGGCAAAGATCGGGAAGTGCCCCCAGCAGCAGAAGGATCATGTTGACCGGCGTGGCCAGGATGATCAGATCGGCATCCCGGGTCAACTCACCGGGTAGTACCTCTGCCTGATCGACAATCCTGCGCGTCAGGGCAGACTCGACTGCACAACTATCCGGATCAATACCCGTCAATTGACGGCAGTGACCTTTCAGTGCCATAGCCAGCGATCCTCCCATAAGCCCCAATCCGAAAATGACCACATGTTTGCCCGCAAAAAAACCTGGATCTTCATCAGACATGTTATTTTCGCCCCACTTCCCTGGCGATACCTCTGACCTGTTTCACCAGGACGGCAAATTTTTCAGGGCTGAGGGATTGACCACCATCCGACAACGCTTCCTTGGGGTTGGGGTGCACCTCGATGATCAGTCCATCGGCGCCCGCAGCCACCCCGGCCCGTGCGACCGGCGTCACCAGATCCGCATGGCCGGTACTGTGGCTCGGATCCAGGATGACCGGCAGGTGGGTCAGATTTTTCAATACCGGAATGGCGTTGATATCGGTAGTGTTGCGGGTGGCGGTTTCAAAGGTGCGCACCCCGCGCTCACAAAGGATCACCCGCCGGTTCCCGTGGGAAAGGATATATTCTGCCGCCATGAGCAATTCTTCGATGAGAGCAGAAATACCGCGTTTGAGAAGGATGGGTTTTTCGCATTCGCCGGCGGCATGCAGCAGTGCGAAGTTCTGCATATTGCGCGCACCGATTTGCAAGACATCGGCGTATTTTGCCACCAGGGGAACCATCTCCGGCGCCATCACCTCGGTGAAGACCGGCAGGCCGGTGAGTTCGCGGGCTTCTGCCAGAATCTCCAGGCCTTCTTCCCCCAGCCCCTGAAAGCTGTAGGGCGAAGAACGTGGTTTGAAGGCACCACCGCGCAAAGCCTGTGCGCCGGCTTCCTTGACAGCCTGCGCCGTTTCCAGCAGTTGCGACCGGCTTTCCACGGCACAGGGACCGGCAATCACCACCACTTCGTCACCGCCGATCACAAATCCGTCCAATGGAAACACTGTATTCTCAGGGATAAATTCACGGGAAGCCACTTTATAAGGTCGTGAAATGGGAACGGTGTGATCCACACCGGGCATGTACATGATCTGCTCTCGCAAAACAGACGGGTTGGAGCCGATCACGGCGATCAACGTTCGGTCTTCACCTGTGTTGACGATCACCCGGAATTTATTGGCTTCCACCCGGGTAATCACCGCCTCTATCTGCTCTTTTGTCGCATCCACATTCATTATGACCATCATATCGACACTCCTCTGGTAAAAACCCGGATTTTATTGACTGACCTGTCCGGAAGGTTGGGAATTTAAACTAAACGCCAGGTCGGGGCGTAATGACGCGGCCTGGCGTAAATAAACATGTTGAATATCTTTCTGCATTAATGGGGTGTTCCAGGTGAGCAGTACCCGGATGCACAGGGGCAGGTTGCCTTCCACAGGTATCTCCTGGGCGCACATCAACGGGACACCTGTCCATCCCATTTCGCGGGCTGCTCTGGCGGGAAAAGCCGCCGTGATATCCGGCGTAACAGTAAAAATGGCAGATGACAGGTCCTCAGGAGAGAGTGAAGGATTCGCCTGCAAAATGGCCGCCAGCAGTTCCCGCGTGGAAGCCAGGATGGTTTCAGATTCATTTTTTTCGATGGTGATTGCTCCGCGAATTCCTCTTGAATACATGTCTTTCTCCTGGAACAAAAAAAACACGATGCCGTCCGTTGGCATCGTGTTAAGGGTTCCTTCTTCTTTCCTTCGCTTAACCTAAACCAATGGCGGCCTCAGGGCTGTGGCGCCATAAAAATAAAAATAGGAGTAATAGCGGAAGGAAGATACGTGGTTCATGGTGATTATTTCAAAGTATTTTAGCTTAAAAAATGATTAAGTCAAGAGATTTCGCGAAAATTCGTCAACCGCTTCTTGGCCGGATACGAACCCAGCACCCTCAGCATGGGCGCGAATTGTTTAAGGTTCTCCAGAGCCTCCTGTACCGGTCCGTTTTCGGTGGAACCGCTCAGATCAAGGTAGAAGAGATAATCCCAGGGGGTTCCCACCAGGGGACGCGATTCGATCTTGCACAGGTCAATATCGCGGGTGGCAAATTCGCGCATCGCGCGGTACAACGATCCCGGTTCATTGATGAGAGTAAAGACAATGGATGTCTTGGCTTCTGAAACCGGATGGACCGGCTGCGCCGAAACCACGAGGAAACGCGTGAAATTCGCCTGATTATCTTCGATATGTTCGGCCAACACCTGCATGCCAAAATTGCGGGCGGCCTGCAACGAGGCGATGGCTGCCAGAGAAGGGTCATTCTGGTTGCGGATGATCTTGACACTGCCGGCCGTGTCATAGACCGGTTCGACTTTTACCCCGGACATGGACTTCAGGAAACCGGCGCATTGCGCCAGAGCCTGCGGATGGCTCATAACGGTCTTGATACCATCCAAACGGGCGCCCGGCCGGGCGATCAGGCAGTGGCTGACCCGGAGATAGTGTTCTCCCACCACCCAGAGAGGATTCTGCAACAGCAGGTCATAGTTCTGATGGATACTGCCGGCCAGAGAATTTTCGATGGGAAGAACGCCGAACTGGCAGTCGCCGGTTTTTACCGCGTTGAAAACAAGCTCAAATGATTCGCAGGGGACGGCAGATACGTCTGCCGGAGCGAAGAATTCAAACACGGCTGCCTCTGAATAGGCTCCTGGTTCACCCTGAAAAGCTGCACGCATAAGCTCTCCCTTTGTGTCATTCTTCTTTCGGGGAAGTCTGATAATTTCCCCGTTTGAAGTTCCCGGTGGCTTTCGCCATAATGAGAAACGTCTCCCGGGGGTCGGCCTGTTTCATTTTATCAATAAAACGGGCAGCTTCGATTCCGTTCAGCGTCTTTATATGCCGGTTCTTCCAGAATAACATAACCCGCCCGGTTTTTATCCTCTTTAATGAGATGTCAGAGGAAATATCTGGATTTGTTTCCATGCCCCCGATTGTATACGAAAAGCAGACAGGCTGCTTTCGGGAAAAACCTGGCTTCAAAAAAGGCTTCTATCTTTTCAATAGAAGCCTTTGCCCGTCATTTCTTGACCTGTCTCGGGCTAAGCACCCTTCCCAGCCTGGGCAAAACCCAGCGATCCAAACCGATCCAGCCGGCGGTCTTCCAGGCGAGTACCAGCCAGGTGGCCAGAACAAACAGCATAGGGTTGGTGCTGACGGTTCCCGCCATCAGATAGTTGACATTCATAAAACCTCCGAAAAAGGCAGCCAGACCGGTGAACACGCCGAGAATAAGAGCCGCACCGACCAGAATCTCACCGATCACCACGAAGCGACTCCAGATCACAGCATTGGGCATCACGCTGTTCTGTAGAAAGCCCGCGTACCAACTTTGCACATCAGGATGTTCTCCGGCTGTCTTTGCCAGTGCGCCGTTCAGGAATCCCGTCAGTGCCACACCGGCTTTATCGCCGAACCAGACCGGGCTGAACAATTTCGCCCACCCGGCCATCAACCATTCATAACCGAGATACAGGCGGATAAGTAACCAAAACCAGGACAGGCGTACATCACTGAATAAAAACCTGGCGATTGGCGGATCGGTAATTTGAACCTGACTCTTACTGGATACCTGTGCCATCGCAGACATGATTTTCTCCTTCTTACTTTTTCAACTGTTATAATACTAATATTATCTATATACTCTAGTTAATAAGTAAACGCAATCCCTCACATAATCTCGATGAAAGCCGAGTCACTTTTCTTGAATCGGGTGTTTTAACCTGTAGCAGGAAAAGATCGTAGATTTCAGCGGAGTCTTGTTTTTCCCCGATAATACAATAATGAGACAATTTCACCTGATAAAACCGGCAACCCGCGCGTTCTACTCGGAATTTAGAAGATCAAAGACCTTTTCGTTCTTCAACTTTCTGCACGGCTATTTTTATGCACGCTGGATCTATTTTTACATCGGTATGGGCACCGGAAAACATCCGCTGTCCAGGTATGTTTATCCGCTGGTCGTGCGGGTAGGAAATTTGATTGTAAAAAATGCTCCTACCGAAAACGGTCGGAAAAAAATTCAGTTTCAGGACACATATCATGGGAAAGTGGTGCCTTTGCAGGCGGCCCGCGAACTGGTTTCGGTAAAAGAAAATATCAATCTGGGCGACCTGGAAAAGATCATTCCCTACGCGCTGGCGCGCGATATCATCCTGAAAAATCCCGATCATATCGTGGCCATCGACTGCCCCTGCCGCATGGTCAGCGATAATCCCTGCCTGCCTTTGGATGTCTGCCTGGTTATCGGGGAGCCCTTTGCCAGCCTTGTGCTGGAACAACAACCCGGGCACAGCCGGGTCATCTCTTCTGAAGAAGCGCAGGCCATCATTAAAGCGGAAGATGAACGTGGTCATGTACACCACGCATTTTTTAAAGACGCCATGATGGGGCGCTTCTACGCCATCTGTAACTGCTGCCCGTGCTGCTGCGCAGCGATTAATGCTCAGCGCAAAGGCACGCCTATGCTGGCATCGTCAGGGTATGTGGCGAGAATAGATGAAAGTAAATGCCGCGCCTGTGGAATCTGCGCAAAAATCTGTCCATTTTCTGCTATTTCGCAAAACGGTAGCGTCAAGGTTGATCCGAAGGTCTGCATGGGCTGCGGTGTGTGTGTCAACCACTGCCGGTTCGATGCCGTCCACCTGGAACGGATGGAAGAACGTGGAGAACCCCTGGAAATCCGAGAACTTATCCGCCATCATCAAGCGGGCTAATCAGGCAATCAAACAAAAGGCATGCTTCAATAAACCGGCGAGCCATCACAATTAAACCAATTCAAATATTATTGACTCTTGCATCCGGCGGGAAAAAAATTGTATAGTATAGGTAAGAGGGGAGTGGACGGCCCGACTGAAGACGATGACTGGAGAAGGAACCATGAGTCTTCTACAAGGTTTATTCGCGGATAAAAAACAGGCCACCCAGCTACAATCAGCGTATGCCCTTGGTTTGCAGCAGGCAAGGGAACACCTTTGGGAAGCCGCGCTTCCCAATTTTTTAATCGCGGTAGATCTGGCTCACAGTTACACAAAAGCCCAGGTCATGCTCTGCCTGTGTTACAGCCATCAGGTGGATGAGGAATCTGTCAAAATCCATCTGCGCCATCTGCAAAAAGCCGATCCTCGGCTGGCGGAAAAAATTGCCGGCCTGCCCGGCGCGGCGCGGGTTCTGTGTCTTGGCACCAGTGATGAACTCGAATCACCGCAATTCACCCGCGTGCTGGTCGACCTTCGCGACCATCACAAACTGCCTTCCCTGTTTGATCTGCGCCTGACTCCATCGGCGTATATCAAACTGATCCTCGGAATGGTGGATGAAGGATATATCACACGCGTCAAGATTAAAGACACCCGCAACGCGGCGGACCTGCCTGAACTGTGCTGCCCGAGCCTGACTCAAAAGGGAGAGGCTGCTCTGGATGTCTGGGAATCGACCTTTTCGATATTCGCCGACAATGTGATGGCTCTAATCGAACGGGATTGATTTTTTCCTGCTGTCAGTTGAGAGCGATTTCAGGTTATCATTGGCGTTCTGTGAGGAAAACCGTATGAAGATCACAAACGCCAGAGACCTGCTTGATCCGGGTCAATCTGCCATTGTTTTTTTTACACATGGACAGGATTTTCACATCGATAATCTGGGGGAAGGGGAAACCGGAAGCTGGATCCTGAATCCAGACCTGGTCAGGAAAGTAGATAAGGTCATTGTCTATCTGCGGGATGAGATGCGCCGGATTAATCATGTCTATATGGGGAATTTCCACAGTCTGCGCAAGGGAGAACGATCCCGCCGCTGGATTGTGCGGTTCACCGGCATGACCGAATTGGGGACAACCGGCGTTCACTGGCTTGAATTTGGTAATGGCAGCACAGCTCCGGTCAACTACGTGGAAAACGCCTGACTCAATAACCACCGAGGATCAATTCTCCGGGGCAAACACAGCCGTATCCAGTATCCGGCCGGTTTGTGGATCCATAACTACGACGTTCAGGCCATTCTGGTGATACGAATAATCACGCCCATTCACCTTGATCATTGCGTCTTCCACTTCTGAAATCCGGCCGGCGCTGCTCAGGGTCATATCAACCGGCGGCCGCCACTCGTTGATTTCCCGCCCTTCGTCAAGGGTGTATTCTATCTTTTGATCCGATGAAATTTCGAGGATCACCCTGTCCCCTGAAATCACGGCCAGGTAACTCTTCCCAGGCTCTAGCGGCAGATTGAGTTCCAATCCTTTGAAATGTAAAGTGGTAAGCACACCGTCATCACGCAGCGCCGAGATATCATCCATAGCGGACAGAATCAGCAGTTTATCCTTATAGTGCAACAGGAAATCTTCAAGCGAAAGTCCTCCGCAGTTAGCCAGATCGGCCGTTATGGCGATATCGGGATAGTCCAGGGGTTGTTTTTCGAATCCGGGCGCCAGCACCCATTCCTTATTGACATAGGCGAAGAACTTATTTTTGTCGTACAGATCACATAACTGGCGGAAAAGCTCAGAGCTTTTAATGATATACATTTCTCCCGGCACAGGCTGGCCATTCTTCAGGGCCGCCAGCTTCTCCTGCGCGGCAGGTTCAAGCTGCGGGCTTTGCCGGGCAAAATAGGAATAGTTGATGTTCAGGCCGTTTTCGGCTGCGTACCGGGTCAATTGATCCCAGTTTTGCAGATTTAATGGAAGGATCACCACCGAATTAAAACGAGATGCGGCTTCCTCCCAGAATTCTGACCGCAGGGTGGTATGTTTGCCCTGTGGATTTTCGAACTCGGTGTGAAATTGCTGCAAACGGGGTTCAACCTCGATCACCTGAACCGAAAATGCCGCCAGCAAAATGACCGCATTCAGCCACTCCCGGCGGGTAAATGTGGATGCCTGCCCGATGGCAAAAATAAAAATCAGATAATAGACAGGCCACAGCATACGCTCTGTTCCCCTGAACACCCCCCATAATTTCATAATGGGCTCAGGCAGATTGTACGTGAAGAGAATCCGGTCATTCAGGGTGATCACGTGGCTCAGGGCGAAGATGACCAGCACCGGAATGATCAGCCACAGGCCGGCGTTTTGTTCAAAGATCCTGCCGGAAGTTATTTTTCGCTGGATGATTTGAACCACCAGTCCTGCGAAAAACAACAGGATGATCCCCGATCCGAGGTAATTGACATTCATCGTGTAAGTATCCGGCGCCAACGGCAACGGTTGGAAGAACCGCGACCACCCCGGCAGAGGATTAATAAAGGCATTGAGATTGGCTTTAAAATACCCCAGCCCGGCATCCGACATATCCACAGAAGCTGTGAAGAAACCGACGATCCACATGGTCAACCCGACAGACACCAGACTGATTAGCAGTCTGCCAATGACCGGTCGCATCCGTCGGTCTTTCAGGTACTGCTCCAGTAATGTTCCACAGAAAATCACAAAGGTCATTACGAAGAAATATCCCTGAATGAGCACCGCCATGACATGCACCAGAGGCCACAGGGAATTGTGCTTCGAGCTTTTTTTATTCAGGAAATACAGATAGAGAGCCAATAAAACGATCCACTGGCCGGTGAGCGGTGTGTATCGGAAAACTCGGAACAGGAGGATATCCGCCGTGCAGAAAAAGAGCGGGGCGATCAATCCGGCCAGGCGTTTAGCGGAAGTTTCGTAAAGGATAAGGGAGGACAACGCACCCTGCAGGACGAAGCAGGCCAGAGTCCACCAACCAAAATATTGGAATGTTCGAGGCAGTAGAAAATTGAAGAGTTTCAGTGGAATAGCCAGCAGTGGAATAGAATCCATAAAACACATGCAGGTTCCTATGGGATACCCCAGGCTGCACGAAAAACCAATAGGGAACATCCAGGGATCGTTGCGGTAGAACACCCAGCCCAGGTAGTGCTGGGCGTTGTCGCCCAGGTTGAACAACCAGTCTACGCGGCCCGTATCCAGCGTGCCGATTCCATAAATCAGGTAGAAGATTAACGCGCCAGTCAAACCACCTGTGAAGGCCAGTAGAGGCCTGGGATTTTCCATACCGGCGTTGATCCTTATCAATCCCCGGATGAAGAGGGCGAAGAAGAGCGAAAAGATAATCAACAACAGCATCTGCACGGGCAGACTGCGCTCGGTGAATTTCAATCCGGCTGAAACCAGCGGTGTCCACAGATCTCTCAATAACCAGGCGAGTAGGCCACCTGGAAATAGCGATACCATCAGGTATGTGGTTTCTGCTCTGGAGATCTTGATTTTTTCGAACATAGTCAATATTGTACCCGGCCTCACGTATCTTCAAGTCATTGCAGCCTGCATTTCGGGAGTACTTTTGATAGAATTGAAACTGGTGATGTGACACAGTGAGTATTATCGACCTTCGGGATGAGGCAATATGCAAGGCACGCTTCGATCCCGACCGCGACACTCCAACAGGAGGAAAACCATGGATATTCGACACAGGATAACAGATGCAGTACCGATTTTCTTGATCATTCTACTTTCTCTAGCCGGTTGTTCTAACAACGAACAGCTTGAGTCACTCCCCAAAACTATGGCCGCCCTGACTCAACAGGCGATGTATGTCGCTCCGGTTACTTATACTCCCGAACCTACCGAAACACCGACCATTACACCCATTCCCAGCGATACTCCGACCATCACTGTCACACCCACGCCGGATTTCACCGATTTCACCAGGGTGACTCCGGCGGCCGCCCGTTTGAACGCGGCTGTCTGGCGTGGGATCAATTTCAAGTTCGTCAAATCGGAAATCAGTGAAACCAGCAAACCCATGGATCCAAATTCCAAGACTGGCAAGGAAGAGAGTTACGGCCGGGGGAAAAAGACGGCCAATGTATATTTCATGACCGACCAGAGTGAGATGTACAAGAAAGTGATCAACAATGACACGTTCGTCATTGTGACTTTCTCGGATGGTGTTAAGCAGAAGATTTTCGAAGGGTGGGAGAAGAAAGGCGGCGCGCTTAAAGGTTTCTATGCCAGTGAAAAGACCGACACAGTCGGCGAAGTGGATTTCTTCTTCAACATCCCCGCTGATAGTATGGAAGTCATCGAAGTGAAGATCGCTGAAAACGCGGAGTCCAAAGACAAGGCTGTAGTTTTGTATACGAAGTAAAGCACCCCTCCAACCTCCCCCATTTTCAGAAGGCGAAAATGGAGGAGGCAAAACTCGCGTTTTTAAATAATGATTTTGGTGAGTCATCTAGTTCTCCTTTTCTGGAATTAAGCAACCTTTAGGATACTTCTGACTCACCTCTTTTGTTAAGGTTCTCTAATATACAACACCAACTATCCCAATTTATTTCTCAGGTTTACTCTTGACATAAAACTGCAATAGAATATAATCATATTCACGGAAGTGAATATGCAACTAGAACAAGAAATTATCGTTCAACCCTATGATCGAGAGGTCCAGATATTAAAGGCATTAGCAAACCCGGCAAGACTGGCTATTCTGGACGTGTTGCGGGATGGAGAGCACTGTGTCTGCCATATGGAAGCTTACCTGGGATTCCGTCAGGCTTATATTTCGCAGCAGCTTATGGTTCTACGCGAGGTTGGACTAATCCAGGATAGGAGAGATGGCTGGAACATATATTACCGGATAACCGATGAACGGATATTTAATGTGCTAAATGCAGTACGGAAAGTTACCGGGCAGTGTGATCCTGAATTACAGAAACCAAAGATTCCTTGCACTTGTCCAAAATGTAGTGCCCAGGCTGAAATGGGTTCGAAATAACCCTTTTTATTTAACATAATACATGCAAACTATTGAATATGTAATATGAAGGAGAAAGAAAATGGTAAATATTAAAGTACTTGGATCTGGTTGTGCAAATTGTAAGCGGCTTGAAGCAACAGCTCGCCAGGCTGTTGAGACTCTTACAATTGAAGCAGAAATTGAAAAAGTTACTGATTATGCCGAAATTATGAAATGGCCGATTTTATCGACACCTGGTCTGGTGATCAATGATAAATTAGTTTCTGCTGGCCGGATTCCGAGTGAAAAAGAAATAATCGAGTGGTTATCTGCTTAAACCTACAGGGCGGAAAAATTACAAAATCCGCCCTAGTTTTTTACGTTAAATCTATTCAATATATTGAATATTAAAGGAATTGATGATGGACCAATCTCTACACATTACTGATCAGAAACCACAACTTCGTATGGTGGCATTATTAGGCTTTTTAGTTGCTGTCTGGTTCGCGTTATATAACTTAATTCAACCATTGGCCAATTGGATTACTTACTCCTTGCTTCACCTGCAATCAGGCTCTCGCCTGGGTGAATCAATTGCTTTCTTTTTATATGATGTCCCAAAAATATTATTGCTCCTTTCGGGCATGATCTTCCTGATTTCGATTCTACGCACTTTCTTTAGCCCGGAGCGTACACGGGCATTGCTTGGTGGAAAACGACAGGGTATTGGTAATGTGTTGGCTGCCATGTTGGGAATCGTCACCCCCTTCTGTTCTTGTTCCGCCGTGCCACTGTTTATTGGTTTCGTCGAAAGCGGCATCCCGCTCGGAGTAACCTTCTCTTTCTTGATTGCGGCTCCCACGATTAATGAAGTGGCCATCGTAATGCTATTTGGTTTATTTGGATGGAAAGTCGCGGCGCTTTATATCACGTCAGGGTTGATCATCGCCATAATTGCAGGAATGGTGATTGGACGCTTGAATCTAGAACGCTACGTGGAAGATTTTGTCTGGAAACTGCAAGGTACAGGTGTAAGCGAAGGGGAAATATTGACCTGGACAGATCGTATCCAACGATCATGGGAATCGGTGAAAGAAATTGTGGGAAAAGTCTGGGTGTATGTGGTTATTGGTATCGCCGTAGGTGCGGGAATTCATGGATATGTTCCCGAATCTGCATTGGTCGGAATCATGGGGAAGCAAGCCTGGTGGTCGGTACCAGCGGCAGTCCTTCTGGGCGTGCCTTTGTATTCCAATGCGGCGGGTGTCATCCCGATAGTGAGTGCATTGATGGAAAAAGGGGCATCCCTTGGAACCGTCCTGGCGTTCATGATGGCAGTCGTTGGACTGAGCTTACCGGAAACGATCATCCTGCGCCGGGTACTCAAACCGCAGTTGATCGCTGTTTTTATTAGCACGGTCGCATTTGCAATCATTATTACAGGGTATATGTTCAATCTGGTTATGTGAGGTTGCGATGTCGATCACGATTTATGTTGTCAGTGCGGTTCTGGTTTTTATCTTATCTGGCATTTTAGCCATGGCGGGATTGGGTGCGGCTTTTTTGTTCGTACCTCTGTTTTACTATCTCGGTGTTCCTCTCGCAGAAGCTACCCCGACGGCTTTACTTCTCAACGTTGTCAGCCTGCTGTTTGCGACCATTAATTACTGGAGAGGCAAGTTGATCAACTGGCGCGTAGGACTTCCCGTGTTGGTTGCTGCGGTTATTCTCTCACCGGTAGGGGCTCGCCTTACCAAGTATGTAGATAAAACTGCTCTCCTGACGATGTTTGCCGCATTCCTCGTTTTTGCCGGTGTCATGATGTTGTTCTATAAAGCGAAAAAACGTGAAAGTGAATTATCCCGGCCGGTCGAGATTGGAGCGGGTGTAGGTGTGGGTACGGCAGCAGGCTTTCTGGGTGGACTGTTGGGTGTGGGTGGCGGTAACTTCATTCTGCCTGTACTCAACTGGCTGGGATTGGATGCAAAGGTAGCCGCAGGGACAACTGCCCTGGTTGTGGTTTTTTCCTCGTTATCCGGTTTTCTGGGTCATGCCACTATGAGCGGCCTTGACCCATGGTTTGTTGGAATTATGGCAGTCATGGCAGCAGCAGGATCAATTGTAGGCTCTCAATTGATGAAAACAAAAATATCGAGCACACAGCTAAAAAAAGTAATTGGTGTGCTGTTATTCCTGATAGCAGCAAAAATGATTTTTGATCTGGTCAAATAATCTTGAATAGGAGGTCGAAATGGACGATCGACAAATATTGATGGATGCACTTAAGTTCCATGGACACAAGTGCTGGGCAAGCGTTGCAGGTGTAAGAGTCGGATTGGCAGCTTTGCGCGAATTGGAGGTCAAGCGCTCTGGTGGAACACAACTCTATGGAATTGTAGAAATCGGTGAAGACCACGGCGGAATGTGCTTTGGAGATGGTATCCAATATTCCACCGGATGTACGTTTGGTAAAGGCAATATCCGCAAACAACCTTTAGGTAAAGTGGCTTTTACCCTCATAGAGAAGGATACTAACCGGGCCATACGAATTGCCTTCAAGCCCACCCTGCAAAAACAAATTGCCGCATCAGCATTTATGCAAAAGCGCGGAGCAGGTTATCCGGCGGATGAAATCCCGGAAGAAGAACAAATGGAAGTAGTTGACATGGTCTGGAATGCGCCGGAAAACGATGTTCTTGCCATTGGGAAAGTGTTTGATTATCCGGGCAAATGGGTTCCAGAAGTGATGGGGTTCCGAGTTTGCGATTCTTGCGGCGAATTGACGGCTCTTGCGTATTTACGAGTAATGGGAGATCGGCATGTGTGTATCACCTGCTCTGGATATGATCGGTAATCGAAAAAAGAAAAGGAAGAATTCCATGAGATTTGGTGATGTATCAGAAAAACCACATCGATCCTCAATATTATTCTTCCCAGCACTCCTGGTTTTCAGGTAAGCAGACAAATGCGAGGTAATAAAACATGATCCAGCGCATGTACCAGAGTCTCAAAGGCTCTTCCATGAGGGTATGGATGGTTATTGTAGGCGCTTTGGGCATTTCCATTCTGCCCTGTCCGGAATGTGGAACGCCAATAATTTTGCATGTTTGGCCAATAGCCTTACCTATCCTTGCAGTTCGGGCTATGAAGAAACGCTACAAAGCAGGGAAAGCTATCGATTCGGCAACAAGTTCCACTGAAATCGAGTTCCTAACCCCGGATTATGTTCAAGAAAGAAATGATTATGTGAGGTCGTAAAGACTTCAATTTTGATTTTTGAAAGGATTATTTGTATGGACAAGAATGATGAATTATATAAAGCAGGATTACTTTTACATGGGCACAAATGTCCTGCCATGCCAATGGGATTACGAGCCGGATTAGCCGCATTGGAAGCTCTTGGAGTTGAACGAGCTTTGGATGGACAACTTACAGCCCTGGTGGAAATTGACAGCGACCATTGTGCTACTTGCTATGCTGATGGCGTAATGATGTCTACTGGATGCACTTTTGGAAAGGGAAATATTCGCAAGCTGGGATATGGCAAGTTTGTGCTCACTCTGATTGATAACAAATCCGGACGTAGCGTGCGAGTGGCCACCCGAAATGAAGTGATCAAGCGCAATCAAGAATCGGAGTTTATCCAATTCCGAAAAAAAGGTGTACCAGCTTCCAAAATCGATGCGGGATTGGTTGAACCTTCGATCGAATATATCCTGGCTGAGCCAACAGAAAAACTTTTCAAAATCGACCCGGTACAAGAAATAAAAATAATTCCCGGCCGTGCGCATGATTTCAACACCATCATTTGCAGTGAGTGTGGCGAAGTGGCCGTTGAACGTTACGCACGGATTAAGAACGGTAAGGTGGTTTGTATACCGTGTGCTGAAAAAGCTTAATAATCCAATGTAATTAAATAGTTCCTTTGAGAACATCTGGGCAAAGTCAGGGTGTTCTCACAGGCAGCAATTATCTAAATTATTCTATCGCTACGTTTTATTTGAAGGCTGGATTTATAAATGACGACTACGAAATTATCCGGGTTTGAAACATCACAAGAAAAAGAAACCCATTTGGAACAACCGCAAATCTCTTTGTGGATCTTATTTAAATCATATTTTATTGTCGGCCTGACAGCCTTTGGTATGGCTATCATCCAAAAAATGAGATCAATGGTTATTGAGAAACATTGGCTTAGTGAAGAAGAAGTCAATGAGGGTATGGGCATGGTGCAACTGTATCCTGGACCCTTAATGGTGGATTTCACAGCCTATGTCGGTTACAAACTGCGCGGCGTTCGAGGCGCAATTGTGGCGACTATTGGTTATATTCTACCAACCTTCGTTTTAATGTCGTTACTTTCGCATTTCTACTTTACAGCTGGCAATCTGCCCTGGGTGCATAAGCTCTTTCTTGGGCTCGAAGCGTTAGTGGTGGGCATAATTTTCAACGTCACGCTGGATATGGGTGGGCGAAACGTACAAACCCGCACACAGGCAGTCATTATGCTGTTTGCATTTGTGGCTCTGTTATTCAAAATCAACTCAATATTGATTGTGCTTGTTGCTCTTTTGTTGGGGGCATGGCTGATTCGCCCGGCTGCCGGAAAAAACGCAGTGACAGCCAAACCTACAATTAAAGCTGGGCCTGTAACAGCCAAACAGTGGGTAAGCATTGGGGCGGTGGCTGCAGTGATTTTAACGGTTGTCGCTTTCTCATGGAATCTCAAATCTGAGATAGGCGGACTGGCATTGTCATTATTCAAAATTGGTTCAGTGGCTTTTGGCAACGGCTTAAGTATCATCTCACTTATGCAGGCCGAAGTCGTAGAAAACCATAAATTCTTGACAATGAGTCAATTTGCAGACGGTATTGCTCTGGGGCAGATTACCCCAGGTTCAATTCTGATTATCGCTACCTTTCTGGGTTATAAACTGGCCGGTTTTTGGGGCGGCTTGCTGGCAACATTTGCCATCTTTTCTCCCTCCTTTGCCATGACACTAATCTTCACCGAAGTTTTTAGCCATATCCGTAATCTTAAACCCGTGCGAGGCGCACTGGCTGGAGTCATGGCATCCTTCGTTGGTCTCCTCGGTGTAGTGCTGCTTCAATTAGGCGGTCTGGCACTCACCTCTCCTGCATCTCTAGCGCTGGCAGGCGGTGCGTTTATCGCCGTACGGTACTTCAAGATAGATATCATTTGGGTATTCACCGGGGGATTGGTTATCTGGGGCAGCTTGATGGCAGTAGGGCTTGTTTAGGTTATTGATCAGAGTACTTCGGTTTTAGATAAAGTATCAAAAAGGTGATGATGGAATCAAAACACAAAATCTATGTAACCATTTCAGCTCGTGAGTCACATGAGATTTGCCTTAAATGGGAATCGATGACCAATACCTTGATACAGGGTATTACTCCACATGGTCAACTATTGGTCCTGAAACCCGATGAAATGGAGATAAGAAACAACAATGCATGATCATAAAACTGAAAATAATAGCAAAAAGCTATTCTTCTCTATCGCTCTTACCGGGCTGATATTTATTGCTGAATTTGGCGGTGGGTTGTGGACAGGCAGCCTGGCATTACTATCCGATTCAGCTCATGTATTTATGGATATGTTTGCTCTCGGATTAAGCTACCTGGCCATCCGAGTTGCCACACGTCCTCCCAATGACCGGCACACGTACGGATATCACCGAATGCAGGTACTGGCTGCTCTGGCCAATGGCGCGACACTGCTGCTTATTTCATTCGAGATTATGAGAGAAGCCATCAAACGGTTCCAAAATCCAGAACCGGTGGTGGCCGGTCCGATGTTGGTGATTGCTGTCATTGGACTAATTGTCAATGTCATTGTCGCATTAGTACTACATGACCATGACCATGATGACTTAAACACACGCTCCGCATTCTTACATGTGCTTGGAGATGCATTGGCTTCTGTGGGTGTTATTGGCGCTGGTATTGCCATTCTTTTTACAGGCCAGCAATGGATTGATCCTCTGGTGAGTGTATTGATCAGTGTAATGATCCTGTTCAGTTCCGGACGTTTGTTAAAAGAGACTATTCATATCCTGGCTGAAGGGATACCAGATGGAATGTCAGCCTCCGATGTTTCTACTTCCATGAAGGGTGTCACCGGGGTTGCTGGTATCCACGATCTGCATATCTGGACGGTCAGCCCGGGCTTTGTTGCCCTGAGCGCGCATGTGATTTTGGAAGACCAGACCATCAGTCAAACAGAAAGGATTATGGAGGAACTAAAGATCATACTCTCTTCAGTATACAAGATTAACCATACCACTATCCAGTTCGAATGCGCCGATTGTGGTCAAGGGTAAGACGCGCTTGAGTATGATCAAAAGGCGTTTGAATTCAAGAATTACGATAGACGGCAAAACCGCCTTCGACGAGACTATATACGAACAATGCGGTTTTTCGTGTAATAGTATTCGAGGTGCAATCATCTGACGTGCTGTTGCACCTCAATCCTTTTTCGTTTTTTAAGATTTTTCGTTTCAAAAGATATATCAAATTCACAGGAGGAATCATGGAAATAATGACTTTCTTATCAAGCCTTCTTCGGGGTGGGTTTGGCAATCTGGCGGCTTACCTGGCTGCGCATGTCTTATTATGTCTGGTACCTGCTTTTTACATTGCCGGTGCTATGACTGCATTAATCCCAAAAGAGAGCGTGACACGTTTTTTGGGGCGTAACACTCCCAAATTCATATCCTATCCTGCTGCCGCATTGGCCGGTTCGGTTCTGGCTGTATGCTCCTGTACCATCGTGCCTCTCTTTGCTGGTATTTATAAAAAGGGCGCCGGTCTTGGTCCAGCCATTACATTTCTATTCTTTGCACCAGCTGCAAATATACTGGCACTGGTTTACACGGGTGGAGTGATTGGTGCAGACCTGGCTTTTGCGCGGCTGTTCCTCTCACTGGTCTTTGGCATAGGTATTGGCCTGATCATGGCACTTATTTTCAGCCGTTCAGATATAGCCCATGATAAAGCCACAGACGAAACATTTGCCGGTCAACAAAAACAGGGGATGAAATCTTATGCATTGGCTTTCTTGCTGATATTAGTTGCTTTATTGCTTTCTGGAACACTTAAAATTGGTCTTCTCACCAACTCGTACGCCCGGGCAACCATTCCAGTTTCAGGAATAGATAGTTTCCAAAATTTCTTGTTTCAACTTGTCCCATATGATGCCGCCAAAGGTGAAGAAGGCGTAACGGCTCAAGGCGCTTTTCTCATCGGGTTACTCGTGTTGATAGGAATTTCTTCATGGAAGGGGATTGAAAATATCCACTCAGGTTTCAATCGTTGGACATGGACTGCCATGATATTAGTTGGTCTGACTTTACTCACGGCTGCACTGGGTATGCAACCACATGCCGGTGGACTGGATATTTTTTTCACAGGAAAATTCTTCGGCGTACTTCTGGCACTGGCTGTTTTGGGATGGTTGCTGCGCAAGAAATTAAATGAAGACGAACAACGAGATTTCTTATGGGAATCCTGGCGCTTCGTGAAGCAAATCTTTCCGTTGCTGGTGGTGGGAGTCTTTACTGTTGGTGTGATCCGTGTTCTCATCCGCCCGGAGTGGATTGAAGCAATGGCGGGAAGCAATACCCTGTTGGGAAACTTGGCGGGAGTAATCTTCGGTGTATTTATGTACTTCCCTACTTTAGTGGAAGTTCCAATTGCCAACATGTTCCTGAGCCTGGGGATGCATCGCGGTCCATTACTGGCCTACTTGATGGCTGATCCAGAACTAAGCCTCCAGAGCATATTGATCACCGCGACAATTATTGGGAAGCTTAAAGCCTGGATTTATGTATTTTGGGTTGCCCTGTTTAGCACGTTGGCCGGATTGATCTATGGTGCCTGGATAGATGGAACAAGCCTGTGGATTTTAGTCCTGTATTTGGCCATCTTTATCGCTTCTCTGGCAATTGTGCTGTCTGCTGTGAGTCGTCGTAACCAGGCTCAGATAATTAACCAGAGTACGTCTGCTGAATAATCGCGCCTTTAAATTACTTTATTATGGAAAGAAAAATGACTGAAAACGTTCCTGAAACTGCTTTATTTGTTTGCTTTGGAGCCATGTCCAATGTAGGCATGATGACTGGTTTGGCTGCCATTGAAGCTGTAAAAAAGGTTGAACCAGGTAAAGCTGGTATTTTTTGCCTGGGTGGTTTGCCAACACAAGCCCCAACGGTGATAGCCAAGACGCAGGCGGTAAAACGGATAGTTACAGTGGATGGATGTCCTCTTAACTGTTCTCGTAAAATTGTTGAGCAGGCTGGTTTTACACCAACAAAAACAATCAACCTGGTAACAGATTGTGGAATTCAGAAGAAACCAGCTTCGGAATACAAACAGGAAGATATGGAACCGGCAATAAAAGCGATTGTGGATACTATTATTGCAGCATAATCTTTAGTTGAATAATTTCCTTGAAAAGTGAGGAATAAAAATGATCCGCGAAAGGTGACATTTTGACTTTAGAAATTTTTCATCAGGTCAAATCCTTTCGCGGATTAATTATAACTGTTACCCGGAATGCTTGAATTAGTGATTTCTGATAACGCATTGCAATTGTACTAATATTTTGGTGATATTCCAACAAAATATAGGATTTTTTCCTTATATATTTATAAATAACATCGCTTATGTTATAATTAAAATAATATTCAAACAAATGAATTAGTTTGCGGGTTGATCGGTTTGGAGGAATTATGCAAAGATATAGAACCTCCAGTAAAGAACTAGAAGAATTAGCCAGATTCCTGCGTATATTGAGTAATTCATTGAGCTTAGGTATCCTGACATATTTGCTAAAAAAACCAATGTGTGTTTGTGAATTAGTAACCGCATTAGGTCACAGACAACCTTGTATTTCTCAACATCTAATTCAACTTCGAAAATTAGGTATTGTAAAGAGTCAACGAGACGGTTGGAATCAAAGATATTTCATATCGTCAAAAGAGATATCGGATTTCATGAGTTATCTAATAAGTGAATGGCAGTCCAATGGAAATGATCTATGCCAAATTGAGGACTGTGAAAATGAATAATCGACTGCGACATCTATGTGTATGTTTGAGCAAATGCAAGCTTCCGCCATGTGAGGATTTATCACCCCCTCGATTTGATTTATTTTTAATTATTTAATCCAAGAACAATAATCAAAGGAGGTTAGAATGAAAAGTTGGCTCAAAACACAGATACCAACTGCGGTGATTTTGGTTGTCATCGCATTAGTGGCCATACTTTATTTTGGACTGGGACAAAACACTCTCCCCCAAGGAGTTCCGGAACTAACAGCAGGACGCCTGATTATCTTAATAATTATCGGGTTTTTAGCTGGATTACTGGGCGGGATCATTGGCACAGGCGGTTGCAGTGTGATGCTACCTGTGCTGCATTTTTGGTTAGGCTATCCGGCTCCAATTGCTGTTGGCACCACCTTGTTTGCTGTTATTTTTACGGCAATATCTGGTGGGTATGGTCACCTGGTGCGGCATAATTTGGATAAACGCGCTGTTGCCTGGTTGGGAGGAATCGGAATTATCGGTGTGATCATCGGGTCATGGTTATTCACATTTCTATCTGACCAATCAACTCTCCTGGGCTTGATTCTTGGTCTTTTGTTCTTATGGCCGGCCCTGCGCATGATATGGGAAGGAATCCGGCGTTCAGGCCTTCCTCAAAAAGAAGGAAATGCAATTACAGCTTCAGCCACCGGGTTAGGGTCTTTTGGCTTTGTGGTGGGACTGGCGACTGGTATCGCTGGATTGGGCGGCGGCTACGCTCTTGTTCCAGGATTGATCTATCTATTCGGAGCACCAGTTTACATCACCATGGGAACTTCATTAGCGACCATGATCCCACTGGCACTGGTTGGGGGTGTGCTGAAACTCGCCGGCGGTTTTGTAGATATGGCAGCCGGTTTGCTTTTAGCTGCCGGTACTGTTGTCGGAGCACAAGTGGGAGCTGCGATAATCAAGCGGTTCAAACCTACTACCTTGAAGTTGATCTTTGGGATTTACTTCCTTTATGTATCGGCCAAGTTCATCACGGCATTTTTTGGTTTGAAGATCTGGTAAGAAAAAAGGGCGGTCCTGAATTATCGCAAGACCGCCCTAAACAATTTTTTTAAAAAGAAATCTATCTGCCGCCCCAAAAAACCATTCAAGAACAAAAATAAATTCTATGTAAGACTAATTTTTTTTGAGTATTTCCATGCATACCGCGTCCATAACCAGTCACTATATTCTAATTGGAAGCGCATTATAAGGTGCTTTGATATTTGGTAAAGCAAAAACTATACCCTGACCGTTGGCAATCTTCTTTGGTGGTCTAGACTCCCTTATAGCAATTTTCAGAGGATTCGAAGCCCATTTGTTTACTGGAATAACTATAAAACTTATTCTTGCTGTCCTCCTGGGGATAGTCGGTATTGCCATGCTGTTTCCAGAAAAAGAAGTAGTAAAAGAATCTATTCCCGGGCGATTTGGCTACTGGAATATTCTGGATAAGGATAATAGATATGTGATAAATCTGTTTTTGGCAGTACCGTTGACTCTTGCTACTGGATTCTTCTCCGGTATGGTTGGTATTTCCAGAGGATCTTTTTTCGTATCATTATTGGTAGTTGGTTGCGGCGTGCCAATGCGGATTGCAGTTGGTATTGCGACAGCCATGTTGGCAGCAAGATAGCACTGAAAACAAAGAGCTGCCAGGTTGATCCCCGATAGCTCTCTGTCCAAAACGATCACCAGATATCTAATGTAAGAAGATCTGTTTTTACTGGTCTTTGTACAATCTCTTTTGCAGCCAGAAAGCAACATTGACCAGACCAATCATCACCGGAACTTCAACAAGGGGGCCGATCACTGCAGCGAAGGCTTCACCTGAGCTCAATCCGAAAACTGCCACGGCAACTGCAATAGCCAGCTCAAAATTATTGGAAGCCGCGGTGAAGGACAGGGTGGTGGTTTGTTTGTAGTTTGCGCCGATCAATTTGCCGAGCATGAAGCTGACAAGGAACATGACGACGAAATAGAATAATAACGGGATCGCGATACGAACCACATCCATGGGAATTTGGACAATCAGGTTGCCCTTCAGGCTGAACATGACCACAATTGTGAAAAGCAGCGCAATCAAAGTTAATGGTGAAATCTTAGGAATGAAATGCTTGTAATACCACTCCTTGCCTTTCGTGCGGGTTAATACCATGTTTGTTAAGAATCCCGCTATAAAGGGAATACCCAGATAAATGAAAACCGATTCTGCTATCTGACCGATGCTAACCTGAACTGTCATCCCCTGAAGTCCAAACCAGGTGGGTAGTATAGTTATAAATACATAGGCGTAGACACTAAAGAAAAGTACCTGGAAAATGCTGTTGAAAGCAACCAGTCCGGCCGCATAATCTGTGTCGCCATTGGCCAGCTCATTCCAAACGATAACCATGGCGATACAGCGTGCCAGACCGATCATAATCAGGCCGGCCATATAGGCAGGGTAGTCACGCAAGAAGACAATAGCAAGCAGGAACATCAGAATTGGACCGATGATCCAATTTTGAACAAGCGAGAGTCCAAGGACTTTCCAATTGCGAAAAACTTTCCCCAATTCGTCATAATGCACTTTGGCGAGAGGAGGGTACATCATCAGAATTAGGCCAATGGCAATCGGAATATTAGTTGTCCCGACTGAAACTGCTTTATTGAAGGATTCCACTCCAGCTGGCATCAAAAAACCCAGTAAGACCCCCACTGCCATGGCGGCAAATATCCATAGCGTTAAATAGCGGTCTAAGAATGAAAGACGTTTGGTTACACTATGACTTTCCATGTTTTTCTCCTAATAACGGTTTGGTACTTAACATCGCCCGGGGGCAAGAAACCAGATTTAAAATCAATCCACAATGATTTTTATCAGCATTTACTACCAGGACAAAAATCTGGATTACACTGAGGGCATGAACAACCTTGAATTGGTCTGATTTTTAATGAAGAAAATGTTTCGTCATTAATTCCTGATAATTTTCCTGCCTCACGTAAGACATCAATTACCTCAGGATGCATAAGGTGATAGAAAATGTTTCTTCCATCTCGGTGCGTACTTACCAATCCGGCTTTTCTAAGTACCATCAGGTGCTGAGAAATACTCGCCTGACGCATACCCAGAACGGCTTCAAAATGGCAGACGCAGGCATCCTGTCCTGAAATTACTAGTAAGATTTGAATTCTGGCAGGTTGCCCGATCAACGTAAGTAGTTTTGAAACCTGGTCAAAGGTTTGATCTTTTATCAATACATTCGCATGCATGAATGTATTATAAACGAAGGAACAATATTTGGGAATGGAATTTTTTTCCTGGTATCTAAACAGCAAACAGCAGTAGGTGGGATCGCGTTTGATCCCACCACAAGTCAATTATGAAATCGTCCGAATTAACCGCCTTCACCCATTGGCTCAGGGCCGTGATGGGCGCATTTCGATGGGTTGAAAGCACCCCGTGGTAGGCAGATTAATTTACATTAGATAGGTAATATTTTCCTCTTTCAACCCACCCTATGCGCTGAGCTATTGTCTTCTCGCTTTTCGGGAAATCCATTGTCAAAAGATCAAAACCCGAGTTTAGTGAAATTTGATACCTGTCTGTTTCTTCCCACCCGTGAACGGAAAACAAATCCGAATATTCTAAATTTTTTCTTCGGATAACTCTAGAGTTACTGTAATTTTTCTTGTATTATTTGAAGGTAACATTTTTCTCATTTCAATCAATAACCGTTTCTTCTTCTGAATTTGAAAATTTGGAACTCATCCTTAAGGCTAAAGTAGATAAACTGCTGATAATTGGATCTAGATTTTCGGCTATTTCATTATCTAATTTGCCATATTTTCTCAATCCTGATGATTGGGTATCGATTAAATTTGCCCAACTGATGCTCATTTTTGCCACAAGAAGGTTGTTTAGCTTCTTATCTTTTGCAGGTAAATCATACATTTTCGAAATATGCTGGATTTCTCTTAGTGCCGAATGAATGATTTCTACAATTTCTTCTCTATCATCAGGGGTAACATCCAGCTTTTTTGAATACAAAATACCTGAAGATTCAGGGTTATCCAGTAAATCCAGAGCAAGGCGAAGCGTCTCTTCAAATTCGAGAAGGGTTACATATAAATGTGTTTTTTGAGCAGGATTTAATGCCATAGGAAAATATGTAATAAAAACCTCTATTTGAGAATACTTTTCAAATAGAGGCCATCAGCCTTTTTTGGCGGTTTATTTTGGAGTGAGCCTCATCACTATTCGTATTTTAGCACGAACTAACCTTATATTTAATTAGTTTATGTTATTGACTATAACTATTTAGCTGTCACTGGATATGAGCGAAAAAGTAGACACGAAAAATGTGTTGAACCAGGAATTCAGAGCAGACAGACCTAATGAGAATTAGGTGGGTGATATCACCTATATCGATACAGCCGAAAGCTGGCTTTATCTGGCATCCATAATGGACCTGTACTCGCACAAGATCGTGGGGTGGTCAATGACAAAC
>JAAZMZ010000031.1 GCA_012798535.1 Leptolinea sp.
AACAATATATGGGTATAATCCTCACAGGTATCTATTACTGGTCTTTCATGAAAAAAATATTTAGTAGAAGAGGACACTTATGACAGAATATGATCTCGTGGTTATTGGCGCCGGTCCCGGCGGATATGTCAGCGCGATCCGAGCATCGCAGCTTGGTCTGAAAACGGCCATCGTGGATAAGCAATGGTTGGGGGGTGTTTGCCTGAATGTGGGCTGCATTCCTTCGAAAGCCCTGTTAAAGAATGCCGAACTGGCGCACACACTGCGCGATCGTGCCAAAGACTTCGGTATCTCTTTCGAGAACCTGAAATTCGATTACAGCGCCGCCGTCAAACGTTCGCGCCAGGTATCCGACCGTCTGACCAAGGGTGTCGGCTTCCTGATGAAGAAGAATAACGTGGATGTCTACATGGGTACGGCGGTCTTGAAGAATAAAACCACCGTTCAGGTGACGGCAGCCGATGGAAAAGCTCAAGATCTGTCTGCGAAGAACATCATCATTGCCACCGGTTCCTATTCCACCCCCATTCCCGGTGTGGCCATGGACGGCAAGAAGATCGTCTCTTACCAGGAGGCCATCCTGCAGGAGAATCTGCCGGCTTCGATCATTGTGATCGGCGGTGGTGCCATCGGATTGGAATTTTCTACCGTGTGGAATTCCTATGGCAGCCAGGTGACCATCGTTGAAATGCTGCCGCATATTGCCCCGCTGGAAGACATCGAGGTCAGCACTGAACTTGAAAAGGCTTTCAAAAAGAACGGCATCTCTGTTCTTACCGGGCACCGCGTGCTTTCAGTCGAAACCACGGCCAAAGGCGTGAAAGTTAAGGTTTCCAGTGCGGATGGAGAAAAAACACTCGAAGCCGAACAAGCACTGGTGGCCATCGGTTTCAAGCCCAACACGGCCGATCTCGGGTTGGAAGAAGCGGGTGTGAAATTGACCGAGCGCGGCCATATCGCCATTGATGACCACATGGCGACCAACGTTCCGGGAATTTATGCCATTGGCGACGTGACCGGCAAATTCTTGCTGGCGCATGTGGCTTCCGCCCAGGGAATTATCGCGGCCGAGACCATCGCCAAACACGAAACCATCACTCTGGATTACACCATGATGCCGCGGGCTACTTATTGCTACCCGCAGGTCGCTTCCTTCGGCTATACCGAAGCGCAGGCGAAAGAAAAAGGTCTGGATATCAAGGTCGGCAAATTCCCCTTCATGGCCAACGGTAAAAGCCTTGGACTGGGAGAAACCGTTGGATTTGCCAAAATCATCACCGATGCGAAATATGGTGAAATCCTCGGCGCCCACCTTATCGGGCCGGAAGTCTCTGAATTGCTGCCGGAATTGACCCTGGCGCAGCGCATGGAACTGACCGCCGAAGACATTGCCCGCAATGTGCACGCCCATCCCACATTAAGCGAGGTTTTGATGGAGGCCGCGCACGGTGTGAGCGGTTCACCCATCCATATATAAAGCATGTTTCAAAATATCGTAAAAGCCCTGGGGGGAGACCCTCACAAACGCGAGGTTCAAAATATGGTGCCCATCCTCGAGCGGATCAACCTGCTCGAGGATGAGTTCGAAAAATTGAGCGCCGATGCTCTGCGCGCCAAAACCGATGAGTTCCGCCGGCGTCAGGCTGCCGGAGAGAGCCTGGACGACCTGCTGCCCGAGGCTTTCGCGGCTGTCCGCGAAGCCAGCAAACGCACCATCGGGCTGCGGCATTATGACGTTCAAATGATCGGCGGCATCACCCTGCACCGCGGCAATATATCCGAGATGCGCACGGGTGAAGGGAAGACCCTGGTGGCCACCCTGCCGCTGTATCTAAACGCTCTAACAGGCCGCGGCGTCCATCTGGTCACGGTGAACGATTACCTGGCGCGCCGTGATGCCCGCTGGATGGCGCCCATCTATCAGACACTCGGCCTGTCGGTCGGTGTGCTGCAAATGGCCGCTCGCACGGAAAACGGCCGGAACGCCTTTCTGGTGGACCTGAGTAAAACCTCTCCCCATGAGGACCAGCATCAACTCCAGGTGGTATTACGCGCCGAAGCCTATAAAGCCGATATCACCTACGGCACGAACAGCGAATTTGGTTTTGATTACCTGCGCGACAATTTGACCATGTCACTGCAGGAACGCGTTCAACGCGGCCATTACTATGCCATCGTCGACGAGGTGGATAACATCCTGATCGATGAAGCCCGCACGCCGTTGATAATCAGCGGCCCGGCCGCCGACCAGGCCGAATGGTATATCCGCATGTCTCAGGTGGTGCGGCAGCTCCAACCGGACGATTACGATATTAATGAAAAAGACCGCACCGTATCATTGACCGAAATCGGCGAATCACACGTGGAAGAGATACTGGGAGAAACCCTGCGCGATCCCGACCGGCCGGAAGATATCACCCCGGAACAGGCCCAAAAGCTGGGTTACCTCGAACAGGCTTTGCGCGCCCAATTCCTGTTCAATCGCAACAAAGATTATCTGGTGCAGGGCGGCAAGGTGGTGATCGTCGATGAATTCACCGGACGTTTGATGCCCGGCCGCCGCTGGTCGGATGGTCTACACCAGGCTGTGGAAGCCAAGGAAAACGTGAAGGTGGAAGCGGAAAATGTGACCTACGCAACCATCACCCTTCAGAATTACTTCCGCATGTACGAGAAACTGGCCGGCATGACCGGTACCGCCCTGACCGAAGCGGAAGAGTTCTACAAGATCTACAAATTGGATGTGCTGCCCATACCCACTAATCTAGAATTCCAGGCTTCCAAAGCGAATTCACCACTGGAAGAAATCACGACAAAGGACGAAGATGGGTATAAGGTGGCCTACTTCGCCCACCGCGGTGATCCCGAGAAAAAGCCGGTGTATTGGCGGCGTAAGGATTACCCCGACGTGGTTTACCGCTCGGAAGAAGCCAAGCTTCGCGCCATATCTCTGGAAATCATCGAACGCCATATCAAAGGTCAGCCGATTCTGGTGGGCACAACTTCAGTGGAACACAGTGATCTTCTGGGTGACCGCCTGAGGGCGGAACCGGTGCGAACCCTCCTTCAAGCCGTATTGCTCCGCCAGGTCTGGTTGGAAAAAAGCAACCGGCAGGATGAAGAACGCAACATCCCTGAACTGGAATTTCTCAATGCACCCCTCGATCAGTTGAAACCTCCGGAAATGCGCCAGCTGGCGCGCTCTCTGGATCTATCCATGAATATGGAAGAACCGGCAAACCTGGATCGTCTGGCAGCTTTCTTCCGGATAGATGAAAACCAGAGGCCGCGACTGCTTAATGTGATCCAGGCGGGTATTCCACTGTCGGTTTTGAATGCCCGCAAGCATGACGAAGAATCTCAGATCATCGCCAAAGCCGGAGCTTTTGGGGCGGTAACCATTGCTACCAATATGGCCGGACGCGGTGTGGATATCAAACTGGGCGGCGAGCTGCCTGAAGATATCCTGGCGGATGTCAACCATGTTCTTGCCCGGACCGGGCTTGACCCGTACGGAATGAACAACGAAGAACGCCGCCGCGAACTGGTGAAAGTTCCACCGGCGGATTATGGCATCTATGAAGAATCCATCAAAGCTTTCCTGCAGTACATGGATGACATGGAACGTGTCCGGGCGCTGGGTGGATTGCACGTCATCGGCTCAGAACGGCATGAAGCACGCCGCATTGACAATCAACTGCGCGGCCGTGCCGCCCGCCAGGGCGATCCCGGTTCTTCGCGTTTTTATCTTTCACTTAATGACGATCTGATGCGCCTGTTTGGCGGCCCCAATGTAGAGAATCTCCTCAAGCGGCTGAATATCGATGAGAGTATTCCCATAGAAAGCGGTATGGTCGGCCGCATGGTCGAACAATCGCAGGAGCGGGTGGAAGGTTCCAACTTTGATGTCCGCAAGCATCTGCTGGAATACGATGATGTGTTGAACACGCAGCGAAAGCGTATCTATTCACAGCGCGATATGGTCTTCACCAAAGAAGACCTCAGCGAAGATGTCATGGACATGTTGCACAATGAACTGGCCGTGCGTATTCCCGCCGGTCTCAAAGATGAAGAAGGTCCCTGGCGGCTGCTGGCTTATCTGGAAGAGATCCAACCTCCGCTCAGTTATGGAGATATTCATTACCCGTCATTCAGTTTTCGTCTGCTGGTGAATGAGATACGCAACCAGCTTCCCAAAGGTGAAGTCTCACTGGAAAAATTGAAGGAAATTCTGGTGAACATAACCGAACGGGCATTGGCCGCCGAAGATGAACACCTGCTGCACAGCCTGGATACCCTCCTGGAATCCACAGGCGGTTCTCTGCAAACCCAGATCGACGAACGACTGGAAACCCTGGATACCTATTTCGATGGTATCGGCGAGGTGGAAGAAGGCATGCCGCAGCGCCGCCCCCAGGAACTGCTGGATGAACTGGTCGGTTTGGTACGCGTTCCATTGCGCCTGCCGGGTGATCAACTGCGGCGGCTTGCAGAAGCGGACGACGATGTCAAAAACGGGCTGCGTCAGCAGATCAATTCCACCCTGCTGGCCATCACCGCCACCCGGGTGGTGGGCGGATTACGCCGCCGCCTGCCGGAAGCCGCGGAGATACGCCTTTCTCTTTCGCCCGATGACGGCTGGAAAGAAATTGCCAATCAGGTCTATGCAAAAACCGCCGATCTTCTGGCGCTGCGCAAAGACCGGTTGTTTGGCTCAGGCGCTCAGGTGCCCCACGATGTAGAGAATCTCCTCGGCCGGACGGGTGGTGCGGAACTGAGTGATACCTTCCTGATCAACTCACTGATGACGATTGCCACCGGCAGTCGTATGGTCTTTGACAAACGGACTCACCGGCAGGTACGCCAGAGTACAAACCGGTTGAATTATGTTTACTTTGCCGCACAGTTGCTTGGTTCCGTCCCGGCGGAAAAAATGACCCGGATGGTACTTGAGCATCTGGAAGGCGCCATCGACGCGCTGCGTTCTGCCATGGGCCTCGCCGAATGGGAAAGACTTCAGCAAAGCAATATCACGCTCATGCAGGTCGATCCGGCCGTGCAGGCCAAATTCATCGAAGCGCTCGGCGAAGACCGCTATAAGCGATCATCGAACCTGCCACTGGCTGACATCGATGAGGATTTCAAGACAACAGCCTGCGAGGTTATTGGTGCCAGGGTGCAGACGGAAATCTATCGGCATATCCTGCTCAGCGTGATCTCGGATCTCTGGGTGGAATACCTGACGAAGGTCGAAGCCCTCCGCGTTTCCATCGGATTGGAAGCCTACGCGCAGCGTGATCCCCTGGTGCAATACAAGAGCAAGGCTTCCGAGATGTTCACCCAGTTGCTGGGTGATATCCGCATGGGCGTGATTAGTCGAATGTTCGCCTACCAGCCGCGCCGCGCAGCCACCCCGACCGGCGAAGCAGCATCAGCCGGTGATCAAACTGCCTTGGACTCGACTGCCTTGACAGCGCAGCAATCTGGCGGACAGAAAAAGAAACGCCGGCGGCATTGATCTTCTGCTCAATTTTCAAAAACCTTCAGGAATTTAGGAATTCCTGAAGGTTTTTCACTCTCGATTTTACCCGTAGCTTCTGGTACTTATCCCTTGACTAAAGCGCAGGGTTGCCAATCCACAGATTCACCTTTATAATGTCAACAATCCTCTTGTTTGGAGTTAGATTTCCTATGGAACAAAACGCTTCCTTTCAGAATCAGGGAGAACAACCCGAAAATAACACGAACGACAGCAACAATATGGCATCCCTGTTGGAAAAGGAAGGTCTTGGGATCGATTTTCCATCGCAGGGCGAAATCCGAAAAGGAACGATTGCCAGCATCAGTCAGGGACAGATACTGGTCAGCGTCGGAACCAAATCGGAAGGCGTGATCAGCGGTAAAGAATTTGAAGCGATCCCCTCCACTGAATTGGCCACCCTGTCTGTGGGACAGGAAATTCCGGTTTATGTTGTCAACCCGGAAGACCAGAATGGTACGCTGGTATTATCGTATGTCCGCGCCCGCGAGGAAGTCGGCTGGCAACAGGCGGAAGACTTGCTGGCCTCCAAAGGCTCCTTCCACAGTAAGATCATCGGCTTCAACAAGGGCGGCCTCATCGTTCCACTGGGAACATTACGCGGATTCGTCCCCGCATCACAGATCGCGCTTTCACGCCGCGCCAATATTTCAGGCGACACCCCTGAACAGAAGTGGAGCAAGATGGTCGGTATGGAAGTGGATGTCTGTGTCATCGAAGTGGACCGCGAACGCCGGCGTCTGATCCTTTCCGAACGCGCCGCCAGCACTGAAACCCGCGAAACCCTTAAAGAACGGGTCATCGATGAGCTTAAGGAAGGCGAAATCCGCAACGGTCATGTCACCAGTTTGGCCGAATTTGGCGCTTTCGTGAATATTAACGGTGCTGACGGCCTCGTGCACCTTTCCGAAATCTCCTGGGATCGCATTCAGCACCCCAGCGAAGTCCTTAAAGTCGGGCAGGAGATCAAAGTCAAAGTCATCTCCATCGACCGTGAAAAGAAACGCATCGGTCTTTCTATCCGCCAGCTTCAGGATGATCCATGGTCGAACCAGGCGGCTTCATTTACCGTCGGCCAGCTTGTACAGGGTAAGATCACCCGTCTGACAAAATTCGGTGCTTTTGCCCAGCTGGAAGGTGATATCGAAGGCCTGATCCACATCTCTGAATTAAGCGAAAAGCGGATCGAACACCCCAAAGAGGTCCTGCATGAAGGTGATGTCGTGACACTGCGGGTCATCAAAATCGATCCGGGCAATCACCGCATTGGTTTGAGTCTGCGCCGGGTGGACTCAATGGCCTATGCCGAGATGGACTGGCAGGCTCTGGATGAAGGTGATACAACCTCTGACGAGCAGGAAGAACCCCCGGCTGCCTGAAATAACAAAACGATGGAGCGCACCAGCCGGTGCGCTCTTTTTTTACTGGATGATCGATGACCTATCTTATTGACGCCCATGAAGATCTTGCCTGGAACTGGCTGAGTTTTGGGACAGACTATTCTCTTTCTTTGAACGAACTTCGCGAATCCGAAAAAGGCGAAATTGAAACCCACCGCGGGGGAAGTACTCTGCTTGCCCATTCGGAATACCGGCGTGGTGAGGTGGCTCTGGTTTTCGGTACATGGTTCCTGGCCCCGAAAAAATATTCCGATGGCAGTTGGGATCGCGTGGTATTTACGAATAACCGTGAATACGGCAAACTTATCCAGGAATCTGCAGACTACTACCAAATGCTCTGTGAGAAGAATCCCGACAAATTCCGCCGAATTTGTAACCGCGCGGATCTGGCAGCTCTTCTGCAACTTTATCAAGATGGGATTCAGCAAACGGCACATCTCCCCACTGGAATCATTAACCTGATCGAAGGCGCGGAAGGCCTTGGTTCGCTGGATGAACTTGAAAACTGGTGGCATCTGGGAGCACGCATTCTGGGACCTGTCTGGGCAGGAACCCGTTTCTGCGGGGGAACACACGAAGGAACGTCGTTCGATTCCGAAGGCCGCCAGTTACTGCGCGCCCTGGCTGAGATCGGGTATATCCTGGACGTGGCGCACATGAATGATGATTCCATCGCCGCTGCCGTAGATGATTATGAAGGAACGATAATCGCCAGCCATGCCAACTGCCGCTGGTTATTAAAAAATCCGCCCAATCAGCGCCATCTGTCACGTGAAAATGTCCACCGGCTGGTGGAACGCGGCTGTGTGATCGGTGTGATGCCCTATGCCCACTTCCTGAGAACGGACTGGGATGCCACCGATCCGGCCCACCAGGTCAGCCTTGAAGATCTGGCTGACCATGTAGATGCTGTTTGCCAGATTGCCGGTGATTGCGAACATGTCGCCATCGGTTCTGATTTCGATGGCGGATTTGGTTGGCCGTGTGTTCCCAGAGAAATCAACTCTATAGCCGATTTGCAGAAACTAACTCCCATTCTTCAAAAACGAGGGTATACTTCGCAGCAGGTCGATTCAATATTTCACGGAAACTGGGAAAGAGTATTATTCCAGGCCTTACCCGAGTCATGACCAGATCAGACGAAGAACAACTATCCCCCAATATTCAAAACCATACTGCCGATGAGGCCGTTCCAAGTCAGCCTTTACGACATTCAATACGGAAAGTCCGCCAGGGATTATTTATCACACTGGCGGGATTTGCGATTTTTCTTCTGGGCGCCCGCCCATCAATTTATGGATTGGATCGCAGTCCGGTAATCGGTTTTGTGCAAATCGCCGTTTTTCTTTTTGGAATGGGAATAATCTGTTTCGGTGCCTTTACAACTTTTCAGGGTTTATGGCAGGGAAAACCATCCAGCATTCTTTCACAGATCGGTATGCGCACGATACAGACTGGTTTTGTTATTGCGTTATTCACCGGTCTGGCCGATGTTTTTGGTCTGGGCAGTCATCAACTACCCAGAACTTTTTTTGGGCCTTTGCAGGCAATTGGAGTTCAAATCGGGGAAATCGTGATTGGAATTGGAATAATCCTGATGTTTCCATTTCACCGGTTCATTACGACGAAAAAATTATTCCCTCCAAAAAACGATCAGAACCTTGAAAATTCCGAATATCAATAATTCGGTTTATGATTGACTGCCAGATTGAATATATCGAATCAGATCAATTATTCAGGATGTTGGTGTAATATATTTTCTGTAAATTAATGGACCTTAAAAAAAAGCGATTCGGAAATAGCCTAATTGGTACTCAAGCCAGCAAAGGAAAATTCGATGACTCACCAAAATCTTTGAAACCTTTCAGAGAGCACAACTAATGCAAGTTGGTTTTCATGAATTCCTCCATCTCCTCTTCAAAATTCAGGGGATATAAGCTAGAATTCAACTACTTAATATCACGAGAGTTTAACAACACCTTACTTCATGACCAAACAAAATCAAAGTGAATCTGGTTTACAGGTATATGTCGATCATGGGGATTTAATTCCCATGCTGCAGCAGATACAGGAACAAAACGGCTACATTTCCAGTGATAGTATTCAAGAAGTAGCCCAGACACTGCGAATCTCTGAAAATGAGGTCTACGGAGTAGCCTCATTTTACGCGCAATTCCGGTTTCAAGCTCCCGGCCGACATTCGATTAAGATTTGCCTGGGAACAGCGTGTCATGTTAAGGGGGGAGAGAAATTGCTTGAATCCCTCCAAAGGGAATTGAATATCAATCCGGGCGAAACAACCGCAGATGGATTATTCGATCTTCAACGGGTAGCCTGCCTGGGTTGTTGCGCGCTGGCACCTGTCATGCAAATCGACGATCAAATCTATGGGCGGGTGACCAATACCCGTCTGAAACGCATTCTGGAGAGCTATGCTTGATCTCACTGGACGCCGGAAAGCGGCTATGGAAGTCTGGCAGGATCTGGAATCCAGCTCCCTGCCGGTTATTTATTTTGGTATGGCATCCTGCGGAAGGGCAGCGGGAGCGGTGGAAGTCCGCAAAGCAGTAGAAGAAGCACTGCAGGAGAATGATCTATCCGCCCGGCTGGTGGATGTGGGTTGCATCGGTCCCTGCTACCTGGAACCAATAATGGATATTGCCATGCCCGGTTGGGCGCGTGTCAGCTACGGTCAAATGACCCCTGCCCGCGCGAAGAAACTGGTGGTCGATGCGATCAAATCCGGCGCTCCTCAAACCATTGATGCTCTTGGAGTGGTGGAACCGCTGGATGATCGACAGACCGGCGGTATTTCCAACCTCTTCGAACACCCCATGCTCAAACAACAGGTGCGTGTTGTATTACGCAATTGCGGCTTGATCGATCCTGAAGAATTTGACCATTATCTCGCCCGGGATGGTTACGCGGGTCTGGAGAAAGCTCTGCAAATGACTCCTGAAGAAGTCATAGACCAGGTGCGCATTTCAGGATTGCGAGGGCGCGGAGGCAGCGGCTTTCCAACATATAAGAAGTGGGAAATCTGCCGGGCTGTCCCCGGTGATGAAAAATATCTGGTATGCAACGCCGATGAGGGTGATCCGGGAGCATTCATGAATCGCTCCTTGATCGAAGGCGATCCACACGCCCTGCTGGAAGGTATTTTGATCGCAGCATACGCGGTAGGTGCCAACCATGGTGTGATCTACATCCGCGCGGAATATCCGCTGGCAGTCACCCGTTTGCATAACGCGCTTCGACAGATGCGCGAGAATGGCTTGCTGGGGCAAAACATTCTGGGGACGAATTTCAACTTTGAGATCAAAATCAAAGAGGGCGCCGGCGCCTTCGTCTGCGGTGAGGAAACAGCTCTCTTCGCTTCCATTGAAGGTAAGCGCGGTATGCCGCGTTCCCGACCTCCTTTCCCGGCTGTAAAAGGTTTATACGGAAAACCGACCGTCAACAACAACGTCGAGACTCTCAGCACCCTGCCCAACATTCTCCGCAATGGAGCAGATTGGTACCAGCAGTTCGGCACAGCGTCCAGCCGTGGAACTAAAACCTATTCTCTGGTCGGTAAAGTGCGCCGCACAGGTTTGATCGAAGTTCCCCTGGGCATGACCCTGCGCCAGATCATCTTCGATATCGGGGGGGGAACCGAAAAGCCGTTCAAAGCCGTTCAAACCGGTGGTCCTTCAGGCGGCTGTCTTTCAGCAGAATATCTGGATACACCGGTGGATTACGAATCCCTGCGCGCAGCCGGATCTATCATGGGTTCGGGCGGCCTGATCGTCATGGATACGGATACCTGCGCCGTGGATATCGCCCATTATTTCCTCGAGTTCATCCAAAAAGAATCCTGTGGAAAATGCGCTCCCTGCCGCATCGGCACGCGCCATCTGGTGGAAATCCTGGAACGGATCACCAGAGGTACGGCGGAAATAAGCGATCTGGATAGACTTGAAAGCCTGGGCCGGACGATTTCGCAGGGATCTCTCTGCGGTCTCGGCCAATCCGCTCCCAATTCAGTGGTCACATCACTGCGTTCTTTCCGCAGTGAGTACGAGACTCATATCCGGGAGGGATACTGCCCAGCCGGTGTTTGCAAAGAATTATTCCAGTACACCATTCTGCCGGATGTCTGCACCGGCTGCCAGGCTTGCTCCAGAGTTTGTCCCGTGGAAGCCATCAATGGCGAAGTCCGCCAACCGCATACACTGGACAGTCAGAAATGTATCCGCTGCCGGGCATGTTTTGAAGCCTGCCGGTTCAACGCCATCGTAGTGAGGCCGATCCAATGACCCTTTTATCCCTGACCATCAACGGAAAGACCGTACAGGCTGAGAAAGGACAGACCATCCTGCAGGCTGCGCAGAGAAATGATATCGATATTCCAACCCTGTGCGCGTATAAGGACCTACCGCCTTTCGGCGGATGCCGTATGTGCGTGGTTGAGGTGGATGGAATGCGCGGTTTTCCAACCGCCTGTACAACACCGGCAGAAGAAGGAATGATTGTCCGTACCGAAACTACGGCTCTGCAGACTCTTCGCCTCGAGACATTCAATATGCTACTCAGTGAACATCCGCTGAGCTGTCTGGTATGCCCGGAAAAAGGGAATTGCACGGAATGTATGATGACCATCCGCAAAGGTGGTGTCACCACCGGCTGCGGATCCTGTCCAAAAGATCAGCAATGTGAGTTGCAAACTCTTGCGAAACGACTCGGAGTGGATGAAATTCGTTTACCGGTAAAGTACCGTATGTACCCGGTGGAAAAATTCGATCCATTCTACGATCGTGATTACAATTTGTGCATTCTATGCGGTCGTTGTGTGCAGGTTTGTGATAAATTGCATATCCTCAGCACATTGACATTTATAGAACGCGGCTCACATACAAAGGTCGGGACTGCTTTCGAGCGAAGCCATGTGGATGCCGGTTGCAGTTTCTGCGGTGCCTGTGTCGACCGCTGCCCGGTGGGTGCCTTAACAGAAAAAACTCGCAAATGGGAAGGCGTTGCCGAAAGCGAGGTGGAATCGATCTGCCCATATTGCTCTGCCGGCTGTTCCATCCGCCTGCAGGTGCGCAAAGGCACGGTCATCGGCTGTCTGCCCGGAGAAGATCCAACTCTTAATGCCGGAAACTTATGTGTTCACGGCCGGTTTGGCCTGTCTGAGGTTGTGAATTATCCCGGGCGGTTGAAAACCCCGTGGCGGCAGGTGGATGGGCACAAATTCGAATGTGGCTGGGAGGAAGTTATAGAACTGGCCGCGGCAAAGCTTGCTGCCGCCAATCCCCAGAATATAAGTCTGCAAATTTCAACCAACCTGCCGGATGAGGACCTCTTTGTGGCCCGCAAATTCGCTGAACAGGTCCTACATTTGCCCGTTCCGGATGCCGGCAAAGCAGTTTCACCTTCAGGATTCGAACGCCTGGTACAACGCGCAGCCACTTTCGAACAGATGCGCCAGGCAGATTGTCTGCTGGTTGCCGGCCTGGAAACCCGATACTCTGCTTCCTGGCTGGAATACGAATTCAAACAGTTGAAACAAAACGGGGCAACCCTGATCTCTGCCGGCAACGGGAAACGACCATTAGACCGTTTCGCCAATGAATTCATCTATACAAATGATGAAGGTGCGGAAGAAGCCTTCGTTGACGTGATTGACAGGCTCGGCAGGGAAAACCAGGGCGCAACCACTCTGGATCGCGCCATTTGCGCTCTTCACAACAGCCGCCGCGCATTTCTCCTGATCGGTCCGGAATATCTGAGTAATCCACGCATGCTTGAGCAACTGGCAATTCTGGCTGAAAGATTGCAGGCAGGTGTGATCTGCCTTCCCATGCAGGGTAATTTCTACGGGGCGATCCATACCGGGATCATGGGGAAATCCGCCTCACAAAGCTCACAGCCGGAGGTCCTGTATTGTATCGGTGACCAACCCGAACAACCTGCCGACCTGATCCTTTACCAGAATGCTTTTCCAACAGTCGATGTATTGGCAGATATCGGCCTGCCTACTGCCCTTTTCACCGAACGGGACGGTACATATACCAACGTAGAGTTCCGCCAGCGGAGATTCATAAAGGCCGTGGAACCAGCGGGATTGGCGCGGCCGGACTGGCAAATCATTGCCGGTATCGCCAGACAAATGGGCGCTTCTGGTTTTGATTACCATTCCATCGGAGATATTCGGAAGGAAATGACTTCTTCGGATACGGAAAGGATCTGGAAACCAGGGCTTGCCGCGGAGCTACTATCGATATCCGGAAACGAGCCAGTATTCATGGGTTCTCCACTATCCACCAGAGTCGCCGGTTTACGTACACTCTTCCCATCACCGGAAGCGGAGGCAGGTGAATGATGAACCAGGTACTGGAACGCAGCATGGTCGCACCGAATATTCATCACTTACGCTTGCAAGCACCGGAAATTGCCCGTGCGGCAAAACCCGGACAATTTGTCATCCTTCAGGCGGAAGATGACGGCGAACGTATTCCCCTGACCTTATCAGACTGGGATCCAGAAAAGGGCGATATTTCGGTTGTTTTCATGCAGGTCGGTGCTTCCACCGGAAAATTGGCCGCGTTGAAAGCCGGTGATAACATACCCACAGCAGCCGGTCCTCTCGGAAATCCAATGGAAATCGACAAATTTGGCACGGTAATCTGCGCCGGCGGCTGCTATGGGATTGCCAGCATTTTTCCGATTGCCAGAGCATTGAAAAGCGCAGGCAACCGGGTGATCTGTGTGATCGAAGCCCGCAGTTCTTTCCTGTTCTACTGGCAGCAAAAATTACGCCGGGTTTCCGATGAACTGATCTTTATCACACGTGATGGATCGCAGGGGCGCCGCGGACATATCAACAATCTTGGAGCCATTATCGCCTCCATCGAAGGCGGTGTAGATCGGGTGATCATCAATGGCTGCAATTACGTGATGATGCGCGGGTGTGAGGAAACCCGTCCTCTGGGGATTAAAACAATTGTCAGCCTGAACACGTTGATGATCGATGGAACTGGAATGTGCGGAGTGTGCCGTGTATCTGTGGGCGCCGCAACGAAATTCGCCTGTGTGGACGGACCGCATTTCGACGGGCATGAAGTCAACTGGGACGAGCTCTCTAACCGCAGGCAGGCTTACCTTCGTGAAGAAACCATCACCCTGCGCACCAGCGCTCCCGAAAAGTGAGACACTCTATGGAAACCGCTTCAGCGCCAGCGCCTAAGAAAATGAATCTACAACGGGTGGAAATGTCCAAACAGCCGCCCGAAATCCGCCGCCAGAACTTCGACGAGGTAGCCTTCGGTTACACTCCTGAAGAGGCTATATCCGAAGCCGGCCGCTGCCTGGATTGTAAGAAGCCGGGTTGTGTCGGGAATTGTCCGGTGGAAATTGATATCCCGGCTTTTATCCGCCAGATTGCCGCCGGAAATTTTGCTGAAGGCATTCGCATCATCCGGCAGAAGAATTGTCTGCCGGCAGTCACCGGAAGGGTATGCCCTCAGGAAGAGCAGTGTGAAGGCGGGTGTGTGTTCGCAAAAAAGGGGGGTGCACTTGCCATCGGCCGGTTGGAACGTTTTCTAGCCGACTGGGAAGCTTCACAAAAAGGAACCGTCGAATCCACTCTCCGCCCACAACCGACCGGGCGGAAAGTCGCCGTGATCGGCGGCGGCCCGGCCGGATTGACCGTGGCCGGAGATCTCATCCAGCTTGGACATCAGGTCACCGTCTATGAAGCCCTGCATAAAGTGGGTGGGGTACTGGTTTATGGCATCCCTGAATTCCGTCTGCCCAAACGCATAGTCCGCCATGAAGTGGAAATACTCAAATCACTGGGCGTCGAAATGGTAACCAGCTATGTGGTGGGTAAAACCCGTACGGTCGACAGCCTGTTGGAGGAATACGACGCAATATTCATTGGCAGCGGCGCAGGTTTGCCCTGGTTCATGGATATTCCCGGAAACAATCTCAACGGTGTGTATTCGGCCAACGAATATCTGACCCGTATGAACCTGATGAAAGGCTATACCTTCCCGGATGTGCAGACTCCCATCAAACAGCATCATCGGGTGGCCGTGATCGGTGGAGGCAATGTAGCCATGGATTGCGCCCGCACAGCGCTTCGACTGGGCGGGGAATCCCATATCGTTTACCGCCGTTCGCGCAACGAGCTCCCTGCCCGGCTCGAAGAAGTGGAAAATGCCGAAGAGGAAGGTGTGATCTTTGATTTCCTCACCCTGCCTACCGCCTGCATCGGAGATGAACACTCCTGGGTTACCGGGCTGGCCTGCCAAAAGATGGAACTCGGCGCTCCGGATGCCTCCGGGCGGCGTTCTCCTGTTCCCATCCCGGGTTCCGATTTCGTGATGCCCGTGGACGCGATTATTTATGCCATCGGCAACAGTCCCAATCCTTTGATCTCCGCCACCACACCCGATTTGACCATCGGCCGCAAGGGCAATATCGAAGCGGAAGAAACCACGGGAAAGACTTCCAAAGCCAGAGTCTGGGCAGGCGGTGATGTGGTCACCGGTGCAGCGACGGTCATTCTGGCCATGGGCGCCGGACGCAAAGCTGCCCGTGATATTCATGCATATTTGATGACACTTCCGCCCCGGTAAAAATGAAAATAGTCAAAAGAAAAACCACGATGGCTCGCTGATATCGTGGTTTTTTGTTATTCAGCAGAATGACTTTCACAAAGCTTTTACAATAACTAAATACACTTTTCAGTCTGGATATGCTATAGTAACCAACAACAAATGACTACTATCTTTGAAACTACTCTTGAAAACGGTTTAGCGGTACGGTTGAAGGAAATCCACACGGCGCCTATTATTAGCCACTGGATCTGGTACCGCGTAGGTTCGCGCAACGAGATTCCGGGTAAGACCGGCATCAGCCACTGGGTGGAGCATATGCAATTCAAAGGCACACCCAATTTCCCGACCAGCATTCTGGATAAAGCCATTTCACGCGACGGCGGCTACTGGAATGCCTTTACCTACCTGGATTGGACGACATTCTTCGAAACTCTTCCGGCTGACAAGGTCGAACTGGCCTTAAAATTGGAAGCGGATCGCATGGTCAACAGCCTGTACGATCCGGAAGAAGTTGAATCCGAGCGTACGGTCATCATTTCCGAGCGGGAAGGCAGTGAAAATGAACCCCTTTTCCGGTTAAGCGAAGCCGTTCAGGAGGCCGCTTTCACCACACATCCCTATCGAATGGAAATTGTCGGCAGCAAGACAGATTTGAATAACATGCAGCGGGATGATCTGTACGCTCATTACCAGACGTATTACCATCCGGGTAACGCGGTGCTGGCCATGGCGGGAGATTTCGATACCGATGAGATGATGAAATCCATCTGCAGCGTTTATGGTCCACTTCGCAGCCGCAAGATGGCGGGAGCCAACATTCCACTGGATGATTCAGCAACAACTGAAAAACAGGTGCATGTATCCGGTCCAGGTGAGACGGAATATATTCAGCTGGCTTACCGGGCTCCCGGTGCGGCAGATGCAGATTTCTTTGCTTTTACCGTTCTGGACAGCCTGTTGACCGGCCCATCGGGATTGAACATGTTTGGCGGTGGAGGAATCTCCAACAAGACCTCCCGTCTTTACCGTTCCCTGATCGATAATGAACTGGCTGTATCTGTCTCCGGTGGACTTCAGGCGACCATTGATCCATTTCTATACGAGATCATATTAACCCTCAGGAATGACCGTCCCGCGGATAGACTGCTCGAAGTCATTGACAATGAAATAGACCGCCTGTTTTCCGACAAGGTTTCAGAAGCCGAGATTGCCAGAGCAGTCAAACAGGCCAGGGCGTTGTTTGCGTACGGCAGTGAAAACATCACCAACCAGGCTTTCTGGCTGGGATATTCCGAAATGTTCGCCACATATTCCTGGTTTGAGAACTATGTGGGACGTCTGGAACAGATAACTCCTGATGACCTGCGGGAAACAGCCAAAAAATACCTGAAACCGGCGAACCGGGTGGTGGGATATTATCACGCTGAAAACAAGATGGGGGAATCCGCATGACCAGCGCCGTGTATTCTCATCTGAACAGTCTTCCAGGGCCGGATGATATTCACCGCTACCAGCTTCACAATGGGATTATCCTTCTAACCAGACCCAATTTTAATAATCAGTCGGTGGTTGTGAACGGCTACCTGCAATGCGGTAGCATGAATGATCCCCGCGAGAAGCTCGGACTGGCTCACTTCACGGCTCTCTCTTTGATGCGTGGATCTACACGCCGGGATTTTCAGCAAACCTACGATGCTCTTGAGAGCGTCGGTGCCAGCCTGGGTTTCAGTTCCAGCGTTCACCATACCTCTTTTGGCGGGCGCTGCCTATCAGAAGATCTGCCGCTGGTATTTGAGATCCTCTCGGATTCTCTGCGAGAACCGACTTTCCCGGTCGATCAAATTGAACGTCTACGTACTCAACTATTGACTGGTCTGGCCATCCGCGCTCAGGATACGGATGAAATGGCTTCCCTGACATTTGACGAAACCCTGTTCGCCAACCACCCCTACGGTCTTCCGGAAGATGGATATGTTGAGACCATTTCACAGATCACCCGGGATGATATTCAGCATTTTCAAAACGTCTTTTATCATCCGCGCGGTATGGTGATAGTTGTGGTGGGCGCTGTAGAGCCGGAAACCTGCTATGACCTCGTCTGCAGGACACTCGGCAATTGGATGACTGAAAAAACGCAGCCAGTCTGTCATTTTCCCATTGTCCAGCCTCTTTCACAAAATGTCCGCCGGCATATCTCCATTCCGGGAAAAAGCCAGTCGGATGTGATCATCGGCACTCTGGGGCCGAAGCGCAATGTCCCCGAATATATGGCAGCCTCTCTGGGTAACAGTGTTTTAGGGCAGTTCGGAATGATGGGACGCATCGGCGATGTAGTGCGCGAGAAATCCGGATTGGCTTACCACGCCAGCGCCAGTCTGAATTCCTGGATCGAATCCGGTTCCTGGGAAGTATCCGCCGGAGTAAATCCGGCTAATCTGGACCGCACCATCGATCTGGTGATCCGTGAATTGAAACGCTTTATTGGTGAACCGGTAACGGCAGAAGAACTGGCAGACAGTCAGGCGAATTTTATCGGCCGGCTTCCTCTTTCTCTGGAATCCAACGGCGGCGTAGCGGGAGCGCTCTTGAACATCGAACGCTTTCAACTCGGATTGGATTACTACCGGCGGTACGCGGATATGATCAGAGCCGTAACCCCTGATCTGGTGCTGGAAACAGCCCGCCGGTATATAAACCCTGACAGGCTCGCTATCATCAGCGCCGGCCCGGAGAAATAAACTATGTCCCGGTTGATCCTGCGGACCGGAATCGATATGCTGGATTTCCAACGGTTGGAAGACCTCAACCCTGAAATTCGCCGCCGTTTTCTTCGACGGGTTTTTACCCCTGATGAATTGAAAATCTCCAGCGATTCCATCCCCTCTCTGGCAGGCCGCTTTTGTGTCAAAGAAGCTGTTGCCAAAGCCCTGGGCTGCGGGATAGGACGAATAGGCTGGCAAGAGATCGAAACCCTGAATGATACCGATGGAGCACCGGTGCTTCATCTTTCTGGCAAGGCAGCTGGACTTTCCGCATCGTTGGGTCTCGAAACCTGGGCCATCAGCATCACCCATACCCGGCAGGTCGCTGCGGCATCTGTGACCGCGATTGGATGGATCTCCGAGTGAAGGTCCTTTCTGTCAGTGATATCGAATTAAGCCTGATTTACAGCCCGCAGATTGTGGAGCGTTTTTCGCAGGTGGATATGATCATAAGCTGCGGAGATCTGCCGTATTATTACCTGGAATACATGATCTCCATGTTGAATATTCCGCTGTATTTTGTACGCGGCAATCATGCTCCAGTGGTGGAATACGGTTCGGAATGGGAAAGGCACTACCCGCTGGGTGGGTGTAATATTCACCGGAAAACCGTGAGGGGAGTAAATGGAACGTTGATCGCGGGAATTGAAGGCAGTTTACGATACAACAAAGGCCCATTTCAATATACGCAACGCCAGATGTGGTTGAACGTTTTTCGCCTTATCCCCGGGATGGTCGTCAATCGACTACGCTTCGGACGCTATCTGGATTTCCTGGTCACACACGCGCCTCCATGGAAGATTCACGACGCGGAAGACCGTCCCCATCAGGGGATCAAAGCTTTCAGATGGCTGGATCAAGTCTTCCAGCCTGAATATCATTTGCACGGGCATGTGCATTTATACCGCCAGGATGCCATGAAATTGACTTTTCTGGGAAAGACAAAAATCTTGAACACGTACGGCTATCAGGTGACAGAGATTGCTCTCCCTTCTTCAGAAAAGAGGAGCCACCGATGACTGGTTTTCCAAACAGACCCACTTCCCTGGTTAAGGACCGGGCGCAGGCTGATTTTAATGCGGCCCATCGAAAAAGCTACTGGCGGGAAATAAGCAGTTTATTGACCCGCCAGTCGAATGAGCTTTTACCCTATGATCAGGTGCTAAAACTGTTGCCCGTCTGCGGGCAGCATTACATCGGCATCCGGCAGGTACCGCTGGATGCCATCATCGGAAGCGTTGGCCGTTTCCAGGATTTCGACCGGGCTTTTTTACCCAGAGGGACGGCCACCAGGGATCGCTGGGAAAGCATAGACCGTGCACATCTTATGGACATAGAATTACCCGCCGTGGAATTGTATAAGGTCGGGGAAGTCTACTTTGTCAAAGACGGCAACCACCGGGTTTCTGTAGCCCGGGAACGCGGGCAGGCATTTATTGATGCTGTGGTGATCGAGGTGGATACGCCAGTCCCCCTCACACCTGACACAGACCTGATGGATCTGATCGGTAAACGGGAAAGAACACGCTTTTTCCAGAAAACCAACCTTGAGAAGATCCGCCCGGAATCCAACATTGAATTAAGTATTCCTGAGTTTTATTACATATTGCTTGAGCACATACAGACACATGGCTGGTATCTGGGTGAAGAACGCAAAGTTTGCATTTCTTTCGAAGAAGCCACATCCTCCTGGTATGACAACGTGTATATGCCGATGATCGAAGTGATCCGCCGGCAAAAAATTCTATCCGGGTTTCCCGGTAGAACAGAGGCAGATCTGTATGTCTGGATCATGGAACACCGCTGGTACCTAATGAAAGACCATCTGCAGGATGTCTCAATTGAAGACGCTGCCAGAGACTACTTTAGCTCGTACTCAGAAAATCCTGTGCGGCGGATTCTGCACAGGATTTCACAATTCTTTGCGAAAAAATAAAAAGGAATGATTTACGCCGCCAGCGGTACCATTCCATCCCGAACTCCCAGCCAGAGATGGCCGGGCTGCACCTGTTGATCGGGCAGCACAACGATGTCCTGAGTCATTATTTGAGATTCGCCCAGGGTATCAGGATGAACATAACAGATCTCCGGGTACTGGCCGTATTTGTACTGGTAATAGGCTGCCGCCTGGGCGATCTGCGCATATAAATCATTTTTCGGATTGCTGTCATACCAGAGCATTCCGGTGCTCATGTGCTCCTCCAAATAACTGACATCAGTTCTTTATTCCACCCACAAGATGCAAGGAATGAGCCAAAACCGAAAGAACGTATTGCTGTATAATATTGGCTTGAGTTTTTTTGCTGGTTGATCCCAACTTTGAACTTCCACCAGGAGGCAAGATGATCAAGGAGTCGATTGCAGAAACTGATCTACATATGAAAGGCACCATTCAGGCGCTGGAGGAAGACCTCTCGGCCATACGGACCGGCAGAGCTTCACCGGCTCTTGTTGAACACCTGTCTGTCGATTATTACGGCGCCCCAACCCCCCTCATGCAGCTCGCCTCTATCAGCGTGCCGGAGCCGCGGGTTCTGATGATTCGTCCATTCGATCCATCCACATTGAAATCCATCGAAAAAGCGATCCTGGCCAGCGAACTCGGCCTCACACCGAACAATGATGGCAAGGTGATTCGTTTGAACCTTCCAGTTTTAACCGAACAACGCCGCAAAGACCTTGTAAAAGTCGTTCATGCCCGTCTGGAAGAAGCACGTGTTTCGATACGCAACATACGAAGAGATTCATTGAAAGATATGCGCGATTTCGAAAAAGAAAAAATGATCTCCGAAGATAATCTAAAGCGCGGCGAAGAAGAACTACAAAAGTTAACCGATAAGATGATCGAGACCATCGATGCCGTCGGTATAAAGAAAGAAAAGGAGATCATGGAGGTTTAACCTCCCTGAAATATGTCTGACGATACCAGGTTCACCGGTTTACCCGAACATATTCCCACGCATGTTGCCATCATCATGGACGGCAACGGCCGCTGGGCAAAAGCCCGCGGCCTTCCCCGCCTGGCCGGCCATAAAGCCGGAACAGAGAATTTACGCAGGGTCATTCGAGCCTGCGTCGAATTCGGCATCAAATACCTGACGATCTATGCCTTTTCCACAGAAAACTGGGGACGGCCGGCCGATGAGGTTGCCGGGTTGATGAATATCATCAAGGAAGTCATCGATAAAGAGCTGGATGAATTGAACCGGGAAGGTGTCCAATTGCGGCACATCGGCCATCTGGAAAGATTGGAACCCACCCTTCAACAGAAGGTGCGGCATGCTGTTGAACTTACTGCTCACAATGACCGCCTGATACTGGACATTGCATTCAATTATGGTGGTCGTGATGAAATCCTCTGCGCGGCGAGTAAGATGCTACAGGATGGAATCCAGCCTGATCAGGTTACACCGGAACTTTTCGACAGTTATCTTTTCACCAGCGGCATTCCTGACCCCGATCTGATCATTCGGACCAGCGGCGAAATGCGCACCAGCAATTTTCTCATCTGGCAGTCGGCTTATTCGGAGTGGTATTTCACCCCGACCTACTGGCCGGATTTTGACCGGGAGGAACTCCGAAAAGCGATTTTCGCCTACAGTGAGCGGGATAGACGCTTCGGAAAAGTAAGCTCTAAAGATTGATCCTGCGTACAACGATGCTCAAAGAACGGCTGCTCGTCCTCATCCCGCTTATCCCCGCCGCAGTGGCGCTCATCATGGCAGGCGGCTGGTATTTAACTCTGGTGCTGGCCATCGTGTTGGGTACGGCCGGGTGGGAATACTGGCGCATGTTCAAGAACGGCGGTTACAGTCCATCTGCCGCCCTGCTCATTGGCGCACCGGTTGTTATGGTACTCATGCGGTTTCTCTTTCAATTTGCCTATTCAGATGTCGTGCTGGCGATCATTCTATTCATCACCCTGACCGTCCATCTGATCGAATTTGAACAGGGCTGCCGGACTTCCGCCATTGATTTCGGGATCACCCTGGGCGGCATTTTTTACATCGGCTGGCTGGGAGCCTATTTCATTTCGGTGCGCTCTTTGCCGGACGGACAGTGGTGGTTGATGCTGGTCCTGCCTTCAATTTGGATTGCCGACGCCGGCGCCTATTTGATCGGCCGGCATTTTGGTAATCATAAAATCTCACGGTTTGCCAGCCCCAATAAAAGCTGGGAGGGTTTCTTCGGCGGGATCCTCTTCGCTCTGATCTTTTGCCCGCTTTTCGCCCTGCTCTGGCAGATGAAAGTCCCGGAAATCACCCCGGTCAAAGGACTGATCCTGGGAGTCATCCTCAGCATGGTTTGCATTCTGGGTGATCTGGGGGAGAGCATGTTCAAGCGGCATTTCATGATCAAAGATTCATCGAATATCCTCCCCGGACATGGTGGGGTATTTGACCGTATCGACTCCTGGCTGTGGGCGGTTCCCATCGGGTATTACTTCATTCAATTTTGGAAATAAAACATCGTCGGTTGAAATCCACCGGCGATGTTTTTATCTAATAATTCTACTTTGATCTATTGGATCATATAGACGATGGAAACATCCACTGAAAGCACCAGTTGACCGGCAGAAATCGGTGCCTGCACCGATGAAGCCATGCCACCCCCGCCTCCCATACCGTACATCTCTTTGGCCATAGGTGTGGAAACATAGCCGGTCGAAATGGATTGCATTTCACCCAGGGTCACACCTGAAGCCTTGGCCAGTTCTTCCGCCTGTTTGCGGGCATTCTCGATGGCCAGGCTGCGGGCTTTCGTCAATGCAGCTTCTTTGTCCACCACATCGAAATTGATTCCATTGATGCTATTCGCACCTGACCGAACGACGGTATCCAGCAATTCACCCAGGATTTTCAGATCGCGAACAGTGACATAAACCGTGTTATCCACAGAATAAAATGTACCCGTCACATTTCCCGTTCCCGGTTCGTATTGCTGCTGCGGGTAAATATTGAAACTGGTCGTCTGAATATCCTTCTCTTCGACTTTCATGGATTTCAGGGCATCTGATACCTGTTTGGCCTGTTCATTATTTTGCTTCAACGCGGTGGATACATTCTCCGACTGACTGTGCACCCCGATATACACATAGGCTACATCGGGTACCAGATATACCTGGCCGGATCCCACCACGCTGATAGTGCGGGTGGCAGGCGCGGAGTCTGTGACTTCTGAGGGTTTGACATCCGCCTGCGATACAACCGGAGAGAGTGTCACGGGTGTCGCCGGGAGAACAGCCGGAGAACAGGCTGAAATCAAACCCGCCAGTGCCAGCAGACTGAAGCCGATAGAGTGAACCTTTTTCATGTTTCCTCCAAAGTGTGGTTTTCTATCTAAGTAGACGAATAATCGGATAGTTTTGTTCCATTCTACCTACAGATCGGCGCCATCTTCAACGATGTGTATAGCACCTACCACCAGATCAGCTCTGACATGTACGGCTGGTTTTCCATCCTGGTATTCCGATGAGAAGATACGACCGTCTACACGGGAATAGCCGTTGGGAATCGAACAATTGCCCAGCACCTTGTCAGTTTCAACAACCACCGGAACACCGGCCGGAACATGAATGATGATCTTACCAGTTACACCCGATATTCTATAACTGGCATCCTCTGATTCGGCAAGGTAGATATCAGACTGGCCTGCCACGGTTTCGCAAGTCACAGAGTCAACATCAAGCCCACGAAGATCGAGCCGGTTCTCACCGGCTGCCAGATCTGATTTAATAGACAGCACCGGTTTTGAATGCACTCTGATCTCCCAATCCGCGCCATCTGAACGCCGGGTCATCCCCGGGAATGTATTTTTATCCGAGTTCAATTTGATCGACGTGCGGTCATTTTCCCGGTTCACTACCGGCTCGAGATGTTCATTGCGCATCAAACTCAAATCAGCATCAACCAGGGCTGAACTGATTCCACCGGATTTCAAGTCAATTCTGCCAGCCGCCCGGGAGATATCCAGGGAGAGTTCGGTTTCATTTTGATAATCCTGCCGAAACTCTCTGGTCGTAATCGAATCGGACAATGAGAAATTCGCCAACCAGACCAACCCGGCGATAAGAACGAACGCCATGATCAAACTGAATATCGAACGAAACACCGTCCTTTTCCCGATGATGATATCCAATCCAATACCGATCAAGATCAACGGCCAGCCTTTGGCCAGTAACTCCCAGGCAGAGAGTGAGATATACCCCAGATTACCGGCAAGCAGCACGACGCCGATTCCGGCGATCAACAGCGATCCGGTGATCCCATTCCCGCGAATCAGTCCATCTAATCCGCAGATGATGATCAAAATAGGCCAGTAGACTTCCACAAATCCCCAGAATCCACCGGGAAGATACCCGAGGTTGGAAAGCAGCAACAAAACACCTGCTGTGAGTAGAATCAGTGGAAAGAAGATCCCGTGCCTTTCTTTTGGCGGCCTGTAATTTGAATTGTTTTCTTCCATTATCTATCTCCTCGTATGGAGCGGAAAACGAAAACCGCTCCGATGACAATCAAGGCTACAGCCCATAGAACTCCGCGATTAACCCAGTGGAACCATTCCGGTCGTATCTCTTTGATCAGGTAAAAGCTGCCAAGAGCCACCAGAACACCGCCGAATATTTTCAACGCATCCATATTGGGCTGGCTGGTTGCCTGGATGAAATCATCACGCATTTGTCCGGCTCGCGACGACCAGTCTACAGGTGCGCTGGGAGATTCGCTGGAAGATGGAATGACCACCCACAGGATGATATACACCAGCACTCCCATGCCTGTCATGAATCCAAATAATAAAAAGATGATACGGATTAAGGTCACATCGATCCCAATCCAATTTGCCAGGCCGGCGCATACCCCGGCCAAAACTCTGCCATTTTCAGGTCTTACCAGTCGATTCTGCATACTTCAACTCCTCAAGAAGATTATCGATTTCCAAAAGCCCGTAGAATAAGCACCAGTCCACCCACGATCATGGCAGCCGGCAGAACATAAGTTGCCAGGTTGTAGGCAGACGAAATGAACAAGAATCCCATGATCAACATAATGGCGGCCGGAATCCACGGCCAGGCCATACGCAACGCACCTCCGGGTAGCAGCGCTACAAGAGCGAAGGTCAATCCGAGGCCGATAAAGAAAACGCCGGCAACTTCCAAACCATTCTCTGTCTGCAGAAGAGTGACGGAAGCCAGGGTGAGCATAACCCCCGCCGGAATGATCGCCCACCAGTTGGCTGGCACCCGCAGATACACCAGCCAGAATCCCAGCGAGATGCCAGCCAGAACGAGCGGGCCGCCCAGGCGATCTTCAAATCCCGGAGCAATCCAGGGAAGTGATGCGGTTACGCCGATGGACAGAAGAACGCACCCCGGAATAGCCGCCCACCAGTTTGAACGTGAACTGAGAAAAAAGAACAGGAAAATCAAACCTCCGCCTGCCAGAAAAGCCGGCCAGATCAATCCTTCCAACGGGAAGAAACCCAAGTTGGAGAACAGCGATCCAATTCCGATCAATAAAAAGAATAATCCGATCCACAAGTTACGATTCATAGGTACCTCAATTGATGACTACTTTTCCCACACCGGCCTCGATGACAATCTCCACCTTATTTGCCGCCGTGTCGTACTGTGCGCTCTGGTAGACTTCTCCAACCTTAGGGAAACGGGTCAGGTCGATCCCCGTCGTATCCAGCAACGCACCATTTATTTTGATACTGGCCGCCACATTTTGCGGGATGTGTACTGCAAGTCGGGCGGATCCAAATTGAAAATCGCAACGGGTGTAACCGGCCTGCGAGGGTAAAGTGATCTCGGTGTCGTTGCCGCCGGATTCCATTTTGATACTGGTGATGATGAGATCATGCAGATCAAATCGATTTTTACTGGCTCCGGTCTGCACGTCCAGTGCGAAAGCCGTGGTTTGATTCAGGGTCATATCCCATTTGAAACCATCCACAGGAGAAGAGGATGGAAATCCCCACCATTCCATCTCCGGTACTCTCAGCTTGATAGTGGTTTTTGCGCCTGACCGATTGATAGTTTCCTCAACGCCGCCTGTAAACGTGCCTTCCAGCAGGTTCGCGTTGCCCGCCATTGAGGAGATATTCAATCCTCCGGCTCCATGCCGGATTTTCAATATCGCCTCGGTCACACCATCCATTGGGATCGCCAGGGCGCGATTCTCGACAGCCGTGCGGAAAACCAACGGTCCCACCAGAAACCACAGGCCGATCAAGATCAACGCGCTGGAAAAGAATAGAGATAATGCGCTGATCGGAAGAAATCCCAGGTTATCCAGCAAGAACAGGATACCTGCCAGCAGTAGAAGAAAACCCCATAAAAGACCTCCTTTTCGCATGTGCTGCCTCCTTTTTTCATGAATTCAACGAGTCTCTATATCTTCCTGAGAAATATTGACTCTTGGATTTCTTTCAGTATAATAGGACAAATAATTAAGGTAAATGTGATAAATAATCGACTTTATCAACCACTTATTTGCTTGTGTCCCGGGCGGAGATAGTTCAGCCGCCCCGGTTATTTTCAAATTCCTACAAAAAAATTAACTGAATAACCTGGCCTCTGTTGTATCTCCGCATATTTCATATACGCAGTGATACGTCTTTCGTTGTATTCATTTCAAAGAAAATAGAGGTCAACTATGAAAATTGCTTCTGATGTAACTGAATTGATTGGTAATACTCCGCTGGTGCGGATTAATCGACTCGCGGAGGGAATAAAAGCCACACTGGTGGCAAAACTGGAATTCTTCAACCCGGCTCACAGCGTGAAAGACCGCATTGGTTTTTCCATGATCGAGGCAGCAGAAAAATCCGGAGCGCTGAAGAAAGATTCTGTCATTATTGAACCTACCAGCGGTAACACTGGGATCGCTCTTGCCATGGTAGCCGCCGCCCGTGGTTACAGAATCACTCTGGTCATGCCTGAAACCATGAGCAAAGAACGGCGTATGCTGTTGAAAGCCTACGGCGCGGATTTGATCCTCACTCCCGGGGCGGAAGGTATGCCCGGTGCCATTGCCCGGGCGGAAGAACTGGCCGCCTCCGATCCGCGGTATTTCATTCCACAACAATTCAAAAATCCGGCCAATCCGGAAATTCACCGCAAAACCACGGCGGAAGAGATCTGGCGGGATACCGATGGTAAAGTGGATTATCTGGTGGCCGGGGTGGGCACCGGCGGAACCATCACGGGTATCGCGGAAGTGATTAAAGCTCGACGGCCATCCTTCAAAGCGATTGCCGTGGAACCGGATGCCTCACCGGTGCTTTCCGGTGGAGCAAAGGGGCCGCACCCTCTACAGGGTATCGGCGCCGGATTTGTTCCCGAAGTCTTGAATACCGCCATCTATGACGAGATCATCCGTGTCAAAGGGGAGGACGCCTTTGCCACGGCACGCGCAGCTGCCCGTCAGGAAGGGCTGCTGGTGGGTATTTCCTCAGGTGCAGCGCTGTGGGCCGGTTTGCAGGTCGCCCGGCGGGAAGAGAATATCGGAAAGCTGATTGTCGTGATCATCCCTTCCTTTGGTGAGCGGTATCTCAGCACGCCATTGTACGCTGACCTGGTCGAATAATGGAGGCGTTCCATGTTTAGAACTATTCGTAATGATGTTCAAGTGGTTTTCGATCGTGATCCGGCAGCACACAGTACACTGGAAGTCCTCTTAACTTACCCGGGGCTGCACGCCCTTTGGGGGTATCGCATGGCGCACTGGTTCTGGAATCACCACATGCTGCTCATCGGCAGGCTTATCTCGCATTTTGTGCGTAACGCCACCGGTATAGAAATCCACCCTGCCGCCGTGATCGGTGATGGTTTCTTTATCGATCACGGCATGGGGGTAGTTATCGGCGAGACGGCCGAAATCGGCCGCAATGTCACCCTGTATCATGGTGTCACTCTGGGAGGCGTCAGCCTGGAAAAAGGGAAACGGCATCCCACACTGGAGGATGATGTGGTGGTGGGTGCCGGAGCAAAAATCCTGGGCGCGATCACCGTCGGCAAAGGCAGCCGGATCGGCGCCAATGCCGTGGTGGTCAAACCAGCCCCACCGGATTCGGTGGTTGTCGGGGTGCCGGGACAGGTTGTGATGCGCAGTCTACCCCATGAAACCGCCCCGGACCTGCACCACGACCGGCTGCCGGATACCATCAGCGCTTCCATCACCTACATCCTGGAACGTCTGGAAAAAGTGGAGAGTAACCTGCACATCCACGTCAACGAACACACACCCATCTACAGGGATGATAAAGGCCTGGAACTGTTCCTCACTCCGCACGGTCCCGACCACGGGGTGTGGCGGGGCGAGGATTTTATGATCTAGTTACAACGAATCGATCGGCGGATTGAGTGGATCGTAATCTTCCGGTTCATCTTTTTTCTTCTTACGCATCCCACCGACGATCATCAGCCCCAGCCCGAGGACACACACTACCACCAGGCCGATCCCCAGTCCGCGCCGGTCGAGATTCTGCATCCCAGCCGCGCCTTCAAACAGGGGTCGCGGAGTGGGTGTACCGGTGCTGGTGGGTGTATTGGTGATCGTGGGAGTTTGCGTTATGGTGGGAGTTTCTGTCGCCGGTTCGGAGGTTGGCGTTTCAGATAACACCGGTGTGGCCGTATAGGGTCCGTGGATCATCAATTTTTGGCCAATGCTCAGTACGGTGGAGTTGGAGGGAATACCGTTCAGTTGTTTGATCTCAGCGGCTGTGATGCCGTATGCCGTGCCGATACCCCAGTAGGTTTGTCCCTGTTTGACCTCATGAATCAGCGACCCATCCGGTTGCAGCGTGGCGGTAACGATGGGGACCACCCGCTGAGCGGCCGCGGCCGTGCTGGAAGTGGAGCCCGAACTGCCTGTGGTTCCGGCGGTGCTTCCGCCGCCGCTCGTTGAACCGCTCCCGGCGCTGCCGGAGGTGTAGGCTACATCAATTACAAAATACAATTGGCCGTCAGCTCCCGTGGCAATCCCACCGCCAATGGAACGGTAAGCGGCTTCTTTGTACGGAAGCAAGTGCCAGTAATCCCCCTGCCACCAGGTGACCACTTCTGATACGGAGCGTCCGCCGCAATAGATATTTTCGGTACCCCACACGGTGGCGCCTCCGCCGTAACCGGCGTTGACCATGCGCTGCTTGGCATTCGTTCCACCGGCTCCGGTGTGTGAACATGAGCCGGTGCTTGCCATATATTCCGCGTGCGCCTGGGCGGAAGACATGAGCGCGCTGTCTGTTTCCAAAGGAGACAGTCCGTAGGTCGAAGTACGCACGGCGTTGACCTGGGCAATCATGTCGGATACGCTGGCAGACTGGGCGCGTACCGAGGTCACCGGGGCAAAAAGCACAGCACAGATGATTACGAAGAATTGAACAGGACGGATATTCGTTTTCACACGCACATTATACCCTTGCCATCCGGTGCTATAACCGGAACCAAATTTGTCAATTCTAAACGTTCAACAGAACAGCCCGGTACTAAACAGAATAAATTTATCGAGCAGATCATGCACACATGAAAAAACGGTCCAATTGATGTATGCTAGACTTAACTAAATATTTGGACTGGCAGGCAAGTATGGGCACTTCGCTAAATCGATTACCTTCCGGCAGGGAAGAGCATCACCACAAAGCGGAAAGCATACCGACCCCGAGGATCGCCGTGGTCACAGTCAGCGATACTCGAACACCGGAAACAGATCTCAATGGTCAGTACCTGAAGCAGCAAATTCTCGTGGAAGGGCTGATTCTGGCTGCCTACCACGTGGTTCGCGATGATCCGGAAGGGATTGGCCGTCTGCTTGATTTGCTGGCAGAATCGGATGTGCAGGTCATCCTATTCAACGGCGGAACAGGGCTCTCCAGGCGGGATACCACCTATGATGTCCTCTCCGGGCGGTTGGAAAAGACTCTACCGGGTTTCGGTGAACTGTTTCGCATGCTCAGCTTTTCCGAAGTGGGAGCCGCGGCTATGTTTTCGCGGGCAACAGCCGGTGTGTATCACGGTAAAGTAATTATTGCCACTCCCGGCTCACCGGCTGCCGTTCAACTCGCCTGGGAAAAACTGATCTCCCCCGAAATCCGCCACCTGGCCTGGGAGATCACACGCTAAACGGCAGGCGAAATATTAAAAGGTCACACTCCGACAAATTGATGGGGCACGACCGGATAAAGATACTTCTTCAGTATCGACTACGAGATTTTTTCCCCGGGTTCTCTGCCCATGGCTTCTGCCGCCACGAGAAAATCCGTCGCTGAGATCATCCCAACAAGAGCTCCCTTATTATCCATCACCGGCAGGTGATGGATTTTTTTCTGCCGCATGATCTTCGCACATTCCTGAATGGGATCATCCGTCTTGACCGTGATGAGCGGCGAGGTCATCAATTCACGCACCTTGATGGTGGATGGATTGCGGTTTTCAGCGATGACTTTATCACTGATATCTGTTGAGGTCAGAATTCCGAAACTTGGGTTGTTGTTAGTGATTTGCACGATCAGGCTGTGAATATACCGCCTGCGCATCAACGCCAGCGCTTCACTGACTGTACTGTCAGGATCAACAAAGACAATGAGATCGACCATCCAATCACGTACTTTGAATTGCATCGCCGTTTCTCCTTTCCAATTCTTGATCCGTTTAGCTGCATTCAGTATAGCAAAATCGACCCGCTTAACTCAATTGCTCCAGTTCCATTTCGTAATCACTTCAATCGCCTGGTGAGCGGTCAGGTCAAGCTTCAACGGGGTGATGGAAACAAATCCGGCAGCCAGTTCGCCAATATCCGTCCCCTGCTCTTCCACACCCGAGGGGGCATCACCACCTATCCAGTAATACGGCAGTCCCCGCGGATCTTCCCGTTTCACCAGTTCATCCCGATAGATGCGCAGTCCCTGACGGGTTATGGAAAATCCTTTGATCTCTACCAAAGGCAGATAGGGGACATTGACATTAAGCAAGACACCCGGAGAGAGTGGATTCTTTGAAAACTTATCCACGATCTGGCGTCCAATCTCAGCCGAAACGGAATAGTCCAACGGACCGCGGTGATACTCCGGCGCGTCTAGAGAGATGGCTACAGATGGGATACTCCAGATGGCGCCTTCCATGGCTGCTGTCACCGTTCCGCTGTAGGTCACATCATGGCCCAGGTTGGCATTGGGATTAATTCCCGCGACCACAAAGTCAATTGGCTCCGGAACCAGTCCGAGGGCTGCCAGGGCAATACAATCAGACGGTGCTCCGTCACAGGCTCGCGCCGGAGTGCCATCGTCCAGTTCGATCTCCTTCACACGCAGTGGCCGGTGCAGGGTTTTAACATGCCCTGATGCAGACCAGTTATGATCTGGTGCGACAATACTGACCTGACCAAGTTTCATCAAAGCTTTAGCCAGTGCCAGCAATCCCGGGGCGTTTACGCCATCATCATTCGTGACTACGATATGCATACAATGTACCTTTCCTGTTTACTTTCACGTGCGTCTGGATCAACCGTAAGATGTTATTCCCTACTGATACGATCAGTCAGGATCGACAAGGGCGAGGACAGCGTTGACCGTTCTTTCTAATTCATCGAATACTGGTTGTGATCCGGTTGCCTTGAAAGCTTTGATCAGAGCTTGATAGTACCAGAGGGTACCATCCTTTTTTCCACCTTTGAACCGCTCCCACAAATCATCACCCAGTATCCGGTAATCCGCTAATATAGTTCGTACGTTATACAGCTTATCGCAGGCGGATACTAGCAGCACAGAAGGGGAAGCCGAAGCGATGTGGGCGATATAAGCGTCCTTGCGTGTCCGCCAGGGCGGCTTGGGGATGGTATCCGAATCGGTGCATCCATCGACGATCTGCGCCACGTTTTCCCCGTACTTCTTCGCGATCATCTGTCGGGTTGGCTGCCCTCCCTGATCTTCCACGGCATCGTGCAGCAGGGCGGCAATGGCTTCATCTTCATTCCCACCGTATTCCAGCACCAGGCTGGCCACGCCCAGCAGGTGGGCGATATACGGTATCCCGGAGCCTTTGCGGCGCTGATCGGCATGCAAATCCACTGCAAATCCCAGCGCATCCTTGAATCGATCCGTGAGCCTCATACGTAGCATTATAAGGGATGTGCCTGCGTATCGGGACAACCTGAAGCGGTTGTTGATTCAAAACAGGTATGTGAAAAACCAATGATTCTATGATATACTCGTTGCGCTTTGCTTCGGCAAAGACTCTTATCCTCACGTTTCTGGACCGACCCCGCGTGCCGTTATGAACGGTGGTGGGCCGGGTGGAAGGAAACGATCGAAAACGCAAAAAGGAGCCTGTGTATTATGTCAACTGTCATATCCATGAAAGCCCTGTTGGAAAGCGGTGTACATTTCGGTCATCGCACCAATAAGTGGAATCCGTCCATGCGCCCGTATATCTTCACCGAGCGCAACGGTATCCATATTATTGACCTGCAGCAAACTGTCAAAGCCATCAACACCGCCTACAGCCTGGTGCGCGATACTGTAGCCGCCGGTGGTACAGTTCTGTTCATCGGAACTAAACGCCAGGCACAGGAAACCATCAAAGAAGAAGCCATCCGCTGCGGTATGCCTTATGTTACTGAACGCTGGCTGGGCGGTATGCTGACCAACTGGGTGACCATTTTCCAGCGGATTCTCGAACTGGACCGCCTCGAAAAGATGCGCGACACCGGTGATATCAACCGCCTTACAAAAAAAGAAGGTCTGCTGATCGAACGTGAGATCAACCGCCTGCTCATCCGCCTGAGCGGTGTGCGCAGTATGAAACGCCTGCCTGATCTGGTCTTTGTAGTGGATGTTGGCCGCGAAGAAACTGCCGTACACGAAGCCAACATTATGAATATCCCGGTCATCGCTCTCATGGACACCAACTGTGATCCTCGCGGCGTTGACTATGTCATCCCCTCCAATGATGATGCCATCCGCGCCATCAAACTACTGGTCGGCAAGATCGCCGATGCTGCCATCGAAGGCAAATCTTTGCGCAAAGACGAAGAGCCGGAACAGGCTGAAATGGAAACTGAACAGGCTGTCCGCACCGCCGCTGTCAAGCGCAGCCTGATCGATGAAACCGACATGGAAGACAAAGATCTTCTCGGCGCCGCCACCCTTGCCAAGCTTGGCGGGCACGGGGAAGATGCCGAAGAAGAAGAAGTTCTATAATTAATTCAATCTCTGGTTTGTAAAAAGGGTATACGATGGAAATCTCAACTGACATGATCAAACAGTTGCGCCAGGCCACAGCGGCCGGGATCTCTGATTGTAAGAAAGCGCTGGAAAACGCCAACGGCGATTACAACAAAGCCGTGGAATTCCTGCGCGAGAAAGGCCTGGCCACCGCCGCCAAACGTGCTGACCGTGCGGCATCCGACGGCATGATCGAACTGTATTCGCATGCACAGGGCCGTATCGGTGTGATGGTTGAAGTGAACAGCGAGACCGATTTCGTCGGCCGCTCAGAAAAATTCCGCTCCTTCGCACACGAGCTCGCCCTGCAGATCGCCGCAGCCGCTCCTGAGTACATTCGTGAAGAAGACATCCCTGCCGAAGATATCGAAACAGAAACCCGCATCGCCACGGCAAAAGCCAAAGAAGATGGCAAACCGGATGCGATCCTCCCAAAAATCGTGGAAGGCGCCCTGTCCAAATTCAAGGACGAAAAAGTTCTGCTGCGCCAGAAATATATCCGCGATGAGAATATCACCATCCAGCAGCTGCTGAACGATACCATCGTCAGCCTCGGTGAGAATGTGGTGATCCGCCGCTTTGCCCGTTGGGAACTGGGCGAATCAACCGCCGAAGAATAGTTATTGAAAAGAGCCGACCGATGGTTGGCTCTTTTATTATCAAAAGGAAGGTGGCATGGAATCCCTGAAATATCATCGCATACTGTTGAAGCTAAGCGGAGAAGCGCTGGGGGGAGATGTCGGCTCGGGAATTGACCCCAAACGCGCGTTGGATATTGCCAACCGCATCAAAGGTGTGCGGGAGATGGGTGTCGATGTGGCTATTGTGATCGGCGCGGGTAATCTGTGGCGGGGAAAGGTCGGTCTGACCAGTGGAATGGATCGCGCCACCGCGGATTACATGGGAATGCTGGCCACAGTTATGAACGGTCTGGCTCTGATGGACGCGCTGGAAAGTCTGGGTGTGATGACCCGCGTGCAGTCGGCCATCGAAATGCGCTCGGTTGCCGAACCGTATATCCGTCGCCGGGCGATCCGCCACCTTGAAAAAGGCCGCGTGGTGATCTTCGGCGGCGGGACGGGGAATCCATATTTCTCCACCGATACCGCGGCGGCTCTGCGCGCCATGGAAATCGACGCGGATGTATTGATCAAAGCCACCAAGGTTGACGGGGTGTATGACAGTGATCCGCAGAAGAATCCGGATGCCAGGATGTTTGATCACCTGACTTATATCGACACGATCAACCGCCGGTTGGAGGTGATGGATACAACTGCCATCACCCTCTGCATGGAAAACAAGCTGCCCATTTTGGTGTTGAACCTATGGGACGATGAAGTTTTGCGCAATGTGCTGGTCGGGAAAAAAGGGGGAACCCTGGTTTCCTTCTGAACTCAATCAGCATCCAAATTAATAATTTTTTCACTCATATAGGGTGCGCTCGAATTCGAGCGCACCCTGTAAATTTAACTGGTTTCCTTTTGAATTCGGTTAGAGTACATTTATTAGGTGTGATATTTATTGGAAGATATGACAAAATTAGGATAAAAATGATTATTGAGACTAATATTGTTCTAGCATATGGTAGAAAAAGGCAAAGGCATCGGAGTAATTGATCCAATGCCTCTGCCTTTTCTATATTTTCCAGCATTATTACATAACTATTTCAATCCACATCCGTATTTCGATATTGACTTGTTGTCGGATGACGAGATAAATAAGACATTATATACAATTTCGATAGAGTTACCTTATAAAGAATCATTAATAATAATTCAATTATTAATGGATCTTGAAGATATTATTTATTTACACTATTCAATTAAATAGAAAAAAACCTATTGACAAAGTGAAATCATATTGCTATTATATATAGCATAATTACATAACTAAAGTTATGCTGCATTAATAATCAAAATCAGTCTATTAAATATATTCTACTATTATCACCTGCTTTATATTATATGTCTTCATGATGTAATTTGAATTCAGGTGAAGAAAGGAGGAAAGATAAAATGTCGAAAAAATCCCCTTGGCACTCGATTAAACAACCCGTACATCATAATAACACAAACTGCAACACTGGCAATAACATCGAAAAGGAATATTATCGCGAAGGCACCGGTGGCAAACCCCTTTGTCAGGAATGTGCGAAACTAAATTCCCGGGGACGTTAACGCGGTAATTCAACCCTATAGGGTGCGCTCGAATTCGAGCGCACCCTATAAATATATTATAAAAAATGGCTAAATTTCAATCCCGGCACCCGGTAGATTACGATACAATAAAAACCATGCCTGAATACCGCAGAATAAAATTGGCCGGGGGGACAATATTCTTCACAGTGGTAACGTATGATCGCAAACCGATACTGGTATTGCCGGAGAGTAGAAGAATTTTGCGAAGAGTCTGGAAGGACGTACAGACTAAACATCCTTTTGAGACTGTCGCGATATGTCTATTACCAGATCATTTGCATACTATCTGGAAATTACCTGAAGATGATTCGGATTATGCTATGCGGTGGAATGAGATCAAACGACATTTTACGCATGAATATCTTAAGCTGGCACGGGAAGTAAGTGTACGAGATGAATCACGTAAGAAGCGGAGAGAATCAACCATCTGGCAGCGAAGATATTGGGCGCATATTATTTATGATCAGGATGATTTACATGCGCACATTGATTACATTCATTTCAACCCGATGAAACATGAATTTGTGAATCAGGTATCTGATTGGCCGTGGTCGAGCTTTCACCGCTATATACGAATGGGTGTGTATTCGCTAGATTGGTGTGGTTGCCTGGGTGCCGGTTTGATGGACAAATCTATGGGTGAATAATGTGATGATTAATTGAAAACAATACTTATAGGGTGCGCTCGAATTCGAGCGCACCCTATTGATTGAACTAATGATCATCTTTCAGTAACATTTTAGATGAACTAAAACGTACTCTTGACATATACTCCGGTTCGGAGATAATATCAGGGTAATAAACTACAGGCTGTGACAGAGAAGAGTAAGCTGACAGGCACCGTCAGAGAGATGCACCGGATCGTAAGACCGCTGCGAAGTGCATTCGGAAGACATCAGTTGAAGTTCGCTCTCGAGCCGAGCGGGTGAAAGCAGAGTAACCTGTTCCGTTTTGCCAGCGTTATCCGGCCGCCAGGTATTCCTGTGAATACAGCCTTCTGGCACCAAGCGGGCAGCTCCGGCTGCCAACAAGGGTGGTACCACGGACCCCATCCCGTCCCTTGGCGGGGTGGAGTTTTTATTTAAGAGGAGAAAAAATGCAGGATCACCCTATCCTAAACGAGCTGGAAGAGCTGCGCCAGAAAGGCATCGACAGCCTTCAAATCGTCCACGACGAACTCGAACTACAAGCCTGGAAGGTGGCCAATCTTGGCCGCAGCGCCCCCGTGACGCAGTTGTTCAGCCAGATGAAGACAGTCTCCGCTGAAGTCCGTCCTCTTGTTGGTGAACGCATCAATCAGGTCAAGAAAGAATTTGAATCCGCCCTGGAAGAACATGCCGCTGCAATAAAACAGGCCGCGCTCAACAAAAATCTGACCGGCGGAGCGGTGGATATCTCCATGCCTGGAAGGCGCCCTTCCCACGGCCGGCTGCATCCTCAGACCATGACGCTGCGTGAAATCTACCGCGTCTTCGGTGATCTGGGTTTCCAGGTTTACCGCGCCCGCGATGTGGAGACCGATGAGTACAACTTCGAACTGTTGAATATTCCAGCCTATCACCCCGCCCGCGATATGTGGGATACCTTCTACACCACCAAACCGGGCGTCATCCTGCGCACACATACCTCACCCGGACAGATCCATGTGATGCGACAGTATTATCCTGAACCCATCCGCGTCATTTTGCCCGGCATGTGCTATCGCTATGAGCAGATCAGCGCCCGCTCCGAATTACAATTCCATCAGGTGGAAGGCATCATGGTTGGCAAACATGTGACCATGGGTGATATGAAAGGTACATTGACCGATTTCGCCCGCCGTCTGTTCGGAGAAAATGCACGCACGCGCCTGCGCCCTTCTTATTTTCCCTTCACCGAACCGAGCGGCGAAATGGATGTGGAATGTTTTGTGTGCCACGGCTCCGGCTGTCAGGTCTGCAAAAATTCCGGCTGGCTGGAAATTCTCGGCTGTGGCATGATCCATCCAACTGTCCTTAAGAACGGCGGGTATGATCCGACCATCTACTCCGGATTCGCTTTTGGCATGGGGCCGGAACGCATCACCATGCTGCGCAATCAGGTCAATGATATTCGCAATTTCTGGGCCAACGACATCCGCTTCCTGGAGCAGTTCTCATGAAAGTACCTCTTAGCTGGTTAAAAGATTATGTAGATATCGACCTTCCGCTCGACCAATTGGCACGACTGCTGACCATGGCCGGTCTGGAAGTGGATGAGATCCGTACGGTGGGTTTACCCATTCCACATACAGATCACAACGAATTCAAGTTTACCGGCCTGGAATGGGACCGCGAGAAGATCGTTGTGGCACAGATCGATGAGGTCATGCCGCATCCCAATGCCGACCGGCTGGTGCTCTGCAAACTGAAAGACGGTCAGGCCGAACACGTTGTGCTGACCGGCGCACCCAACCTGTACCCGTACAAAGGACAGGGGCCATTATCCCAACCCATCAAGGTGGCATACGCGAAAGAGGGTGCCGTTTTATATGACGGTCATGCCGCCGGTCTGGAACTTACCACCCTGAAACGGGCCAAAATCCGTGGTGTGGAATCTTATTCCATGGTGTGTTCCGAGAAGGAATTGGGCATTTCGGAAGAACACGAAGGCGTGATCTTCCTGGAACCGGACGCGCCCACCGGTATGCCGCTGGTGGATTACATCGGCGATGCGGTTTTTGATATTTCCATTCTGCCCAATATGATCCGCAACGCCTGCGTACTGGGCGTAGCGCGCGAGGTGGCTGCCATTACCGGCAAGCCGTTACGGAAGCCTGTCCCATCACGTAAACCAACGGCAGCTTCCATAAAGGGACGGGTATTCATCAAGATTACTGAGCCGAAACTCAATCCCCGTTTTGCCGTGGGGATGGTATCCGGCTGCAAACGGGCGGATAGCCCGTACTGGGTGCAGCGGCGTTTGCGTCTGGCCGGCATGCGCCCGATCAGCGCGCTGGTGGATGCCACCAACTATGTGATGCTCGAACTCGGTGAACCGTTGCATGCCTTCGATTACGATGTACTGGTCAAACGGGTAAACGGCGGTGTGCCAACCATAATCACCAGAACAGCCGCGAAAGGTGAGAAACTGACCACCCTTGACAACGTCGAGCGCGAACTCAATGATTACACCATGCTGGTTTGTGACACCAAAGGTTCGTTGAGCATTGCGGGTGTGATGGGCGGATTGGAATCCGAGATCACCGATTCCACCACCACCGTCCTGCTGGAAGGCGCGGCCTGGAACTTTATCAATATCCGTAAGACAATGAGCTATCTGAAACTAAAATCAGAAGCCTCCTTCCGAATGAGCCGCGGCGTCCATCCCGGATTATGCGACGAGGCGCTCTGGCTATGTTTGAGCCGTATGGCCGAATGGTCTGGTGGTGAGATCCACTGCGATCTGGTCGACGAATACCCGTTACCACCGAATGATCCGGTGGTAACTATTACTCCCAATGATGTCACCCGCTGGCTGGGTATTGACCTGACCGTCGAACAGATAGCCAGTCTACTGACTCCTTTGGATTTCACCTGCAAGATAAAAGGTAATTCGGTTGAAGTAAAGACACCTCCCAGCCGGCTGGATATCGGCACCACTGAGGGGTATGTAGGAGAAGCGGATGTGATGGAGGAGATCGCCCGTATGTACGGATACGACAACATCCCGGCGACCCGGCTGTGTGATGAGATGCCGCCGCAGCGTAATAATCCAGCTCTGGAAAAGGAAGAGCTGGTGCGCGATCTGCTGGCCAAATTCGGCCTGCAGGAAATCATGTCATACCGGCTGACCACACCGGAGCGGGAAGCCCGCTGGCTGCAACCAGTGAATGAGGCGGCTCCGGATCTGGAATATGTCACCCTGCAAAATCCCATTGCCATTGACCGCCGGGTGATGCGCCGCAGCGTGACAGCTTCCGTGTTGGAAGCACTGGAAAGGAACATACGCCTGTCTGACCGTTTGTTGCTCTTTGAGATCGGTCAGATTTACTTGCCGCGGCCAAACGAAATTCTCCCGGAAGAACCCCGCCGGTTAGTGATCGGATTGACAGGCAAGCGCGAAACACCTGCCTGGGATCAGAAGAACACCGCTTCGCTTGATTTCTTTGATCTGAAAGGCATTATTGAAGAGCTGGGAGACAGTTTGCACCTGGCAAAAACCTCCTTCGCGCCGGCGCAGGCTACCGGTTTTCATCCGGGGAAATGCGCCAGTTGGATGTGTGATAATGAGACTCTCGGTGTATTTGGAGAGATCCACCCCCTGGTCAAGGAACGCTTCGATTATCTCCAGTCTCCTGTGCTGGTGGCTGAGATCGACCTGGAAACTCTGTTGAAGGTCATACCGGCACGAATCTCCATGGAACCTGTGCCTTCTTATCCGCCGGTTCTCGAAGATCTGGCATTGACGGTGGATGAGGCCGTACCTGCCGGGCAGGTGGAAGCGCTCATCCAACAGACCGGAGGCAAACATCTGGTCGATATCCGTCTGTTTGATATCTTCCGCAGCGCGCAGATCGGCTTAGGGAAGAAAAGCCTGGCCTACAGCCTCACCTATCAATCTCCGGAACGCACCCTCACGGATGAGGAAGTCGCTCTGATCCGCGGACGAATCGTCAAGCGCCTGGAACAAGAGCTGGGAGCCAGACTCAGAAGCTGAATGAAAGCAAATACTGTGAAACAGGCGGAGCCGTGAAGCTCCGCCTGTTTTTATTTATATTCTGTCTTTATAAAACCCATCCCAAAGGGATCTTCGTAGAATTCCTTGTACCCTGTAATTTCATCCTTCTCGGCAGCCAGGTAAAACTCGTGAACCGGCCGGGTATTGCCGGGATTGACCGAGTTGGTCACCGATTCGGGCTTAGAAAACAGTGCGATGTTTTCTCTGTCCAGTAGAATCACATCCGGATTAATCGAATCGATGTATGCCATGGTTGGCATATCCCAGGTCATTTCGGTCAGATAATTGCCCCCCGGTGGGAAATATACTTTCCAATCACGGTAGACCACGCGTTTGACAGAATCAAATCCGGCCGGTAAAGCATTGGTCGCATCTTTGTAGAATTTAATCGAAGCGGATTGTTCTTCCTTCTTCAAGGCATCCGTGAAAATCTTTTGGTCCCGCGGGAAGAACTGCAGGGCTTGATAGGCCATTAAAAAGACAATCATATATTGCACGACATTGGAAGAAGCCACCTGGGGCTCATCTTCGGTCTTATTCTTGCCGGGGAAGAACAGACTCAGGCAGGAGACCAGCGGCAGAATGGCCGGCAGGAAATAATGTGTGCGCCGCGTGGCGGCAAAGTTGATCGTCAGGAACAGCGGAACAACGAAAGCCAGTAAAACCGCGTAATACCAGCGTTTCTTTGAGAAACTCAATCCCACCAGAATACCGGCCAGGGTCATAAATATGAATTCCGGTTCGCCATAATGAATACGGAAGTCCTCTGGATACTCGTTGGCAAAATACGGCTGCGTATTGGCCTGCAGAATACCCATGGATGTCTGCTCGAATTGCAGCTTCTGATTCTCGATCAGAGCGGCGCGCTCCTGCGGGAAAAGCAGCAGCGGATTGCTGATCACCACAGCCAGCAACATGATTCCCAAAAACCCGCCGGCAGCAGTGATCACTTTGCGGAATGTGTATTTTTGCGTAATCCACGCCCAAACAATGTAGACCGCGATGGAAAGGGCAAAGAACACACCAATGTATTTAATCCCCACTCCCACCCCGCAGATCGCCGCAGCGATAAAGAAAGACTTTCCCAGTTTTAGCGCGTCCCGGTCCAGGAAGAAGAGGATAAGCACAGCTGCCAGAACCGCCAGTCCATCCGGGTGCCACCACAGATTGTTTACCATCACCGCCGGGATGATCAATAGAAAGACAAATAATCCGAGGGAACGGTTGATATCCCGGAAACGTGTCTGAATGTAAGTCAGCAAGATACAGGCTACGATGATCGGGCCGACATTGATCACCTGACGCAGGACAGCAACAATGACATCCGTGTGGCGCAGCCAATCAGCGCCGTAAATCAGTTTGACCGGCAACACGGCCAGCGCCGACAGGAAATAAAACGGGTAGCCGTAGAAATAATGCAGGTAGATCAGAAAGTGGCGGATAGTCTCATAGAGATTCGAACCGGGCGTCAACATTCCGATGAGATTCGGGTACTGGGCGAACTCATCGATCTCGAAAGCTGAGAGCATGGCGGCATTTTGCGCGCCTTTCAGATTGGGGGTGATGAAAAGCAGAAAAATGCCCACCCCGACGGCGGCTATGATCTGGAAATTGCGGTTTTGGGTTTTATCCATAATGCGGCAAGTTTACCGCATTTTTTCACAACCAGTCTGTTTTGACCGTGCGTTCGTTTTCCACATTGCCCGTGTTACGTGTGGATTTCGGCTCCATCAGCAGCACATGAACTTCTTCCGCCGCCACAGGCATGTGTTCCACTCCGTGCGGGATGATGACAAATTCCCCTTCGCCGATGTGCAATTCTTGATCGTGCAGCTTGATCACCAGGCTGCCTTTGAGTACCAGAAACAATTCATCTTCGGTGTCATGGTGGTGCCAGATAAATTCACCCTTCAATTTCGCCAGTTTCAGGTGCGCATCGTTCAACTCCCCGATGATCCCCGGGTGCCAGTATTCTGTGATTTTATTCAATTTATCTTTAAGATTGACAGTCTGTATCATCATGGGCTCCCAATATACTTTTTTGTACTATCCTAACACTAGATTAACAGTAGAATTATCAATCATTAGTTGCCAATCTCACATCTTTCCTTTCAATATAGTGATGCCCATCTCCTCGTATGGCTTCAATATCTCATCCGGCGCATCCGGTTCGGTAATGATGTAGGTCAGATCAGAGATCGGCGCCACGGTGTACGGTGCGCCGGTATTCAGCTTGTCCACCGTGGCCAGTGCAGCCACTTCCGCTGAATTGGCCACCATGATGCGCTTGACCAGCGATTCTTCATAATTCGGGGTGCTGATTCCCATTTCGGGATGCAGGCTGCACACCCCCAGCATGCACAGATCGGCGTGAATGGCTGCGAATGCTTCTACAGCCGCGGCACCGATGGTCACCAGAGACGGCGAAAGCATATGTCCCCCTATCATTACGATCTGGATATCCGGGTAATCGGCCAGCGCCACGGCGATCGGCGGGCTGTTGGTCACCACCGTGGCATGCAATCCCAGGGGCAGCCGGCGGGCAATCTCAAGCGTGGTGGTACCGCCATCCAACAGGATCACCTGGCGATTCTGGACCAGCGAAACGGCAGTACGGGCAATGGCGATCTTGGCATCGCTACTCATATACTGGCGTTCTTTATAACTTGCCCCGGCCGGCGAACGCAATAAAGCACCACCGTGAACCCGCTGGATCAATCCCGCATCTGCCAGGTCCCGCAGATCACGCCGGATGGTATCTTCTGAGACATTTATGGCAGACGATAGGTCCACAGCCACGATCTTGCCTTCCCGGCGCAGGGTTTCCATGATTATTTGCTGTCGTTCTTCTTTTAGCATGCGTACCTCTTGATTGCGTTATTATGCGTTTTTATGCTTGACATTGCGTTTATTTGCATGTATTATGAGTGTAATTCACGCGAAAGTCAAGTGCCTTTTCTACACAAATCAATATTCGAAAGAGATAAAATGCGAACACCGCTTGGTACTATTATCCTGTCTTGCCTGGTTTTTATCGCTCTGGGAATATTAACGGCCGGAGTCGGGCCGATCCTCCCTGACCTGGCCGGGAACACTGCATCTACGCTGGAAGCCGTAGGTTCAATATTCACCGCAATATACCTTGGCGCATTCTTAACGCAGATCGCTTCCGGACCTCTTACAGATCGTCTGGGACCGCGTCCGGTGTTGATCGCAGGATTATTGATGATGAGCGCTGGCATGACCGGGATCACCTTCAGTCGCAATCTGGCGGTTATGCTGGCCTGTGGGTTGCTGGCCGGCCTGGGTCACGGCGCTGTGGATATCAGCGTCAACATACTTTCGGCAAGGGTTTTCAAAGACCGCAGTGTGGCGGCTGTGAATCTGGTCAACTTCTTCTTCGGTGTCGGCGCGGTGTTAGGGCCGGCGATGGCCAGCTATACCATCAACCGCTGGCAAACGGCCATTCCGGTGATCTGGTTTGGCATCGGCATGGTAATGATCATCGTTCCTTTTGTGGCTCTTTTCCTGCTCTCCCCGCAGGAAAAACCCATAGCCACAATCCAGGCCTCCGGAACGCCTTTTTTCCTTTCGCCTTTGCTGCTGTTGGCCGGATTGATCCTTTTCCTGTATGTCGGCGCGGAAAGTAGTATGGGTGGCTGGACTGCCACCTACATGCAAGAGACAACCTCTATTCCCGCCGATAAGGCAGCTCTGGTGGTATCCGGGTTTTGGATGGCGTTGACGCTCGGCCGCCTGGTAGGTTCTTATCTGGGCACCCGCTGGATGCCTCTGCGTTTGTTGAATTTCTGCCTTATTGGTGCCGCTACTGGAGGACTGCTTTTAGCCCTCACCACCGGTGCCATGCTACCCACCATTCTTGCCGTATTGTTGATCGGTTTCTTCTTCGGGCCAATCTTCCCCACCACCTTCACCATCAGCGCGTCACTATTCAGTCAGGCTTCCGGCAAAGCAGCCGGAATGATCGTAGCGTTGGCCAGCCTGGGCGGAATGGCACTCCCACCCGTTCAGGGTGTAGTGTTGACACGTTTTGGCCCCAATCCTGCCGTATGGTTGATCGCCGTCTTTACGTTACTGATGGTTCTCATCAACTTCGGCCGAAATCGTGTAATCCAGAGACAACCACCTCAGGGAATGGCTGCTTCTCAGAGTACGGCAAAATAATACTCAATATCATCTTTTCCACCCTGAAAGGGAGGATTTCTATACCCACCATTTTGGAACAGGGCAAACATTTAAAACCATCCAGCATAATGGATGGCTTTTTTCATTTAAAGAAATCATTGCATATGGAAATTACTCGGATGAGGTACCCAGAATCTTCTCGATCTTTTCCAGCACATCATCCGTCATTTTATCGATCATGTCTCCTGCGTCCAGGTTCTCATCCAGTTGTTCGAGATGTGTCGCGCCGGTGATCACTGAACTGACATCCTTGCGGCGTAATATCCAGGCTATGGATAACTGCGCCGTGGTCATTCCTATCTGGTCGGCAAGATTCGTCAATTGGCGCACTTTGTTGATATTCTCGGGGGTAATATTGTCGCGAATCCAGGCCATATCCTCCAAACTTGCACGCGAGCCTGCCGGGATGCCTTCGTTGTATTTCCCGGTGAGGATGCCGAAGAACAACGGGCTGTAGGTCGTAAGGCCCAGCCCGAAATCTTTGCAAAGCGGTGCCAGTTCCCACTCCACACGGCGTCGGCGAAACATGTTGTATTGAGGTTGTTCCATGGATGGCGGAATCAGCCAGTACTGTCGGGCGATGCCATACGCCTGGGCGGCCTGGCCGGCTTCCCACTCCGACGTTCCCCAGTAGAGGACTTTTCCCCGATGCACCAGATCATCCATGGTGCGTACCACCTCTTCGATCGAGGTATCCGGATCATATCGGTGGCAGAAATACAGATCCACATATTCGGTGCCAAGTCGTTTGAGAGAAGCATCCAGTGATTCGGTGATGTGCTTCCGGGAAAGTCCGCGGCCGTTTGGACCGTTGGATGTCGGGTAAAACACCTTGGAAGAAAGAATCAAATCCTCGCGCGGTAAATTCTTAATTGCTTTTCCCAGCACCACTTCCGCTTTTCCACCGGCATACATATCCGCGCAATCGAAGAAATTGACTCCCTGGTCATAGGCCGCCCTCACCAGGTCGATGGCCATCTCTTCTTTAATTTGTGATCCAAAGGTTATCCATGAACCCAACGATATTTCACTGATCTTAATTCCGGTATGTCCAAGCCTGCGATAGTGCATAACCGCTCCTGAATGGATTATGGTTCTTCATTTCCTGAACCGATGCCAAGGGGTTTCCATTTGTCACTGTCAGCTCTCAGCCGGTGTTGACCGCCGCCCCGATTATGCAGCAGATCAAAACCCTCCGGTTTGATGAACATCTCGTCGCTATCCAGCAAGCCGCTTACCCCCTGCTGTCCGGGTTCCAGCCGCTTTGACTGGCAGAATTTGCAGGTTTTGGGATCATGCGGTGTGTAATTCACCGGTTCCTCGTAGGTGGTGATATAGCCTTCATAGTTACGCAGCACGATCTTGTGGTCAGACATGCTGACCATGTAATTCGGCCCAACCGGGATTTTACCGCCACCCCCGGGTGCATCGACCACAAAGGTAGGCACGGCAAATCCTGATGTGTGCCCGCGCAGGGCTTCCAGAATCTCAAAACCTTTGGCGACCGGAGTGCGGAAATGCCCGGCACCTTCCACCAGGTCGCATTGATAGAGATAGTACGGACGCACCCGCATGCGCACCAGATCCTGCACCAGCTTCTTCTGGATATGCGGGCAGTCGTTCACCCCGGCCAGTAGCACCGACTGGTTACCCAGCGGGATACCTGCCCGCAAGAGCCGGTCGCAGGCTTCTGCCAGTTCGGCGGTGATTTCATTCGGGTGATTGACATGAATATTCATCCATAAGGGGTGGTATTTCTGTAGCATGTCTGTCAATTCTGTGGTCACCCGCTGCGGCATAAAAACGGGTACACGGCTGCCGATGCGCACAATTTCAATATGTGGAATTTCACGCAGCTTTGCCAGCAATTCTTCCAGTATCTTCGGCGCCATGGTCAGCGGATCGCCTCCCGAAAGCAGGACATCGCGGATCTGCGGTGTGTTACGTAAGTAATCCAATTGCAGTTCAAATTCTGCCCGCGAGAAGGTGGCGTTTGGATCACCCACGATGCGTGAGCGGGTACAATACCGGCAATATGAGGCACACTGGGTGGTCACCAGCATAAGAGCCCGATCCGGGTAGCGGTGCACCAGTCCCGGCACGGGGGAATGCCGGTCTTCTGCCAGTGAATCTTCCATCATCCCGGTGAACGGCAGTATCTCACCTGCTGTGGGGATTACCTGTCTGCGGATCGGATCTTCCGGATCATCCGGATTGATCAATGATGCAAAATACGGGGTGATATCTACGCGAAACAGGTTGGACGTGGAGAGTGCTTTCCTTTCACTGTCGGTAAGAGGAAAGACTCTTTCAAAATCCTCAGCAGAATTCAGACGGTGGCTCAATTGCCAGCGCCAGTCATTCCATTTTTCAGCAGGAACATCATTAAAAACAGGGGCGCGTCGAGACGGGAAAGAGACTGGAGACATGCGAATAATCCTTTTTTTCGAGAAGGCTGAATCCAATTATATGGAAAAAGATAGCCCGGTCAAACCACTTATCAGGATAACAGAGGGCGTCACAGATTAAACATTACTTAACACACTGTTAACCTTTTATTAACATTGTTATATAATCAAAACTTGATGTGCCATCAGACCAGTACCGGTATTCCAGAGGATTCTCTTGAATTTCACTTTTCTTCCCGCTGAAGTTAAGTTTTATGAGTATCTGCAGCAAGCCAGCGAAATTTTACTTGAAGGCGCTCTGGCATTACAGTATATGCTAGACCATATGGATGAGGCGGAGGACCTGGCATTAAAAATCTCAGATATTGAGCACAAAGGGGATCAGGTTGTTCATGAAGTCACCAACCTTTTACCGCGTACACTGATCACCCCCATTGATTCCGATGATATACAGCGTCTGGTGAATACCGTGGATGACGCTCTGGATGCCGTGAATGCCTCGGCACAGCGTTTACTGGTGTATAAGGTAAAGAAACCGTCATCCACGGCCCAAACCCTCACCCGGTTGATCGTGGAATGTTCCAAAGAGTTGACCTTTGCCTTCAAAATCATGCCAGATAAAAAGAATTACGCAAAAGTCCGTGAACATATTGTGCGCATCAATACACTTGAAAACGAGGGCGATATTGCCTGCTACGCGGGTTTAAAAGAACTGGTTGCCGAAAAAGACGAAATTTTTAATCTGATCCGCTGGAAAGAGATTTACGAATTATTGGAATCCACCACCGACCGGATCGAAGACACCGGAGATGTCATTCAAAAAGTGATCATCGCCAATGCTTGATCCCAATCTGATTCTGATCATTATCATCATCGTTCTTGCACTGGGATTCGACTTTGTAAACGGATTCCACGACGCGGCCAACTCGATTGCCACGGTCGTCTCGACCCGGGTATTAACCCCGCTTCAAGGAGTTGCCTGGGCGGCAATCTTCAACTTCATTGCCGCCTTCACCTTCGGCACAGCAGTGGCCAAAACTATGGGCAGCGGGATGATCGATGTCAATCAGGTGGATAATTATGTGATTTTCGCCGGGCTGATCGGCGCCATCGTCTGGGACCTGATCACCTGGCAAATCGGTTTACCCACCAGTTCATCCCACGCACTCATCGGCGGGTATGCCGGCGCAGCCATCCTAAAAGCCGGCTTCGGTGTGCTGGTTCCTTCCGGTTGGATCAAAACCTGCGCTTTCATTTTGATAGCTCCCCTGCTCGGATGGACACTTGGTACGATAAATATGACTGCTCTCTACTGGTTATTCCGGAAAAAGAATCCCGCCGATGTGGACCATATTTTTCGGAAAGGGCAATTATTTTCCGCCGGTGTTTATAGCCTTAGTCACGGAACAAATGACGCTCAAAAAACGATGGGGATCATTGCTGGCGTCCTGTTTACCGTTCCGACTTATCGCAGCCTGGTATCAGATGCCAGCGGTCACCTGACCATTCCTTTCTGGATTGTGATGATGGCACATGCCGCCATCGCGCTGGGAACATTATCGGGGGGATGGCGCATCGTTCATACGGTTGGCAGCCGGATCACCAAGTTGAAACCCATCGGGGGTTTCGCGGCCGAGACCGCGGGCGCATTGACCATCATCACCTCATCCATTCTGGGTATTCCGGTTTCGACCACGCACACCATCACCGGTGCGATTGTCGGTGTCGGTGCGGTACGCAGTAAACGTGCGGTGCGCTGGTCTGTGGCCGGGCGGATTGTGTGGGCCTGGATACTGACCATCCCGGCAGCGGGTATTGTAGCCATGCTCGCTTATGAAGTGATCATGTTTTGTATCTGCCTGTTTTAAAACGACGATTGGTTTCATGTTTGACAACTGTTCATCCCTGTGATAATATTTTGTCCGTTATGCCTACCCAAATTTACGCCCATTTGCATTATCATCGAATTCACACCCTCGAATTCCTCCGGCGGGCGTTTTAGCGCGTATTTGTACCAAAAAACTCCAATCTCCCAGACCCCCGGAAAACCGGGGGCTTTTCTTATGTAATATGG
>JAAZMZ010000032.1 GCA_012798535.1 Leptolinea sp.
AAGATCGCACAGAAAGCTGAGATCGAGCGGCGTCAGTTCGCAGAAGCACTACGCGATGTGTCCCTGGTGATCAACAGCACCCTCAATCTGAATGAAGTTCTGGAACGCATTCTTTCCAGTGTTTTTGAGTTCCTGCCCTGCAATATGGCCAATATTGCTCTGATTGACAATGGCATTGCCCGGGTTGAGATCTTCCACGGTTATTTGAATCCCGAGGAAATCGAGTGGGTGAAAGCGGCCAGATTCGATGTGGAAAACGTTCCCAATCTCAGGATGATGGTCGAAACAGGAAATCCCATGTTCATTGCCGATACACGCCAGGTGGATTATTTCACCAACCCGAGTGTGTTGAGCTACATGGGCGCGCCGATCAAAGTGCGGCATGATGTCATTGGTTTTCTTAATCTTGATTCCGACCAACCGAACACGTTTACATCAATGGAGGAATGCGAACGTCTGAAGGCGTTCGCCGATCTGGCGGGCATTGCCATTGATAATGCGCGCACGTATCAAAAGACCAAAGAAAGCGCCGTTATTGACTCACTCACCGGAATCAATAACCGGAGGAATTTACTCAGCATTGCGGAAAAAGAATTTGAGCGTTCTGAACGCTACAATACACCCATTTCCATCATCATGCTGGATATTGATAATTTTAAATTGATCAACGATACCTGTGGGCATCAGGCCGGGGATGCTGTTTTGATGGATGTGGGTAAAGCGCTATCCGCCTTCATCCGAAAGATCGACACGGCCGGCCGATATGGCGGTGATGAATTCTGCATTGTCCTGCCGGAGACCGATCTGGAGGAAGCCAGAACGGCGGCGGCTCGTCTGCTGGATGAATTCCACCGGATTAAAGTGCCCAGCATCAGTTTTCAGGAATACCTGCAGGCCAGCCTGGGGGTAGCCTGTAAGAATGATGACATCACGAACCTCGAAGACCTGCTGGCCCGGGCTGACCTGGCCATGTATCAGGCCAAAAAACGCGGCCGCAACCGCGTAGAATGTTATCTTCCCTGATCTCTACGTACCGGCCAGTACGGTGGTGATTTCAGCAACGGAATGGAACAGGTGGTTGGGATTGCCGGATTCGAGGATCTCTGGATCGGTATAGCCCCAGGTGACTGCTCCGAAAGGAATCTGCATCTTCTTTGAGGCTTCCATGTCGCGGATTTCATCCCCGATGCTGATCACATCAGTGGGTTCGACCTGAAACTTCTTCAAGACTTTTTTAAACCGGCCCTGCTTTCCAAAAATTGAACTGCCGCATTCAAAGTGCGCAAAAAGCGAAGCCAGTTCATCACCGAGAACCTGATTGATGAGATCATGAGAATTTGAGCTGACCAGCACGAGAATCACACCCAGATCAGCCAGATCTTTCAGAACGGCATCGATCCCATCGAACAATGTGATCATCTCGATGTTTTTTCTCATTAAAGATCGAACATGCCGGCCCATAAACGGCAGTTTCCACATGGGTACTCGGTATTGACGCAACAGGTCGCGCGGGTGCTTCTTACGCATGAAAGGAATATCTTCGTTCCGAAATTGCCTGATATGGTATTTCTCTGCGAGGCATTCCAGCACGCTTGCCATAAACGGAAAGCTGTCGGCGAGCGTACCATCAAAATCAAAGATGGCGACTTTATATTTCATACAGATATTTCCGATTCTCCAGGTTTGCGTACTTTGCACTACAATTAATTGAATAATTATAAGATTGTAATCTATTCAGTTTCAATTTTCATACCAGTCTGGAAATTTCTATGAATAAAGGGAGAAACAATAATGCGCGCTGCAGTTTATGAAGAATTTAAACAGTCCATTCGTGTGCAAAACGTTCCTGATCCCCAACCGACAGAGAACGGTGTAGTTATCAAAGTCAAAGCAACCGGATTGTGCCGCAGTGACTGGCATGCCTGGATGGGTCATGACACCGATGTGGTGCTGCCGCATGTCCCTGGGCATGAACTGGCCGGTGAAGTGGCTGCCATCGGGAAGAATGTTCGCAATTGGAAGATTGGGGATCGGGTCACCCTTCCTTTTGTCTGCGGATGCGGCGTATGTCCCCAATGCCAATCCGGTAATCAGCAGGTATGCGACCACCAGTTCCAACCGGGATTTACCCACTGGGGGTCGTTCGCAGAATTTGTCGCTATAGACCGGGCGGATGGCAATCTGGTTCGGCTGCCGGAATCCATGGATTATGTGACGGCCGCCAGCCTGGGCTGCCGGTTCGTTACCTCCTTCCGGGCAGTGATCGAGCAGGGGAAAGTGGCAGCCGGCCAGTGGGTGGCAGTACACGGCTGCGGCGGCGTGGGGCTTTCCGCCATCATGATCGCCAGCGCCGCCGGTGCCAATGTGGTGGCCATCGATATCGCCGATGATAAACTGGCGCTGGCGCGGAGTGTGGGTGCCTGTGCCGTCATCAATTCAAAATCCAACCCCGATGTCGTCGAATCTGTCATGGAGATCACCAGAGGTGGAGCGCATGTCTCCATAGATGCCCTGGGGAATCCGACCACCTGCTTCAATTCCGTCGCCAACCTGCGCAAACGCGGCAAACATATCCAGGTTGGACTCATGCTGGGTGGGCATAACCACCCGGCTATCCCCATGGATAAAGTCATCGCCCGCGAACTGGAAATCTACGGCAGTCACGGCATCCAGGCCCACCGCTATCCACAATTATTTGACTTGATCCTTTCGGGTAAAGTTGAACCGGCCAAACTGGTTGGAAAGAAGGTCACGCTTGATGAAGGTGCTGTCGCGTTGACCGAGATGGACAGCTTCCAGAGTCTCGGGGTGACCGTTATCGACAGGTTCTGATCAATTTAGGCGTTCGAAAACTGGCAGGACAAAACTAACCATCAGACCGCCTTCCGGCCGGTTGCCTGCCCGGATGTGCCCGCCCTGAATTTCTACAAATTGGCGGGCGATGGCCAATCCCAGACCGGCGCCTCCCCAGGCACGAGATCGGGATTTTTCTCCCCGCCAGAATCGATCAAAAATGCGCGGCAGATCCGCTTCGGGAATGCCGGGTCCGTTATCACTGACGGTCAATTGCACCCCGTCATTCACCTTCTGGATTTGAATGACGACTTCTCCGCCTTCCGGTATATAGCGGATGGCGTTGCTCACCAGGTTATCTATCACCTGGCTGACCCGCTGCGGGTCGCCGAGGACCCTGGGCAAGTTTCTCTCTGATTTTTTACGCAGAGAAATATTCTTTTCAGTCGCGGCAGCTTCAAAATCCACCATCGTCTGGCGCACCAGCGCGTCAAGATTCACCGCCGTGTAATGGAATTTTAACTGGTTCGAATCGGCCTGCGCCAACATATCCAGGTCTGAGATCAAACTTTCCAACTGTCGGGTTTGCTGCAAAATCGGTTGAATGTGGGCTTTATCCGGCGGGTATATCCCGTCCATAATACCTTCGAGCTTCCCCTGGAGGATGGCCAACGGAGTGCGCAGTTCATGGGCAATATCGGCGATCAGATCACGTTGATCTTTATCATTTTTTTCAAGAGAACCGGCCATCCGGTTAAAACTTTCAGATAAAACCCGCAGATCATCCGAGCCTTCAACCTTGACACGCGCCGTCAGATTCCCTGAGGTGACCGCCTTTGAAGCCGCAATCACTTCCGCCAGCGGATTGATCAACCGCTGTGATAACAACAGTCCGATCACAATGGTGAGTATTCCCAGAAACACGATCATCGTCCCCAGGGGAAAGACCAGCGTATTCAGGACATCAAAACTCGAAGGTAGACGGGTGACCACCAGCGTTCCTATGTGCGTTCCACCCTGTGAAAGTGGAACAGGAGAATCACCGGGTACAGGATGATACGGCTGCCCCGCCAAGGGAGAGGCAATATCGCCGTGATCGATCAGCACGCGGTCATTGAGATCCAAAAGCACGCTGTCCCGCCATTCATTCTGTTCCATGCTCAAAAAGCCAGGCGGATTTTGCGGCACCAGCATTTCCACGCCGTCCCAACTACCGCGGCCCAGGTAATACGATTCAAGAACACCGGATAATGCAGGCCGGAAGGGGGGATAAAAATTGGAAACCCGGTAAAAAATCAGAAATATCGCCCCCATGACCAGGATTAATAAAACGATGATCACGGCCGTAAAGGATTGAAGCAGCAGGTTGATCAATCGTTTACGGATAGCAGCAGCTGCCGTGTGAATATCTGCCTGGTTCATTCTACAAATTTATATCCGAGACCGTGTGCGGTCACGATATGACGGCCGTTTTCTTCATCATGGTCAATTTTCCGACGCAAATTGCGAATATGTGAATCAATGGCCCGCTCATAACTTTCAAAAGAGACTCCCCTGGCTGCGTTCAGCAATTCGCTGCGCGAAAATATTTGCCCGGGTTGGCTGCATAGCGTGGCCAAGATATCAAATTCGGTGGGGGTCAGCGATACATCTCCCCAGGGAAGCCGCGCTTTAAAATGATCGCGGTCCAACTGGACATAAGTGTCTGCCGCCTTTTCCGGCATTTTGTCCAGTTTAATCCGCCGGAGAACGGAATGTACGCGGGCGACAAGTTCCCGCGGACTGAAAGGTTTGGTCAGGTAATCGTCGGCGCCTGTTTCCAATCCTTTCAGCCTGTCTGCTTCACTGTGGCGGGCTGTGAGAATGATGATCGGGATCGGGCTTTCGTGACGTATCAACCTGCAGATCTCCATGCCATCCATACCGGGAAGCATTAAATCAAGCACGATCAAATCAGGGTGGCTGCTGCGTTCCATTTCAAGACCCTGAAGTCCATTTGTAGCTGAGACGACATCGAATCCATCTGCCTGCAGGTAGTCACGGCAGATTTCGACGATTTGCTGCTCATCTTCAATGATCAGGATCTTTTTTACCATTCCTGCGCCTTTTTCTCATTATCTCATAGACGCAAAATGTACAGGCTTTTACTATCCTTTTCTCCACACTTCTCGATATTTTCTTCATGGATTCTTTACGATCATATATCTAAGATAAAAAGTAACCCGCAACGGATTACCCCCAACTGAGATCATCAATCAAGGAGCAGGCTGGCCGGTAAGACGACAATCCAGACCTCTAGTAAGGAGAAAATATGACAGTGCAAAGCATCAACAACAATCAGTATATGCAGCAGATCACCGGGACGAACAGCACCTCGGGTGTAAACGGCGTCACCCCTCCGCCGCCTCCACCGCCTCCCATGGGAATGTTCGGCATATCCGGCACCGACAGCGCCGAAACCTCAAATCCGGCCGAGTTCTACAGCAAACTCAAAGAGTTGCAGGAATCTGACCCCGAGAAGTTCCAGGAAGTGGTATCCAATATTGCCGACAAGCTCGAAGAGGCCGCCGCAGATGAAGACCTTTCCTCTGCCAGCTCCATGCTTTCAGATCTGGCGACCAAATTCCGCGATGTGGCCAACGGCGGTGATATTTCACAGTTGCAGCCACCGGAACCACCATCCAATCCAGGTATGCAGCCTCCTGATGAACAGTATGCCATGCAGGAACAGGAATCATTCAACGATGTGGCTTATGGCAGCACGGCACAGAACACAGTACAAACGAAACTGCAGGAATTGTTCACCAGCATATTCAGCAGCCTGGATAGCATCTAGATTCGGCAGTACATTACTGATACGGCAGGCAATCACGGTTCCCCCTCCCGTGATTGTCTGTTTTTATTTCGGGGTGCCTACCAGTTCAACCGCATCAATTTCGTTCCATCCCCAACCGGAAACCCGCTGGTCGATGGTGATACGCACCTTGTTTACCAGGATTTTTTTTGTCAGTTCCAGTTCTATGGTCATCAAATCCGGGCAGGTTTCCACCTTTTCCGGATAGCCTTCCCAGGCATTGTATTTCGTGCCATCCAGGGCGGTCATTTGAACCTCAACCACCTGCGATGGATTCAAATTCTGGTAAATATTGATCTGCGTCGGAGTGACCGCGGTCCTGTAGGTCAATTCGATCCACTCAATGGTGTCATCATCCAGTGAAGCCCATGCGCGGATGTTGTCGCCACATTCGAATACATCTGGTTCCCCCACTGCCTGGCTCGCGCTCCAGTTTGGGTTATCGAACTGGGAACTGGCTCTGGCGAACGAAGCCCACTGCCGGATTTCACCCGGCTTTGCTGTCGGCAGCGCGGTTTCAATCGACCCGGCTGTTGCCGTCATTGCCCGCGTAGGTATTTTTCCGGCGTTTGCTCCCATAGTCGCTGTTGCTGATTTCAGACCGGCCGTGGATACCTGATTCTCCTTTGTCCTGTCAACACTGAAAATGCGGCAGGCCGTGCCAAGTGCCAGAGAAATGAGCAGAAACAGAATTTTTTGCCTGGTTTTCATGATTACCTCTAATTTAATAATACCCGACCGCTGATTCAATTATAGAGAAACGTGCCAGACACGGTTTGCCGAAAAGCGCCGTCAGGCAAATTACGCCTGTCTGGCGCTTTGCACGCACCGAATACAGATCACCCGATTCAATTTTTACTGTCCGTACGCCCGATCATACCATTCCGGTTTTCCGGCTACCCAACCCTCTTTCTCAGTTCCGAATACTTTTATCTTCCACCAGGTCAAGTTATCCGCTTTTTTCGGACCGTCGATGATCTCGATATAAGTGTAATAACCGAGCATATCAATCACCTCGGCTGACTTGGTTGGATTTTTACGCACATTCAATGGCGGAGTCGCTCCGGCTTTATTGACAATGTATGTATCTCCAATGCGAAACGCGAGTGCGTCCACTGTCTTCCCGCCGTTTTTCAGGTAATTCTTGGAATAATCAGGCAGACCGGATGTCATGCCGGCCAGTTTGCTTCTCCATTCTTCATCGGTCAGACGGCTGGCCCGCGGCTGTTTGAACTCATAATAGGAGAAGACGCCGCCCTGGGCGATCTGGATTTTGCCGTTAATCGGAACGGCGACATAGATGCGGTCGACCTTCCCTACGCCGACTTCCAGCACCTCGTTCTGTGCACCGGATACGGCGGCAATAATCGGCACGGGTGGTAGCTCCATATTCTGTCCGGTGCGTTTGGCAAAAGCGACATGGTCTTCAATCGCGCCTAACGGAGCCATGATCCTGTAACGGTCTTCTTCGATTAATTCCTCTCCGCGCAGTTCTTTGGCGGCAATATCTCCCAGTCCGTTGAATTGTTCCGCCAGTGTTCCCATTCCCCGCCAGAGGTCCATGAAAGACAGGTCTCCTCCTGATCCGGTGTATTCCTCTGTGGAGGCAATATAACCGCGCAATTCCAGTCCTTCCTTCAGGGCCTGTGCGATGTAGGCCAGCCGGTAGAACACATTTGGATTGGCTTCGACATATCCGGGCGCGGGGGGTGAACTGGGAGGACCACCTCCTCCCATGAATTCAGGCATCTTGGCATACAGGGCGGTATCATGCTTCAACTGCGCCCAGCTTCCCAGCGCGCTGTTCAATTCCCGGTTTTGCCAGGCGGTCGTCTGCATGACAGGCGGATAGGCGCCGCTCTTGGTTTTCACCTGGGGCAGGAACGCATACAACCAGCCCGAATAGAAGGTGGAAAGCCATTCCGGTTGAAGCTGCTCGCCAATCAGGCTCTTTAGATTCATCATCTGGGGCATATAGTTCTGATAGGCTGTTTCCCCGATTTCCTGCTGAGCCGTCAGCGCAGCCTCTGATCCCAGCACCGCCATCACGTCCAGTCCGGATGGAAATTCACGCTTCTTGTCAAAACTGCCGACTTTATCAAAGATCATATTCTGAAAGATCAACGCGTCCAGGGTGAAACGCTGCCCCATCATGCGCCAGCTTCTTTCCAGGTTCAACGCCAGTGTGGAATTGGCGAAAGTCGAATTGATACGCGGCTGTGGCAGCTCATCGATTCTGGAGAGAAAAGTCTGCCAGGCAGTATTATCCGCCAATTTGTCAAAGGTGGCATTTTTCCCATAGACCGAATCCATCAGGATGGCCAATTCCTGCGGGCCGCCGTCATCTGTGGGACCGACCACAAAGGCAAGCGTTTCCATCATGCGCTGATAACGCTGCCAGACAGCCTCGTCCTGGCGCATAGCCTGAGTGATGATCAAAGGCGCGCGGCTGGGTTTAAATTTTGGATTTTCTACATCCCTAAACTTGAACGCCATACGCCCTGCCCAGGTCATTCCCCGGAAATAGCTCTCTAGTTCGGAATCACCGGCATAGTGCCCCACCGGTTTATACGCCCCGTAGTCATCTTCAAAATCTGGCAGGAGGGTTGATTTTGCCCGGCCTGCTGCAGAGATGATCTGATCGATCTGCGGTTGAACACGTTTCTTTTCAGCGGAAGACAGTTTGATTTGAGGATCAAATAATAAGAGGGCTACCGCCAGGTAATCCTGTGCCAGGCGTGTGTCGCTTTCAATTTCCTTACCGGCCGTTGAGGCGGCACGAGCAGAAACTGATTCATACGCCGCCGAAACAACAGCCAGCACCTCGGCTTTAAGCACCGACTTTTCCAGTTGTTTCAGCAGGGCGTCAAAATTGATATGCAGTGCATGATACGCCGCATCGGTAGTCAGGTAATAAGGCTGACCGAACTTTTCGGATACCTGATCGCGGATATCGGCAAATTGCTCTTCCTTTGTGTGAATTACGACAAAACCGTTTTTTGACAGGAAACCCGTCTGATCCCCGGTCAGGCCGGTCACTACTTCGGGGTTTGCCGTCGAAGCCAGGTTCACCGGCAGGGAATCCCCACTGCCGGCATAGGAAGTTTCCTGCCATTCCTTCAATGGTGTGGTGCCAAAATCCATCCGGTTTTTTCCCTGTTCTCTGGAAAGTGCAGAGGCAGAAACCGGGGTAACTCCGGCAAACGAAAATAACTGGCAGAGCAATATCAGTATCATCAGAATATGCCATAACGGACGATTACCCATGATCACTCCAATTCCACAGCCATTGAACTGTAACTGTGAGGATTTACCACCGCTGTTGACAATTGTAGCCTGAGAAAATTTCAAATGCAAAAGGGAACTTTGGATTAATGGCAGTCAAGAACCACTTTCGAGAGAGAAAGACAACAGGCGGATAGGCTTCCGCCTGCTGTTCGGGAATTAAGAATTTATCCGTCTATCGGAGTTTGATTCACGGAGTCTTCAGGCTATTAACGATCTTCTGCGCCAGCGGTCGGTAAACAGCATCGGCTTCCGACGGGTACTGCACATGGATCACTTTAAGCTTCGTATCCACTTTCAACCCTAAAATGATCCCATTTCGTTTTTCGGCCGGCACATTGTAGGTGATCTGCCAGCCACCCGTATCGGTCTTATCCCGGCGGACGATAATGACTCCCTTTTCCTGCTCTTCCAGCCGGGTTTGGATGGCAATAAAGGTCTGAGTATCGTCACCCTGCGGCGCGGCAATATCTTCAAGCCGCAGGAAACAGGAATCATCCGGAGCCGTGTAAATCACCGCCTGCTCAGTACCCTTTGCCGGGGTGTTTCCCCGCCATCCCTGGGGAACCGAGTAGCTGATTTTGCCCGTCGTGTCCTCTACCGTATTCATAATACTGTATGGAGACTGTTCTTTGACAAAATCTTTGTTTACTTTCAGGCTGGCAAAAACTCCCTGGTACAAAGGCAGGTACAGCTCAAGATAGGACTTCTGAGTAAGGAAATTCATCAATTGGATCGTCGCGCCGTCTCGGGTGTAATAAGTTTCAAAAACATACTCTTTTCCGGCCAGCGGCAATGATGCGGAAACAAAGCCGGTTCCTTTGGTGGGTTCCACCCCGCGGTCGATCTCTTTGTATCCATCCAACAGCTTCATGTAAATCTGTTCGCTGCCGTCAATGAAGTTTAAAAAGCCCTCATCAGTCAGGGGTTTCACCGTGTTGATGGCCATAAAGGAGATGGCGGCGATTCCTTTTGGATCAGAGGAGGTGAACATGAGCGAACTTTGCTCTTCCAGTTGCCAGCCCATCGGAAGGTTGGCCGTCACCGAGCCGTATGAATGGGTATATGGCTGGGCGGAAAGATCGGGTATGGTGTCCCCACTCGTCGTTGTGGCAGGAGCATTTTCCGCGCTCTTCGTCTCACCGGTTGTGGACACCATACCGATGGTTCCATCACCTCCGGCCACATAGAGGATTGTTCCCTCTTTATTGAAAGCCAGTGTGCCGGGATAGACGGCTATTTCTTCAAACAGGGCTACCTTTTTCCCATCCAGCAGGCTCCACATATGCACATTTCCCTGTGAATCGGTGGCGGCCAGCATTTTCATATCCGGTGAATAGGCAATGCTGCTCACAGAACCGGGAATCTCTGGCATTTCGACGGCCAACCGTTCCTTCGAATGGGTATCCATTTGATAGATCAAATTGTTCAATCCGCGTTCCACAGGCTGCACTTTTGTTGCGCCGACCGCCAGATATTCCCCACCCGGTGAGAACGCGATAGCATTCACATACTCGGATCCCGCGGAATAGACACTCCTGCCATTATCCGCGTTGGAGACATACAGTTTATTATCAAGGCTGTCAGAGATGATGATTCTCTCAGTCGGAGAAAAGGCAAAATCATTCTGACCGGTCAACTCATACAATTTTTTCCCGCTTTCGATCTCCCAGACCATGATCTGACCTTCGCTGATCGAAGTGATGAGCTTTTCATTGGGCGCGAATTTCAACTTCTTAATCGGTTTGCGAGTCCTGGCATCTATGGATGTGATCTTTTCACCGCTGCCCACATCCCAGACAAGCAACCGGTTTTGATCATCGATGGCAGCCACCCGATTTCCCTGTGGAGAAATCGCCGGCGCACGCAATAGATATTCTTCCGTGCCAACCACCTTGCCCGAGAAGGTGGCCATATCGACGACACCGATTTGCCGGCGGCCCGGCATCAGCAGCGCGGCCATATTTGCCTGCCCGGAAAAACCGCTCATATCTCGCACGGCCGGAGCTCCCAGGGAGATTTTGCCGACTGCCTGAAAATTTGCCACATCCCAGAGATAACCCTGTCCGTCGGCGCTGAAGGAGATTACGCCCTGACCGTCCGGTGTGAAGGTCATGGCGATTATCCGTTCCGCGTGACCGGTAAAAGTACCTTTCTTGTTCCCCGTCTCTGTGTCCAGCAGATGGATCTGGTGATCCTCAGTGGCCATAAGCAGTAATGAACCATCAGGAGAGATTTGATAATCGCTGATGATACCCAGCGAATCATAGCGTTTCACGATGGCACCGTTTAGCGCGTTCCAGGCGGTGAGCGTATTGGCCGGACTGGCAGTCAGGCTGCGGGTGTTCACACCGAAGATGCGCTTGGCATCCGGGGAAAACTTCCAGTTGACCATCTCTTGAATGACACCCAGCAGCCCGATTTTATACTTGCCATCCGTCACATTCCATTGTTGGACCTGCTTGTTGACCTTGGAGTCGATCCCATCGATCAACAGAACTCCACCCCCCGGGGAAAGGAGGATGCTGTTGACCCCTCCCGGGCTGGCTTTACCGTTGTTGTCCTGTACCTGTTTCCCATTCCCGGTATCCCAGATGGTCGTCGTACCGCTGTAGTCCAGAATGGCGAAGTATTCGCCGTTACCGGATAATGACAGCGAACGTACACCTTCGCGCTGGGGAATGATCGTCGCCAGCAGATTACCGGTGGCTACGTCGAACATGCGCACCGAACCGCCGGGTGAGGCGGTGATCAGATGCTCCCCGTCTTTGGAAAAAGCGGCATCAGCAATGAACCGGCCGGGGTCCACCTTCCATATCACGCTGAAATCGCTCATCTTCAGCAAATACAGGTACGCTGAGTAACAGAAAAGAATGGAATTACCATCCGGTGAAACCTGGATTTTTTGCAGCGAACCGGATCCCATTTTTTCCACCCGTCGAAAAGTCAAACCGGAGGCATTGGCCGGACTGATCACCTGGAGTTGAGGCTCCGGTTTGGCAGTGGGAGTCTCCGTGGGAGGTTCAACAACCTCCATCGTTTGTTCTTCCGGCGCGATGGCTGTGTCTTCGGGAACGGGTTCAGTCGCGGCGGCAGTCGATGTCAGTGTCGGTGGCACTGTCGTACTGGTGGCCATGGCAGGTGGCAAAGTCGCGGTTGCGGTCGGTGGCAATGGTGTTGGAGAGGAAAATGTGGGACCCAGGTCGACTGAGATTCCGCAGCTCAACGATGTGATCACCAGGCTGATTATGATCAGGGTTATGATCCACTTTTTTTCCATAATTGCGCTTCCTCCTGAACCACCATTAAAGGGCGATGGGATGACTTCATTATATACAGGTGATGAAAATGTTTGTAGAAGGTGCGTGAAGAATTCACACCTTACGTTCTATACGGACCGAACTGTCTGGTCTTTTCCATTGAAAGGTGCCGCAGTGTTCCTCTGCCAGGGCTGACGGTATAAAAACCACCATTGCGGTGCAGCAGCGGAAAACGCCGCCGTTGTCTGTTAAAAAAATCACGCATCTCTTCAGACATGGCGGCGTAACTTTCAAATTCATCCGGCCAGATGTTGAAGATATCATCGTAGACGGCTATGAACTGCTGACGGTATTCCGATGTCACCTTTTCCAGGTGGCTGATCACCCAGCACATCGGTTCGAAATCCCAGTAATAAGCCAGCCCGATGAACCGGTAATCGGCCGTTACATAGGGAAAAAAGGGGAATTGCCGGCAGCTCGATGCGCGGTATTGCCGCTGACATGCCTGCGGACCTTTGCAGGCCAGCAGCAGCAGGTGACCAGGAGTGTCGGCGCGCATTTCCCGCGGATCAACCGGTTCGCTCGCGCATTCATCTCCGCACCATTCATGCCACAAATCCGTATATAGCTGCAGGTACTCCCATTCCTGCCGGTAGGCTACCGGAACCGCATGGCAGATATCACAGCAAAACGGTTTGCCCGATGGATTAAATCGAGAGCAAAATGCGCCGCAATCTTCTTGAGTGATGGGAGCATCGAAGCGGCTATAAAGGGCGGGAATATCCAACCGGGGGGTGTAAACAGGCATCCTTTTTTTCCTAATTCGCATTGTACCGGAAAACCGGGATTATCCAAAAAATGGATACAATTAGCTCATTCTACATTATTGTCATACACCAGGAGAAAGCAGCCATGAATCGAGTGGAAAAAGCCATTGCCCGGCATAACAGCGGTTTCGGATGCGCGCAGAGCGTGGTCAGTGTGTTCAGTGAAGATTTCGGAATCGATGAAGTCACCGCACAGAAAATCGCGCTGGGGTTGGGCGGCGGGGTGTGCAGGCAGGGAGAAATATGCGGCGCATTATCCGGCGGCACAATAGTCCTGGGGATGAAATTCGGCGTCTCCAGCATGGACGGTGAAGCCAATAAGATTGCGAAAGAGAAAGTCTACACCCTGGGTCAGGAATTAATCCGGCGCTATCGTGAACAAACAGGCGCGATCCGCTGCAATGATATCCTGGGATTTAATATGAACGATGCCGAAGCCCGCAAGGATGGTCACGCCAGAGGTGTTTTTAGCATCCGCTGCAATAAATGCATCCAGGACAGTGTGGAAATCCTGGAAGAAATGCTCGGTCGAGAGTAGTTCTACTTCAACAACAGAACAATCCCGTAGGCGATCAGCAGCAGAATAGACGCGATGGAAGATACCGTGATCGCTCTGGTCATGGCCGCTTTGTATCGTGTTTCTACATCGAAGTGACTGGTAAACCTGACCGTATCCAGGGCGAGTGGGATCGTCAACAACACCAGCAGTGTCCAGACCGGGATCATCTTCGTCACCACACCGAGGATGATGACCAGATAAGCAATCACTGAACTGATGCCCATCAGACGCACCGCGGCGGGCTGCCCGAAGCGCACGGCGAAGGTGCGTTTACCAGATTTCACATCATCGTGGAAATCGAAGGTGTTACTTACCAGAACAATCACCATGGTAAAGATTCCTGGCACCAGAGAAACAAGTAAAGGCTCCCAGTCAAAGCGGCCTGTCAGAGCAATATAAACTCCGGTAATGATCATCGGGCCGAAGGCCAGGAAGATGGCAGTTTCACCCAGCCCCCGGTAATTGAGCATCACCGGTGGGGAGGTGTAGAAGAAAACGATAAACGTGCCGATCAGCACCATCCACACGATCGGCATACCCACCTGAAGGAAGACATACAGACCGGTTATGAGGGAAATGGCCAGGCAGATGATGATGGCGATCAGCACCTGATTCAACGTGACCTTCTGATCGATCAGCGGGCTATCATGGAACTGTTCGGCTTTATTCCCCAGGTTGCCTTTTTTATAATCGAAATAGTCATCGATGAAATCGGCCGCGGAATGGGCCATAACCACACCGATAACACAGGCGGCAAATATTCCCCAATGTACCGGTTGATGAGCGGCGGCGACCACACCGCCCAACAGGGCGGGCAGAAAACTGATCACCAGAAACGGCGCCCGGGCAGCTTTGAACCAGGTCACCAGCCATTCTCTCATAAGTACTTCCTCCCAATTTGATCAGACAAAATTTTGAAAACCTAGATCACAAAACCCGATGAAATCAACAACCCGGTTGCCACATAGACGATCAATGAATACACCGTCGCCCACAGGTAATCTTCAATTCTTTGCTGCCGTTTCATCCGCTTCTGAATCAGATAGGCGAACGGCATGGTCGCCAAAGCCATCAATGACCATACAGGCAGATGCCGGCTGATGATCAGGATGACCAGAGTCACGTATGCCAGTCCCGCCAGCCAGCGGATGGCAGTTACACTGACATTCAGAATCACTTTCCCACTTTCCAATTCCTGAACTTCAAAGCGCGCGCTTTTTAAATAGGCGACCAGGGTGACAAGAAAGGCTCCCGGAAGGGAAGCCAGCACCGGTTCCAGTGCGAGCCGGCGGGTGAGGACAAAATACACTCCCAGGACGATCAGCGGCCCAAAAGTGACAAAGATGACCGGCTCTTTCAAGCCGCGCAGCATCAGGGGTGTAAAGAAAACTGCAATCGCACCGCCCACAGCCGCCAGGATCAGTACGGTGTTTCCCAGTTGCACATAGAAATATAGACCAATGAGCAAACCCAGCAAAAGGCAGGCTGCTCCGGCGAAAACAGTTTGTTCCGGGCGCAGAAGAGTGTCGGTGAACAACGGTTTCCATCCGGCAAAAATTTTTGTGTGCGCGTCCCGCTGATCTGTATGGTAATGGGTGAAGTAGTAATACAGGTAATCACCGCCCACCTGCGCGATGAAGATGGCAAAGGTGACCAGCAGGAACCAGTCCATTCTGAATTTACCCGCCGCCTGCGCCATACAGGCTGCCAGCATACAGGGAATGATGGACGCGCTGAACAGAAGGTATTTGATGAATCGGATTGCCTTCATCTGAGGCACAGATTGACCGGCCGTTGATCCGTCTATCAATTTTTGCCTGCCTTAATAAAAATTTCAATAGTACGATCTGACTATCTTATGGATAAATCTATTCTATCAGGAACACCAACCGTGGAATAAACAGTTGTAAAACCTGCTTGGTCCGGGTTTCTTGTTGATGTATATGCTTTACTTTTATTGTTGTGTATATGTGATACCTGGACTGATATTTGTTATTAATAAAAAGTTACGATTATGAAAACCAGGCACCCCTTTTTTTTGTTAAGACTCCAAACAGATCGGTTAATATCCACGGTTATCCAGATATTTACCTGTACCAATAGCAAATATTTATACAACATCCTACAGAAGGGAATAAGGCAAATTCCTCTTCTGTGTAGAAGTTACGTCCTTTTAATTTCTAACCGGTAGATATGAACCACGGGCTACACGGCTTCTGGCAGTTTGCGCTGGGGCATTCTTTCGGTGACCGAGGTATGCAGTTTTTTCAGCAGGATTTCACGATCCTGCAGCATCTTGCGATATTCCCGGTTGTCTGTCTGCATGATCTCCACGCGGATCTCGGAGATCGCGGTATCAAGCAAATCTACTAGAATGATCATTTCGTCGATCGTCAATTCCAGTTTGATCATGGCTATCTCCTTTCAGAATGTCTGGTGGAGATCAGACCACCCGGAAATTGATGGATCAACGGGTTTTCGTATGTATGCCGGGGGTTTGAAAACCACCTGGATTTTCCCTGACCTGCTACAATTTAGACGTCAGGTGGGGAGACTCTCCCTACTTTTCAGTCTAGTCCGTTTTAGTAGAAATTCAAGCATCAGGAGTCTTTCAATTGTCATACCACGGAATGGGATTGGGCCGCTTTACTCGCGAAACCACCGAAAAACCCAGGGTGACCTGGCCCTTATTACGTCGAGTTTTCACCTATGCCCGCCCTTACGGTTGGCACATTGCCGGAATGCTCCTGGTCATTTTGACCACCACAGGGCTTTCCATGCTGTCCCCATTGATCCTGCGCGACTTGATCGATCACACTCTTCCCGCGCGTGATCTCACCCGTCTTCTCTGGCTGTCGCTGGGTCTGCTCATCATCCCCACCCTTCAAGGCCTGATGAGCATTCTACAACGCAAGCTCAACGCGGGGGTGGGTGAAGGTGTGATCTATGATTTGAGGGTGGCGTTGTATTCCGGCCTGCAGCGCATGTCGCTGCGTTTCTTTACCAACACTAAAGTCGGCGAATTGATGAGCCGCCTGAACAATGATGTGGTCGGTGCGCAGAATGCCATCAGCAACACATTCGTCAGCATCATCACCAATTTGATCCAGGCGGTGGTGGTACTTTCGATCATGCTGAGTCTGGAATGGCGGTTGACCATTATCAGCGTGGCGGTGATGCCCCTGTTCATCTTCGCCTCAAACCGCATGGCAGACCGGCTGCGTGATATCGCCCACCAGGCGATGGAAGCCAATGCGCAGATGAACGCCATGATGAATGAAACCCTGAATATCGGGGGAGCGCTACTGGTCAAGCTCTTCGGCCGCCGGCAACAGGAGATATCCCGTCTGGCAGACCGGGCGAAAAAAGTAGCCGACCTGGGAGTGAAACGATCCTACACTGGTTCCATTTTTATTTCGATCATGATGCTGCTCAGTGCGGTCGGTACGGCGCTGGTCTACGGGTTGGGGGGATATTTCGTGATCATGGGCAGTTTTACCGTGGGAACCATCGTGGCGTTTGGTTCCTACCTGGGTATCCTGTATGGCGCGCTGCAGAGTCTGTCCAATGCGCCGGTGGAGTTCGCCACATCGCTCGTCAGTTTCGAGCGGGTCTTCGAAGTGATTGATCTACCGGTGGATATCCCGGAAAGCGCTCATCCCGTTCATCTGGATAAAGCCATAGGCGGCATCCTCTTTGAGGATGTAACCTTTAAATATAAATCCGGCGATGAATATTTGTTAAGTGACGTGCGCCGCTACGGAAGCATGGATTCGGTGACCACCGTCCTGTCTGGCACCGCTCCGGCGGCTGAAAAACGAACATCCGTCGAGGAAGAAGAACATCCGCTGCATCACCAGGCGCGCGGAAACGCGCTGGAACATGTCAGTTTCAATGTGGAACCCGGCCAACTGGTGGCGCTGGTGGGGCCCAGCGGCGCCGGCAAGACCACCCTGACTTACCTCATCCCCCGGTTATATGATCCGACCGAAGGACGAATACTGCTGGATGGTATCGACCTGCGGGACCTGTCTCTGGAATCCCTTTCCAACCAGATTGGCATGGTCACTCAGGAAACCTATCTCTTCCACGATACCATCCGAACCAACCTGTTGTATGCCAGACTGGATGCTTCCATGGCAGATCTGGAAGCTGCCTGCCGGACGGCCAACATCCATGATTTTATTGCCAATCTTCCCGACGGGTATGACACAATAGTCGGTGAACGCGGTTACCGTTTGAGTGGCGGCGAAAAGCAGCGGCTGGCACTGGCACGGGTTCTGTTGAAAGATCCCCGCATTCTGGTACTGGATGAAGCCACCAGCAGCCTGGATAGCGAATCAGAAGCCTTGATCCAGGAAGCGATGAAAGTCGTGATGGCCAAACGCACCAGCATCGTCATCGCCCACCGATTGAGCACCATTCTGGCCGCCGATCAGATTCTGGTGATCGACCGGGGGCAGGTGGTGGAGCGCGGCACACATACAGATTTGCTCTCGCAAAATGGGGTTTACACTCATTTATACAACACGCAATTCAAGAAAGGCCATGCCGGGTCGCGAAAGCAGCCGCCCTCCGAGGATGCCGTTCTGACTTAGTGAAGATAATGACTCACATGTCTAACAGCGTCTGGCACATATTGATATAAATGGTTTGCCTGGAGGACTGATTCTGTTTGTGAACACAGAAGGCAAGACAATCAGTCGGTTGCTTCGCCGTGTAAACATATAAGCTCGGGCAATACGAAATGAGACGAGGAAACATAAAACCTGACATCCTGACTCGCATTGAAAACCTTTCGCTGTATTGATATAATATAGATGACTGGTCAGACTAGTCAGTTTGAGGTGAATATGAATAATATCTGGCAACTACAGGAAGCTAAGAGTAGATTCAGCGAAATGGTGGATCGGGCGATATCCAACGGCATTCAAATCGTCACAAGACGGGGGAAAAAAACCGTGGCCGTTATATCGTTTGAAGAATATGAACAGCTTACACGACGATCAGAACCACTGTCCCGCTTTTTCCTTAAATCCCCCCTGGCCGGCTCAGAATTGGACCTTTCCAGGGATAAAAGCCAACCGCGGGATGTAGAGCTTGAATCATGACATACCTTTTGGATACCTGTGTTCTTTCTGAGTTTTCAAGAAAATCACCGGATATCGGGGTAATCCATTGGATCGATTCCGTTCCAGACATCGATCTTTATATCTGTGTCATTACTCTTGGAGAAATCCAGCGAGGCATAGAAAAATTGCCCGAATCTCATCGAAAAACCAGCCTGACCACTTGGATGAATGAGGACCTGCTTCAACGCTTTTCCGGTCGTTTGGTTTCGATCGATCCGGATACGATGTTGATCTGGGGTGCCATGACAGCTCATCTGGATGCCATAGGCCAACCCATGAATCTGATGGATTCATTGATTGCTTCCTGTGCGTTGAGGCAAAACATGGTGCTGGTTACGCGGAATGAATCAGATTTTCAGGCATCTGGTATTCGATTGGTCAATCCCTGGAAATAGGTTACCCTGAAAAAAGAAACAACTCTGGTTCGATGGCAAAAATCCATCGGATATCTCTCATCGATCCACGTATTCGCTGCTACACGACGTAGGCGTACAGCAACTGGTCGATCACCTGTCCATCCTTGAGCGCGCTGTGGCGCATGCGGCCTTCCAGGGTGTACCCCGCTTTTTCCAACACACGCGCAGAGCCGCGGTTGTGGGCAAAAGGAACGGCAAAAACACGGCGCAGGTGATGCGTTTTTATGGCGTAATCCGTCACGGCGATCAGGGCTTCGGTGACTATTCCCCTCCCCCAGTACGATTCGCCCAACCAGTAACCAATCTCCGCAGAAATCCGCTCAATATCCGAATGCAGCACGAAACCGATGCCGCCCACGGCGTTTCCCTCCACACAGATGGCAAAGTTGGTCTCGGGCGTCATCGACAAGGCGTGTTCAATGAACGCCTTTCCATTCTCCACCGAATAAGGATGTGGAAAACCATCCCGCAGGTTCTTCCAGATGGCGCGGTTATTGGCGTGGCGCGCCAGAGATTCGGCGTCATCCCTCTGGTAAGATCTCACGACGCAATTCTTCAATTCCAGCTTCATACATCCTCTTCATCTGACCGGAGTTATGGCACCCACTTCAGTCCACCAGCTTATCGATCTTGAAATACACCGGGCGGGTACCATCGGTGCAGCAGGCGATAATTGTGTTCCCGCCTTCCGTCCACATGCCAAAGTTACCATCCGCGTAGAACGCCGATACCACTTTGTAGATATCATCCCAGGCCCAGGGGCAAAATCCCGCCGGCATACCGGTGACCGCATCGGTTATAAATTCCTGCCCTGCTTTGAAGAATTCACAGGTCGAGAGATTCTTGCGCCGTTCCTTTTCAACGTATTGATCCACATATTCTTTGTTAAACGAAGTCTTCAGAACAGTTATCTTGACTCTGCCCACAGGATCACTCCCCTCCTGCCTGTTCCATCAGGTGCCGAGCCCAGGCGCCTTTATCCACCTTTGGAGCCTCATAGCTTTCGAACTTCGCCAGCAAATTCTGTGGGTTTTCATCGACCAGCACCATGCTGCGGTGGATGTCACCGATAAACTGTTCAGATACAGCCGTATCGAGAAAATCCAGCAGCCGGTCATAATAATGGCCGGTGTTGAGCAGTCCGCAGGGCTTCTGGTGCATACCCAGCTGCGACCAGGTCACCACCTCAAAAAATTCCTCTATAGTCCCCAATCCACCGGGAAGTGCAATAAAACCATCGGCGAGTTCGGCCATGCGTGCCTTGCGTTCGTGCATGGTCTCCACCACCTGTAGATCATTCAACCGGGTATAGGCAACTTCCATATTCATAAGCCGGCGGGTGATTACCCCGATGACCTCTCCTCCAGCATCCAGGCAGGATCGGGCTACCTGCCCCATCAGGCCGACACTGGCGCCGCCGTATACCAGAGTATATTGTTTTTCTGCCAGCGTCTTCCCCAGCAGTCTGGCAGCCTGCATATAGACCTTTCCCTGTCCGGGACTCGATCCACAGAATACACAGATGTGTTTCATTCCCTTCCTCTTTTCTATTGCCGCAATAATGCACCCAATTCTACCCGTTAAACCACTGAAGCTTCCTTATCCGCCCGAATACTCACAGTATACTTGCCAGAACAAAAATATTATCACAGGGAGGCAGGAATTGACCGCCCGAAATCTATTGTCGGCCAGACCGTACCTTATTGACATTACCCTGCTGCGTGAGCGGATCACCAACTGGGAGGAGTACCCATTTTGCCTTCCGGTTGTCCGCCATTTGAATACCCTTACTTTTCATCCGGATGTGACCTTCCTGATTGGTGAAAATGGCACTGGTAAATCCACGCTGCTGGAGGCCATAGCTTCGGCGCTAGGTTTCAATCCGGAAGGTGGGACCAAAAATTCGTTGTTCTCCACCCGTGATACACATTCGAATCTCTTCGAGTTCTTGAAAGCCAGCCGCAGTTATAAAGCTCCCAGAGATGGTTTCTTTCTTCGGGCGGAATCATTTTACAACGTGGCTTCCTATATTGATGACGTCGCCTATGAAAACAGCTACGGGGGCAAGTCGCTGCATGCCCAATCCCATGGCGAGTCGTTCCTGGCTCTGCTTAGCCACAAGTTTCGCGGAAACGGTCTCTATCTGCTGGATGAACCTGAAGCAGCACTTTCACCATCCCGGCAGCTTTCAGCTCTGGCGCTGATCCACCGTCTGGTGAAGAACGAGTCTCAATTCATCATTGCCACACATTCCCCCATTCTAATGGCTTATCCGGGCGCCCGAATTTTCTCTTTTTCTGAAGAAGGCATATATGAAACACAGTACGAAGACACGGATCATTACCGGGTTTTCAGAGACTTCTTCGACCGCCGACAGGAAATGCTGCGAGTCCTCTTTTCCGATGATGATGGGTAATTCAGTGTCTGTCGCGCGTTCATCAGGGGGCAGGAAGATGACACACAACTGCCACACTTTCATGCTATGCTTTGACATATGCAAGCTACCATTCTTGTTGTGGACGATGAACAGGCCGTCACCGATCTGCTGACCTACAACCTGCGCAAAGCCGGTTATGCCGTGCGTGTGGCATCTGACGGCCGTGAAGCTCTTCGGCTGGCACGGGAAATCCATCCTGATTTGATCCTGCTGGATGTGATGATCCCCGAAATAGACGGGTTGGATGTGTGCCGCGAGCTCCGCAAGAACAGTCAGGTGCCAGTGATCATGATCACCGCGCGGGGTGAAGAAGTGGACCGCGTGGTCGGTCTTGAACTGGGCGCCGATGATTATGTGTGTAAACCGTTCAGCGTTCGTGAATTGATGGCAAGAGTAAAGGCTGTACTTCGGCGCAACCGATCAGAAAACCCTACCGTTCCCGCCGAGTCCAAACTGGATGGCCCGGACGGCCTGCAAGTCGATCCCCTGTGCCGGTGCGCTTCCATTCGGGGTGATCCGCTGGAGCTAACCCGATTGGAATTCGAAGTATTGTATGTGCTGCTGCAAAATGCCGGGCGGGTGCTTTCCAGGGAACGGCTGCTGGAACTGGCGTGGGGATACGACTTCGGCGGAGATGCACGTGCTGTAGATAGTACTGTCAAACGCTTGCGCGCCAGACTGCGTTCCGCTGGCAGTGACGCAGATTGTATTGAAGCGGTGCGCGGGATTGGTTACCGATTGGTGATGAAGTGACTCTCAGTCTGCGCGGACGTCTCTTTTTAAACGGACTGATCATCCTCCTTTTAGGGATGGGACTGGCCGGCATGCTCTTCTGGCAGGCTGCTGCGAGGTTATACCTCAGCACTCAGACAGAAAACCTGCTGGCACAGGCTAGGTTAACCGCCGCCTCCCTACAGGGTGAGACTCTGCCAGTTACTCAAAGTGAATCCTACTCTCAGGTCAGCAATGTGATGCCCGGCCTGCACACGCGGGTGTTAAGTGAACAGGGCGCCGTGGTGATCGGGCTGCCGCAGATCGAATCCAACCAGACCGTGCAGCTCCCGGCCGCTGAAAACAATTCTCTGGTTTCGCCACAGGAACTGTTGCAGCGGTCCGAGATCAAAACTGCCCTGCAGGGAATTGCCAGCAGCGCGGTGCGGGAAGTGCTGCCGGAGAAACATCGGGTTATGTATGCGGCGGCTCCGATCTATGCGGAAAATGGAAGCGTTAATGGGCTGGTTTATCTGGCCGTCCCCCTGCCTTCCGGAGGCGTACCGGCTGAATTTCTCTGGCAGGCAGGGGGAGCCGCACTGGCCGCCATTGGGCTGGCACTGCTGGCCGGTACCCAGCTGGCAGGCCGTGTCACCCGCCCGGTGGAAGCCATCACCCGCGTAGCAGCAGCCGTCAGTGAAGGCGATCTAAATCAGCGTGTCCCAATCGACAGTGGTATCCACGAGGTGGATTCTCTTGGGCACGCTTTCAACCGCATGGTGGCTGACCTGCAACAATCCGATCAGGCACAGAATGCTTTCGTGGCAGATGTGGCGCACGAATTGCGCACGCCGCTCACGGTTATAAAAGGTACCATCGAAACACTGGAAGACGGCGCTCTGGACGACAGGGAAGGCCGCGGCCCTCTGCTAATATCCATGCAGCGTGAAACCGACCGGTTGATCCGCCTGGTGAACGACCTGTTGATTTTGACCCGCGCGGATGCTGGAATGCTCAATTTGAAAATTGCTCCATTAAATCTGAGAGAACTGGCGGAGCAGAGGTGTGATCAACTGTCCGTGCTGGCAGGTCAGCGCGGCGTGACGTTTTCAATCTCATCCAGCGGTTTGACAGAAATACAGGCCGATGAAGACCGCCTGGCTCAGGTTCTGGATAACCTGTTGAACAACGCCGTGCGCTACAGTCCGCCCGGTGGAACGATCCATGTTGATGTCCATGCCGATACCGTTGAATGCCGGTGTGATGTACACGATTCGGGGACAGGTATTCCGCAAAAGCACCTGCCGCATATCTTCGACCGTTTTTACCGTGTGGAATCCGCACGCAACCGTCAGGGAGGCGAGGCCGGGCTGGGATTATCCATCGCCCGGGCACTGGTTCAGGCGCACGGCGGCCGCATCCACGCGGAAAGCACACCGGGGGTTGGAACGACTGTTGGTTTCTCCATCCCGATTGCCCGAGATTTGGACGCAATCTGACATAATTCTGACCAGCCGTGGAGATAAGCTCATGAAAAATCAACAAAGGAGTCTTTCATGAGAATTCTAGATAACCACAAGTATGTATGGCTGTTGGGAGTACTGGGATGGCTGATCTTATCCCTGGTTCTACCACAAAACCCTGTTCAGGCGGCAGATATTCAACCCACTGCCCGGCCGGAGCCTACGATCTGCGGCACCGGTCGTTCGATCAGTGTGAACGGTTCGGCACTGATCAATGTGACACCGGATCGCGCTCTGGTACAGCTCGGGGTGCAGTCCAATGGAACCACGGTGGATGCCGCGGAAAAAGCCAACAGTCAGGCCATTCAGCGCGTGATCGCTGCCATCCGACAACAGGGTGTGCAGGCCGGAGATATCGCCACCGATTTGTATGTGATTGATCCGATCTATGAAGATTACGATTCGTTGTACATCAAAGGCTACCGTGTCAACAATACCGTAGCCGTCACCATCCGCGAAGTAAATAAAACGAGCGTGATCGTTTCAGCTGCGTTGGAAGCCGGCGCGAACCAGGTTCATGATGTCAGTTTTTACACCAGCGAGTTGCGAAAATACCGCGACCAGGCCCGTGAACTGGCCGTAACCGCTGCAGGTGAGAAAGCATCCGCGCTGGCCGCTTCTGCCGGTGCAGAGATCGGGTGTGTGCAATCGATTAATGAAAATTCCTGGTCGTACTATAACGGCTGGTGGTATGGCTCCAACCGTAATGCTAGTTTGTGGACGCAGAATACCATTCAGAACGCTCCATCCACTGGGGATTCTTCCACCGGCAGCAGCGGTGATGAGCCCATCAGTCTTGGCCAGATCTCCATCAAAGCCGAAGTGAGTATCAGTTACGCCTTGAAGTAGTCTGTTCGTCCGGTGAGCCTGTCGAACCATCCGGTGAGAGAGCTGTACAAATATCGCCTTCGACAGGCTCAGGCAACGGACGGTCGGTGATCGAATCGAACCGTTCGGCCGGTGAGCCTGTCGAACCGCCCGGTCGGTGAGCTTGTCGAACCGTTCGGTCGGTGAGCTTGTCGAACCGCCCGGTGAGAGAACCGTACAAATGTTGCCTTCGACAGGCTCAGGCAACGGACGGTCGGTGAGCCTGTCGAACCGCCCGTGAGCTTATCAAAGACAGCCCGTACAGGACTCACCCGCCGGGCGGCGGAGATGGTCAATCCACCAGAATACGTGCGTCTACCGTGAAGATGTCTTTGCCGTACCCCTTTACCGGGTTGAGGTCCAACTCCTGAATGGCAGGAAAGTCCGTGACCAGCAATCCGATCCGCACGAGGATGTCCCGCAGTGTCTCGAAATCCATACCCGGTTCGCCGCGCACGCCTTTAAGCAGCGGCAGCGACCGGATCGAATGGATCAACCGGTCGGCTTCTTCTTTCGCCAGTGGAGCCAGCGCGAACTTCACATCCTTCAATGCCTCGGTGTAGATGCCTCCCAGACCGAACGCCACCAGATGACCGTAGCCCGGCTCGCGGTTCGCGCCGATGATCACTTCGGTACCTTTGACCATCTGCTGCACCAGGGTACCGCTGGCATCCTTGATCTTCAGCAGGTCATCCCAGACCATTTCGGCTTCTTTTATATCCTTGATGCCCACCCGCACCCCGCCGACGTCGCTCTTGTGCAGGGGTCCCATCACTTTCATGACCCAGGGGAAGGCAAAGGGAACGTCTTTCAAACCAGCTTTTTCCCTCAACTCGACCTGGCCGGGGAAGCGCACACCGGCCGTCTGCAGCACTTCGCGTGTGATCTGCGGAGATAGCGCGCCGTGGCAGCCGTTCAAAAGTTCGGCGATCTTTTTCTTATCGTAACCAACCGCTGATTTTTCCGGTTCATAGATGCGCGGCCGGTTGACCACGCGGGACAGAGCCCGTGCCAGGTAAACCTCGTCTTCGAAATAGCAGCCGCCGATCTCACGGAATTTCTTCAAGGGTACTTCCGAAGAGAGCACCGATTCATACGACGGGATGATCGGGATGGGACTGATATCCATGAATTTACGGGCGACCTGATACAGCGCCCAGTTATCCATCATTCCGGCATCACCGTTCATCACCACAATGTAATCCACCTGATCCTTCACCTCTTCGATCAGGATGGACAGCACTTTTTCAAGATTGGCGGCGGGGCTGGTCGGCAGGGTATCCACCGGATTACCCACTCCGGCGCCAGCCGGCAGAACTTCGGCCAGCCGCGCACGGGTGCGCTCGTTGAATGCCGGGACTTCAAAGCCCAGCCGACTGAGTTCATCACTCAGCATAACTCCGGGACCGCCGGCGTCGGTCACAATGGCGACACGCCTGCCATCCGCCCGGCCTTTGACCAGCGTCAGGATGGCAGCCACATCCACCAGTTCCAGGCGCGAATCCACGCGGATCACACCGGCTTTATCAAACAACGCCTGCACGGCAGTGTCGTTGGTGGCCATAGCTCCGGTGTGACTGGCAGCCGCCCGGCTGCCCGCCTGGGTGGTGCCGGCTTTAATCCCGGCCAGCAACACTCCCTTTTTATTCAGGCTGCGGGCAGCTTTCAAGAATTTTTGCGGATTGACGATGCTTTCCTGATAGGTGATCATCACTTTCGGGCTGTCCGGTCCGTGATCGGCATCGTAGATTTCCATCACATCCGGTACGCCGCTCTGGGCGGAGTTACCTACTGTGAGGAAGGAATTGAACTTCAGCCCGCGGCGCATGGCATGCTCGGCCAAAAAATCGACTGTGGCTCCCGAGCCGCTGATAAAGTCGATACCGCCCTTCTCCAGTTTCAATGCGACACCGGTGAATTTACTGGCATGCGCGTAGGTCATCACCCCTGAGCAGTTGGGACCCAGCAGCAGAACACCATGCCGGGTAGCGATCTCCGCCAGAGCTCTTTCTTCCGCTTTTCCTTCCGGTCCTAGTTCACCAAAGCCTGCGCTTAAGACCACCACAATTTTGCTACCTTTGGCCGCCAGTTCCTCCAGCGCGGTGCGTACGAATTTGGCCGGCACACCGATCAACGCCAGTTCGGGGGCTTCCGGCAATTCTGGGATCGACGGGTAGGCCTTGACACCCTGGATCATGCCGCCTTTCGGATTGACCAGATACAGGTTACCGGCGAATCCTTTGGTCAGGATGTTAAGGGTCAGTCGTCCACCCGGTTTTGTGACGTCTTCGCTGGCACCTATAACGGCAATGCTCTTCGGTTCAAGCAGGTTTTTCAGCATACGATCTCTCCTGTATGACCAATTATTTCAAGAAAGAACTCTGGCAGCAGAAGCCAGTTCCCGCCCGGCGCGGAAGGCCGCCACATTGGCCGCCCAGATGGACGATTTGGCGTTTACCTGACGCAAAGCCTGACGCCATACTGCTTCCGGGAACCGGTCGAACGGCGTTAAAGTGCTCAACACACCCATCATCACCACATTGGCGATCCGGCCGCTCTGATCGCCCAGTTCCAGAGCTTTCCCCAGCACATTGACCAGCAGTGTGCGGTAACCCTTAAGGTTGGAGATGATCTGTTCATCGGTCGGATACCGGTCTTTCGGAAAGCCCAGCGGCAGAATGCAGGTATCGGCCAGCAGCACCGTTCCACCGGGCTTGAGCAGCGCCAGGAAATCCGGCCGCAGTACTTCACTCTTTTCCATAACGATCAGACAATCTGTGGTTCCGGGCAGGAAAACCGGGCTGGACGCCTTTCCGCAGGCGAAGGTGCTGATCACCGGGCCGCCCATTTGCGCCATCCCGTGGGTCTCTCCTTTAATAATGTTCTTTTTATCATATCCAGCCAGGAAAGCCAGCTGGGTAAGCACGGCTCCAAAGAACAGGTTGCCCTGCCCGCCCACACCGCGAATCGCCACCGAGAGGCGTTCGGGGAGTTTGATGTTCTGAAGATCTTCGGGTTTAAAACCGGCTTCCGGCACCGGGAAGTCTGGCATGGATTTAAGGTTCAAGTCCTTCAAATCGACCGTGTGGAGTACCCCTGTCGGACAGGTCTGAACGCAAGCCGGCGTGTTTCCACCGCAGCCTGTGCACAGGTTGGTTATCACTGGAACACCATCCGGACCAGCTTCAAGTCCGGGGCAGATCAGGCAGGCGCCGCATTTTTTACAAACTTCAGGATCAACCATCACTCGCTGGGTGCTGCGATTCGCTTTTTGAATGCAGACCCCATCCTGTACGACAACCGTTGTGTAGGTTCCTCCGGCTGCCAGATCAAGGGCGGTTTTCAGCGCGGACCGCAGTCCTTTTTTATCATACGCGCCAACCTCTATCACATTGGCACCGTGAGCACGGAGACTGGCCGGCAGGTTGAATTTCATCGGCTGGCCAGACAAATTGACCGGCGAGGTCGGGGTGGGCTGCGCGCCGGTCATGCCTGTCCATGAGTTATCAAGAATCACCTTCACTCCCGGCACGTTGCGATAAATAGCATTGCGGGTGGCATCCATGCCGGTATGGCATTCCGTACTATCTCCCACCACAGTCAGGCAGCGGGAAACCTGTTCAGGTCTATCCATTACGTAGCCGATGCGCTGACCTTCGCTGGCGCCCATCGCCAGGGCGGTATCCAGAGCGTTCATAAAATACAACAGGCCGTTGCAGCCGATATCCCCGAAAACCACATCCACCTGCTTCTTCTTCCGGAGCAGCGCGACTTCCTGTGCGAAGAGCCGGTAGGGGCACCCGGCGCAGAAAGACGGTGGGCGGACAACCGGCGGCACATCCGGTTTATTGCCAACCAGAGGTTTGCCAAGTTTTTCGGCAATCAACGCGGGTGACCATTCGGTCAACGAGTCGTACTCTTCTTTACCCTTCGGGTGTAAACCAGCCTGCAGCATGGCTTCCTGAATGAAGCGATAGCCGTCTTCGATCACATAGACATCTCCATGAATGGAGTTATAAAACTCGGTGATCAAATCCATGGGCAGTGGATTAGTGAATGCCAGCGAGAGGATATCGATATCCAGGCCAAGTGCATCTTTTACCTCGCGCACATAACAGTCACTCATCCCCGCGGTGACCACACCCAATTTGCCTGATCCCTTCTCCCAGCGGTTTAGAGGACTGGTCTCGACCATCTCCACCAGGGCAGGCATGCGTTCTCTCATAAACAGGTCATAATTCTTACGGGCAACCCCCGGAAATACGCTGAATTCTTTCAGGCTTTCTGGCATTTGCACCGGGTCGCGGTGCACAGGTTCCATTAAATGAACCAAACCTTCACTGTGACACAGGTTTCCATTGGGAAAAATCACCACCTGGGTTTTGTATTTGCGCGCGATCTCCACTGCGATGGCCGCGGATTCATGCAATTCCTGATGATTGCGCGGTTCCAATACCGGAATAAAACAGGATTTGAACAGATAACGTGGATCGATGACATGCTGGGTGGAACTGGGCGTGAAATCGCTGGCTATGTAGTACACCAGACCACCGCGTTCCTGCGCGAAGGCCGAACCGCTTGTAAAAATATCCCCCGCCTGGAACAGGCCGGGAATCTTCATGGTCACCACGCAATCCCGCCCGGCCAGGGAGTGCCCGACACCCACGGCCGAGGCCACAGCTTCGTTCACCGACCAGTCTACATGGATCAGGTCCTGCACTTCAGACAGGCCGCGGTCGATCACCTCGCTGCTCGGGGTACCCGGGTAGCCATCGGCGGCATGCACACCTCCTCGCACACAACCCACCGCGAAAGCAATGTTTCCCAGTAATATCTCCGTCTTGCCGGCCGGAGATTCACACAACGCACGTATTGATTCACTCATTCGTTTTACTCCTGTGGATAGAGAAAATCGGAGGAATGAAACAGCCGTGGCTATTTCATTGTAGTCCTTTTAAAACCGATAAACTTCGTAACATAAACATTAGCTGATCTTGACGGGTGCTTTTTCTCATTCCAGCATCCGGTCATACAAATAAACCGGCCACTCCGCTGCCGGCCTGCACGGGAATCTTCTTGAACCGCAGGTATTCTTCCATTGTAAAGAGGAAATCCAGCATATAGTCCCGCTCCGCCGCCTTCCCCAGGTGGCCTACACGGAAGATCTTGCCGCTTAATTCGCCCAGTCCGGCACCTATGGCAATCTGGTGCTCATCCATCAACCATCTGGTCATTTCATCGATGCTGAATTCCGGTCGAGCTTTTACGGCGGTGGCAATGGGAGAAGCAAAATTTTCGGGAACGAACATTTCGAATCCCAGATTGGTCATCCCGGTGCGCATGGCTTTACAGGCTCTGGCATAACGGGCGTAATGAGCGTCCAGACCGCGTTCAAAAATCTTCTTGATGCCTTCGCGAGCGGCCAGGATGACATTGGAAGGCAGGGTGACCGGTGATGGATGCCAGGCGCCCCATTCCTGGATATAGTGCCGCCAGAGCTTCAGATCCAGATACCAGCTGCCGGAACCGGAATGGCTGTCGACCATCTGCCAGGCGCGCGGGCTGACGCTGATGAAAGCGACTCCCGGCGCGGCTTCAATGCATTTGTTCGCTCCGCAGACACACAGATCGATCCCCCAGTCATCCACGGGCACGTCAACACCGCCCAGTGAGGAGACGGTATCCACAATAGTCAACAGTCCCGCCTGGCTGGCAATCTCCATCAATTTCTTCAACGGATTCAGCACGGTGGTCGATGTCTCATGGTGTACCATGGCAAAAGCCACGGCGTCAGGATTCTCCTTTATCAAAGAAAGGAGAACTTCCGGATCGAGAGGTTGTCCCCAGGCAGCCATGAAGGGAATAATATCCAAATGGTGCGCGCGGGAAATTTCCAATAACCGGTCACCGAAAAATCCATTCGTTCCGATAATGATCTTCCGGCCGGGAGCTACCGCCGAACCGATGGCCATATCCAGCACGGCCGAGGCTGGCCCCGGAACCACGAACATATCGTTGGCCGTCTTGAACAGTTTATGCAGCAGTTCGTCCATTTCGACATGGACGGGCATCCAGTCCGGCCCATAGTGCCGCATGACAGGCAACCGCAGGGCATCCAGAATATCATCGTCCACATCTCCCGGACCGGGAGTGAATAATTTTATGTGTGATTTCACAGGAGATCCCTTCGTCGAGGCAGGTAAAGAGGGCTAAAGGGCGTTATCAGCACACTTAAATCTTATGTTCGTTGAAGAGATAATAATGTAGTTATTGCTACATTTATTTGATTTTTAAGATATTACGGTTCCACACTTTCAACCAGCCGCAACAGTTCAGGAAAATCAGTGATATCCAAGCATTTCTTGGAAAACTGGCGAATAATCCCCCGATGTTTCAACTCGCCAATTGCTTTGGTCACGGTCACACGATGAACACCCATCAACCTTGCAATATCATGCTGGGTCATATCGGGTTGGAAAACCACCCTCTTCTGCCCGGGTTCAATGCGGATTTCACGGAAACGGACCAGATAGACCAGCATCTTGCACACGCGGGTGAAATGGTTGCTGATCAGTTCATCGGTCAATAGTTCGGTGAACATTCGAGCCTTGTAGGCCACAGTCTGAACCAGTTCGAGCATCAATTCCGGGTGCTGAACGGCGATGATTCGTTCGATGGTTTCCTTTTTAAAGTAATAGAGCACGCTATCCGAGCGTGTTCGAGCGCTGGCATCTTCCGCGTCACCCCCGATGAAGCAGGATACCTCGCCGAAGATACAGCCCTTTCCCACCATAAAGAGGACTTTTTCCGGGCCGTGTATGGTGTGCAAATTGATCTCAATGGAGCCTTCCACGATGTAATACAATCCATCCACCAGGTCTTCCGTGAAGAAGATACGGCTGTCTTTAGGGAAGACTTCCCGCACACCCAGATGAAGTACCTTCTCCCAGGAAGGGCACAGATTTTCAAAGATGGGAAGCTGGTAGAACATGCCTGAATTATCCACCCATGCGGATTTCCGGGCAATACCCTGCCCATCCGTAAGGGATGAACAATTTGCCTACGGCAGCGAGATAGATCTCTTCTGACAACTACGGTAAACAGGTAACTGGCAGTTCAGGCTTTCAGGCGCGAAGAAAATTTCTGGCGGAACTTTGCCACCTTGGGTGAAACCACCATCGCGCAATACCCCTGATCGGGATTACGGGCAAAATACTCCTGGTGATACTCTTCCGCCGGGTAGAACACACTCAACGGTGTCACTTCGGTGACGATCTTCGACGGCCAGATTTTTTCTTCCGATAATTCCTTGATGATTTCTTCGGCGATCTTCTTCTGGTCGGGTGTATGGTAAAAAATGACCGATCGGTATTGCGTTCCTACATCCGCTCCCTGACGATCAGGCGTGGTTGGATCATGGATCGAAAAGAATACCTCCAGCAGATCGCGATAACTGATGATTGACGGATCGAATTGGATCTGCACAGCTTCGGCATGGCCGGTCTGTCCGCTGCATACTTGCCGGTAAGATGGATTGACCGTGGTACCGCCGGCATACCCGGATAAGACATCGATCACACCCTGAAGGCTGTCATAAACGGCTTCCAGGCACCAGAAACATCCGCCGGCCAGGGTAGCGGATTGTGTTGAGCTCATATCTTCTCCTCCACATCCAAAGACACAAAAGATAAAACAACCTAAATATTGTGCCTGTCATCAGTTAATAATACTGCGGGAGTTACTATCGTGTCAGCTTTTGTAAAATGCATCCCAGGGCAGGTAATTCAATGCGGTAGAAAAATCGCGTACATCCTGCGCATCCCGCCTTCCGGCCGGACGATCTCCTTTTCCAAATGCATGCCGATCTTAACGGCCACCCGTTCGGAGGCTTTGTTCTCCGGCTCCACGAGCGCGATCAGACGGTTGAGATTGCGCACGTGATAGGCATAAATACACAATCCCCGGCCAATCTCGGTGGCATACCCTTTCCCCCAGACGGATTTCGCGAGTACGTAGATTATCTCGTATTCCCGCAATCCATCCACCACTTTTTCGAGGATACCGCTGTGACCGATCACCCGGCGGCTCGATTTTTCCACCAACGGCCACAGGACAAATTGTTCGGCCAGTGGATTATCCGCCGTCGCAACCAGATCCTTTCGCAGGGTTTCCACATCCCGCGGTCCGCCCAGATAGCGGGTAACGTCGATATCCGTCCAAAGGTTGATCAGGTCCGGGATATCTTCAGAATGCAGATACCGCAAAATCAGGCGTTCGGTTTCAAGAATGTTCATAGGAACCCCTATAAATTCTTGTCGCGCATTCACCTTTTATTATATATATAAGAAGATCAGGTTACTAATCCAGGCTACACCAAACCAGAGAGAGAGTGACTTCTGACCGGTCGAACACAGCAGGAAAGTCCCCAGTGAAAAGAGAACGATTTTTAATTCAGCCAGCCAGGGTTCCGTCAATCGGGTGGATGAGGCTGGCGCGAGGAATTTACCCCAGACCATCGCCAGCAGAATCGGCAAACCGATCCCCAGCAAAATCTTCCACATAGATGTAACATGAAAGGTCGCTCCCCTATATCCAAAGATTGCCAGCAGGCCAAGTTCCAGCAGAAATGCCAGTACCAGATTACCAGTTCGCAGGATGCTCATAAACACCTTCTTCTTTAATTAGAGGATAGAGGTCATCCGGTTTGTTTTCAACATGGTTATACAGATTACAATCCTGCAAGCAATCGTAGACCGCAGGCTGAATTTAAATTACTGATACCTACTGTTGAAACTTGACTATCTTTCCCCGCAATTTCCGCGGATCTGCTGTTTTCAAGGAGACTGGATTTTTCCCGAAGGATTGTTTTCTCGGCTGTCTATATCCAGACCATTTTCTATCCGGTACAATACTCTTTGACAGGTCTTAAATACATAGTACAGATGAGTTATTAAATAAAAAATCTTTTTTAGTCTGGAAAATCTGCGTTTCTATGAAATAATCCTTTTTATATGTAGTAGCTATTTATATTAAAGATGGTGGAAAGCGAACGTTATGCTCGCTTTCCACCGGAAAACGGGTAGTACATAGAAGAGGAAAGAATACTATCCAAAAACCCGACTTGTTGAGTTCATCTTTGATGACAGGTACTACTGCCCGGACATCCGGAACAACTGCAACCGCATGAGCTTTTTTTCATTCTTGAATATCGTATGCTCTTGAAGATGATCAGCGAAATAATGGCCAGTACGATTATTGACCCAATAATTGTGGCCAGGTTTTCAGAAATAAAAGCAATCATTTTCTCCACCTTACTTTAGAACGGCCAGACCATCAGTTGCTTTCATCACAGCGACTGTCTCTTCCGGGCTTTTTCGGAAAAGAAGATAAAAAATACCCACCAGGAGAAGGATCGCGATAACGCTTCCTGCACCAAACGCTCCCCCACTCAAGAGTTCTCCCAGTTGATATATCACCAGCGAAATCACATACGCGAAGCCTGTCATATAACCGATGGCAATCCACGTCCATTTCGCGTTGTTCATCTCCCGTTTAATGGCGCCCATGGCTGCAAAACAGGGAGCGCAAAGAAGGTTGAAGATCATGAAACTGTAAGCGCTAAGCTGTGTATAATCTGCCGCCAGGCTCGACCAGATCTCTGCTCCATCTTCAGCCACTTCCGCAAATCCATACAGCACACCGAAAGTGCCGACCACGTTTTCTTTCGCGATCAAACCTGTGAAAGTTGCCACAGCAGCTTTCCAGCTTCCAAAACCAAGAGGAGAAAACAGCGGCGCTATCACCGCGCCAATGGCAGCCAGCAGACTGTTGTTGTTATCTTCAACCATAGTGAAAACGCCGTCCACTGTGCCGAAAGCCTGTAAAAACCACAATACGACAGCTGAAACAAGAATTACAGTCCCCGCCCGTTCAATAAAACTCCACCCGCGTTCCCAGGTCGAATGGAAGACATTTCTGGCAGACGGGATATGGTAGGCAGGAAGTTCCATCACAAACGGGGCCGGATCGCCGGCAAACAGGCTAGTCTTTTTCAAGATAATACCGGAAACAATGATTGCGCCAATCCCGATGAAATACGCCGAGGTGGCCACGAGACCGCTTCCACCAAACAGCGCGCCCGCGAAAAGAGCTATGATCGGCATCTTCGCACCACAGGGAACAAAACACGTGGTCATTACAGTCAATTTACGATCGCGTTCGTTTTCAATGGTTCGACAGGCCATAACACCCGGAACACCGCAACCCGAAGAGACCAGCATGGGAATAAAACTCTTACCCGAAAGACCAAATCGGCGGAATATACGGTCCATAATGAAGGCAACCCGGGCCATGTAACCGACATCCTCGATTATGGAAAGCATTAAAAACAGAATGATCATCTGGGGTACAAAACCTAGTACGGCGCCCACACCGCCAACGATTCCATCAACCACCAGGCCGGTCAACCATCCAGCCATCCCTGCACTTTCCATGAAGGTGCGCAGATTTCCGCATATCACTTCTCCAAACAGGGTATCATTCGTCCAACCAGTGACAAGATCGCCGATGGTACTGATGGAAATGTAATACACAGCGTACATAACCAGAGCAAAAATCGGCAGTGCCAGTATGCGGTTGGTGACAATTCTGTCTATCTTGTCTGATACAGTCAGATTGTTGGCAGGTTTCTTCTTTTTAACCGCCGTGTTTACCAGAGAACTGATATAGGTATAACGCTGGTTGGTAATGATGCTTTCCGCATCATCATCCATTTCTTTTTCACAATCAGCAATGTGTTCTTCAAGGTGAGAAAGTAGGGCTTTCTCCAGCTTCAGAGACTCTGAAACTTGCTTATCGCGTTCGAATAGTTTGATGGCGTACCACCGCAGACGGCTCTTTTCCACTCTCTCACATATCGATTCTTCAATATGTGCCAGTGCATGCTCCACACTTCCTTTAAATACATGTGGCAGTTCGCTCATCTTCCTGGATTTTGCCAGAGATATGGCCATTTCCACTGTTTCGAATATCCCCTCCCCCTTCAATGCACTGATCTCCATCACCTCGCTACCCAGCGCGTCTCCGATCTTCTTCAGGTCCAGTACATCCCCGTTCTTGCGGACCAGATCGATCATATTGACAGCGATAATCACAGGAATGCCCAATTCAATCAACTGGGTCGTCAGGTAAAGATTGCGTTCAATATTCGTTCCATCAACAATATTGATGATCACATCTGGTTTCTCGTTGACAAGGTAATTTCGCGCCAGAACTTCTTCTAAAGAGTAGGGGGAAAGGGAATATATTCCCGGTAAATCCTGAATGATCACATCTTTATGACCTTTTATTCTCCCCTCTTTCTTTTCCACTGTAACTCCCGGCCAGTTACCGACATACTGCGATGAACCTGTAAGTGAATTAAAGAGGGTTGTTTTGCCGCTATTTGGATTGCCAGCCAGGGCAATTTTTAGTTCCATTATTTTTATCCTTCCCATTAGTTATGACAAACTCAACATTGAATTCTCATTCATTGACTTCAATCATTTCAGCGTCACTTTTACGAACACTCAGTTCGTATCCACGCAGATTTAACTCCATTGGATCACCAAGCGGTGCCACTTTTCTCACATAGATCTCCGTCCCCTTAGTTATTCCCATATCCATAATCCGCCGTTTTATTGGTCCGCCCCCGTGAAGTTTTACAACAGTGGTGGTTTCCCCAACTTTTACATCTCGTAACGTTTTCATCCAGTATTCTCCTTGAATCTATATCAGAATTCGGTTTGCCAGCGTCTTATCAAGCGCCACTCGCGAGTCTTTTACCTGAAGAATCAGATTGCCGCCCATCTCATTAATCACGGTAACATCACAATCCATAACAAACCCTAATTCAGCCAGATGTTGTCGAACCTCATCTTTCCCGATAACGGTTTTAATTTTGACCGTCTCACCAGGCTTGAATGTTGATAATGGAACCATAAAATTCTCCTTTGATAAACCTTGGGAATAGCGAGGACTTTCTCAATTGTTTTTTTACAATTAATTATTAGTATATACTAATTTCGTTTTTAATCAAGGTTAATCAATAAAAATACTATAATTAGTTACAATGGATAAGTTCAGTCCAACCATCGAGAATTACCTTAACCTGTTATATGTTATGGAACGTGATAAAGAACCGCCTGTGGGGACTCTCCTGGCGGAAATATTAGGCGTTTCACCACCGACAATAACCAACACACTTAAACGCATGGCTCGAGACGGATTAGTAAAAATTGGGCCAGGTCATCTTCCCCATTTGACACCTGCTGGTTGGGAAGCCGCGCGCTCAATAATGCGCCGTCATATGCTGGCGGAATGGATGCTATCGAAATATCTCACCTGGTCCAAGGTACATGCAGAAGCCCATCGCTTTGAGCATGCCATATCACCTGAACTCGAAAATGCGCTTATCCACGATCTGCATTCACCATCTCTTTGTCCGCATGGTAATCCCCTCCCCGGCTATGAGGATGCTGTTGTCGAATGGGTGCCACTTATCTCTATTCATCAGGGTGGGGAAGGCATTATCCGGCGCATTCATGAACTGGCTGAAGATACGCCGCAAGTGCTCGATTTCCTGGAAGAAAAATCTGTTATGCCCGGTGAACACATAAAGGTACTCGAAAATTTATCTTTTAATAAAACCGTCACTGTTGAAGTCAAATCAAAAAAATTCACCATTGGGTACACTATGGCACGTTTCATTTTTCTGGAACCTGTCTGAAAATTTGTCATATCGATATCTACCCACTGCCTGTACAATACAATTTGATAGGTTTTGAATGCATGGGACGGGTAAGCTTATGAGCACAAAATCCATGGAAAGTCTTGATAAACTGCGTTTCTATGAATTGACCCTGCAGGAACGGGGTAATTATTTACGACAGGAAACCAGCCTGACGGAAGACGACATCGACGCTCTTTCCGGCCTGTCTGGATTGACGGCGGCGGCTGCCGACAAGATGGTCGAAAATGCCATCGGTGTATTCGCCCTGCCCATCGGCATCGCTCAAAATTTCGTGATCAACGGCCGCAAGGTATGGGTGCCCATGGTGGTGGAAGAACCGTCGGTGATCGCCGGGGCTTCCTTCATGGCTCGGCTGGCACGCTCAGGTGGGGGATTCTTCGCTTCGTCAGATGAGCCATTGATGATCGGGCAGATGCAGATTTTGGAAACCAAAGATCCGTTCAAAGCCCGGGATGTGCTAATTCAGCACGGGAGCGAACTGCTGGCCGAAGCCGCCGGGTTCGATCCGGTTCTGACGGAAATGGGCGGTGGCCCGCGCGAACTGGATGTGCGCCTCATCGACCAAAGCCCCATCGGTCCATTCCCCGTTTTGCATATCATCATGGATGTGCGCGACGCGATGGGCGCCAACGCCGTCAACACAGCCTGCGAACGGCTGGCTCCGCGTGTGGAGGCTCTCACCGGTGGCAGAGTGCATTTGCGCATCCTCTCTAACCTGGCCGACCGAAGACTGGCGCGGGCGCATATCGCCATTCCGGTCAAAGAACTGGCATTTGACGACTACAGCGGTGAACAGGTGCGCGACGGGATCATCGAAGCCTGGGCTTTTGCGGCTGCCGATCCATACCGCGCGGCCACCCACAACAAGGGAATCATGAACGGTGTGGACGCGGTGGTGATGGCGACCGGAAACGACTGGCGTGCCGTGGAAGCCGGTGCGCATGCCTATGCCGCCCGCCACGGCGTTTATACCAGTCTGTCTACCTGGGGACGCAGCGCCGACGGCGCTCTTACCGGTTCGCTGGAAATGCCCATGGCGGTAGGGATCATAGGCGGATCCACGCGGGTGCACCCCGGAGCGAAAGCGGCTGTTAAATTACTGGGTGTGAAGACTGCCCGCGAACTGGCCGAGATCATCGTCTCGGTGGGATTGGCGCAAAACCTAGCCGCGCTGCGTGCGTTGGCCACCGAAGGAATTCAGCGCGGGCATATGACGTTACACGCCCGCCAGGTGGCGGTCGCTGCCGGCGCGGAAGGCGCGTGGATCGACAGAGTGGCAGACCGCATGGTAGCCGAGAAGACCATCCGCATCGACCGCGCTGAAGAGATATTGAAGGAGCTAAAAGCGAAATGAATTGAACGGCAGGCATTCGTTAAATTTGGCGAATTTCTGGCGCAACCGGGCCTTAATCCTGATTAAGAACTTCTTTCTTGAAAATATAGATAGAACCTCGGTAAAAAAATGAACAGCCGCCGATGAATGATAGAAACGGAAAACTGGAATGAATATCGGAGAAACCATGACCGAAGAACACAAACATAAGAACGGCTTGCTCATCCCCACGCGGCCGGTGGGCATCATTGGATACGGAGCCTACGTGCCGCGCTACCGCCTGCCGGCTGCTGAAGTTGCCCGCGTTTGGACGGGCGGTGAAGGCGGCACGCCGGTCAAAGAGAAATCCGTCCCGGGGCTGGATGAAGACGTGATCACCATGTCGATCGAAGCCGCCCGCAATGCCCTGGCGCGCGCCGGGATCGATCCATGCGATCTGCGCGCCGTCTGGGTGGGATCAGAATCGCATCCCTATTCCGTCAAACCGACCGGCACCGTTGTTGCCGAAGCCATCGGCGCCACCCCGGCCGTTTCGGCTGCGGATTGGGAATTTGCCTGCAAAGCCGGTACGGAAGCTTTCACCGCTGCCATGGGATTGGTCGGCTCGAGCATGGCCGATTACGCTCTGGCCATCGGCATGGATACCGCACAGGGCCGGCCGGGCGACGCACTGGAATACACCGCCGCTGCCGGCGGAGCCGCCTATATCCTCGGCCCTGCGGAAGAAGCTCTGGCCGAAGTGGCCGCATCTTACTCCTATGTCTCCGATACACCGGATTTTTTCCGGCGCGCGGACCAGAAATACCCGGAACACGGCCAGCGCTTCACCGGTGAACCGGCTTACTTCACCCACATCACCTCAGCCGGTAAAGCTCTGCTGGAGTTGAGCGGTGCCAGGGCGGAAGATTTCACCTACGCCGTGTTCCACCAGCCCAATGCCAAGTTCCCGCAGCGGGTGGCAGGTCTACTGGGCTTCAAGCCCGAACAGATCGCACCCGGCCTGCTCTCACCAGTCATCGGCAACACCTACGCCGGCGCGGCACTCATCGGGTTGAGCGCGGTGCTGGATATCGCCAGACCGGGCGACCGCGTGCTGGTGGTCTCATTCGGTTCGGGTGCGGGATCAGACGCCTTCGACATCCGCGTGACTGACAGGATCACCGAACGCCAGAAGAAAGCACCGTCCACCCAGGATTACATCGCCCGCCGTACGCCGATCGACTACGGAACTTACGTCCGCTACCGCGGCAAACTGGCCATGAAATAGGAGCCGCGCATGAGAGACGTTGTGATTGCCGGAATCGGTCAGGTCCCCGTGGGTGAACACTGGGATGTCAGCCTGCGCACCCTGGCCGCGCGGGCGATGCTGGCCGCCATCAAAGACGCCGGCGGATTGAAACCGCAGGCCATGTATATCGGAAATTTCCTCAGCCCGGTTCTTTCGCATCAGGAAAACCTGGGCGCCCTGTTGACCGACAACGCCGGCCTGAAAGGTATCGAAGCCTTCACCGTGGAAGCGGCCGGGGCTTCGGGCGGCGCCGCCCTGCGCGTGGGCGTGAACGCCATCGATTCAGGACTGGTGGACTACGCTCTGGTGCTGGGTGTCGAAAAAGTCACTGACATGGTCGGTCCAGAAGTGGAAGCCGCCGTGGCGCAATCCGGCGACTATGATTATGAAGCCATGGCCGGCCTGAGTGCGCCGGCGCAGGCCGCACTGTTGATGCAGCGCTACCTTCATGAATACAACGCTCCGCGCGAAGCTTTCGGCGAATTCGCGTTGATTGCCCACGCCAACGGCGCGAACAATCCCAACGCCTTCTTCCGGAAAGCCATCAAGCGCGAGGCTTATGACCGCGCGGAGATGCTCAGCGATCCGCTGAATCTGTTCGATATGGGGCCTTACGCCGACGGCGCCGCAGCCGTTATGCTGGCCGCCCGCGACCGGGTTCCGGCCGGACTGCCTCATCCTCTGGTGCGAATAACCGGGAGTAGTGTGGTCATCGACACCCTCGCGCTGCACGACCGCCCTGACCCGCTGGCATTTGACGCCGCACATATCTCCGCGGAACGCGCCTGCCGCATGGCGGGCATCCTGCCGGGAGATGTCGACCTGTTCGAAGTGTGCGACAGCTTCAGCATCTACGCGCTGCTTTCTCTGGAAGCAGTCGGTTTTGCCCGGCGCGGGGAAGGCTGGAAACTGGCGCAGAACGGTAATCTGGCGCTCAACGGGATACTGCCCGTGTTGACCATGGGCGGCTGCAAGGCACGCGGGAATCCGCCGGGTGCCGTGGGAGTGTACCAGGCGGTTGAAGCCGTCCAGCAATTACGTGGGCAGGCCGGCGCGAATCAGGTGAAGAACGCCCGCCGCGCGCTGATCCAGTCGTTAGGCGGACCGGCCTCCACGGCCGCCGCCCACGTGCTGGAACGTCTGGATTAATTTGTCCCTCTTTGTGAAGAGGGATTGGTGAGCCTGTCGAACCACCGGCTGGTGAGCCTGTTGAACCATTGGCGGGCAAGGATTGCAGACCACTGTAAGTCTGATAGGAATTGAGAGTTCTGTCTGGATAAACTGGGCATACGTTAAATTCGGAAATAGAAAGAAGATCGGTTATGGAAATACCCCGTCATTGGAGATTGAAAAAACAACGCTACGGATTAGTCGGTGAAGTCTGTCCGCATTGCGATGCCAAGATATTCCCGCCGCGCGACGTCTGTCCGCACTGCGGTGGCGAAGCTAAAACAGCCTTCAGTTTTAGCGGCAAAGGTGAAGTGTATTCCTACACTGTGCTGCACGACGCGCCGGCCGGTTTCGAGACCAACACGCCATACGCCGTGGCACTGGTAAAACTGGAAGAAGGCCCAGTGGTCACCGCGCAGTTGACCGACCTGGGCGAAGAAAAACCACGCATCGGCATGCCGGTCGAAATGGTGACGCGCAAAATCCGCGAAGATGAGAATGAGCGCGGTATGCTGATCTACGGGTATAAGTTCCGGCCTGTGGGACTTGGTCCGCACTAGGTCGTTGCCGAATCATCTGGAGGAGATTTAAACGGATCGTAACCTCTAAAGACCGATCCTTGTGGATATAGACCTTCTCAACCAAAGTATTTACAATCTTTCGTTTCAATTCAAATTGTTCAAGCCGTTCCTCATCTGTTTGAGGAACGGTATTTAATTCCAATAAACCGACCTTAAGATCAGCAAAATATTCCCGCGCATGTTCTTCCCACTGGTTGAGGGCAGACAGTAAAGATTGATCAGTTACCATC